>VGEN01000051.1 GCA_016869285.1 Alphaproteobacteria bacterium
GCGATCAGTTCACGAAGGCGATGAAAGAAAAACGCCCCTGTCTTGCGGTTCACTCCGCAGAGACTCGATGCGGTACGCGCCGTCGTTCCTGCTACGAAATGTTCGATCAGGCGATCCTGCTTCGAGACCCCCAATCGGCTCCGTCGTATCCGTCCCATGATAACTCCATAACCGAGTTATCTGGGACAGCCCCATCAACAATTACGGCGGCGCCGTCCGCCGGCTGAATGCGATCGAAGCCAGGCTCGACGCGCTCGAGCTCGGCACCGAGCCGGGCTTCGCCGTCAACGGGCTTAGCCGCGAAGCGCTGATCGCGCACAACTCGATGGTGCTGCACGAGGTCCATTTCGATGGCATCGGCGGCAAGGGAGGGCCGGAAGGCGCCATCGCCGAGGCTCTGACGCGCGATTTTCAAAGCGTCGAGCGTTGGCAGCGGCGCTTCGTCGCCATGGGCAAGGCGCTCGCCGGAGGGTCCGGCTGGGTGATCCTTGCCTGGTCGCGGCGCGACGGTCGTCTTGTCAACCAATGGGCCGCCGATCACACGCATGTATTGGCCGACGCCGAGCCGATCTGGGCGCTCGACATGTACGAGCACGCCTATCACCAGGACTTCGGCGCCGACGCCGGACGCTATGTCGACGCGGTGATGAGGAACCTGCATTGGGGCCGCATTGCCCAGCGCCATGCCGCGGCACAAGCGCGGCGAAACCCGCCGGCGGCAACTGGCGTCCCTGTCGAAGCCGTGCTCGCCGACCGCAGCTCGGTCCTGCTGATCGACGTCCGGCTGCCCGACGACTACGCCGCGTCCGGTCTCCGCATCCCGGATGTCGCATGGCACGACCCCGGCCGCGTCGAGGAATGGGGGCCGCGGCTCTCGCGCGGCCGCAAGGTCGTGGTCAGCTGCGTCTATGGCTTCGAGGTGAGCCTCGAAGCGGCGGCGGCGCTGCGCCGTCTCGGCTACGACGCCGACATTGTGGCGGGCGGCCTCGCCTCATGGCGGGCTGCCGGCGGGCCTGTCGAGCCAATCCGGTGAAGGAGACATCGCCATGAAGTGGGTCACCCGAGAACGCCCGAAGATCGATCGCATCGCCTGCCCATGGCTGGTGCAGCGCTTCATCGACAAGGACCCTCAGTTCCTCTACGTGCCCTCGAACAAGGTGCGCGACGTCGCCGCCGAAACCGGCGCCATTCCCTACGATATTCCGGATGTCGAGCTCAGCCATGTCGGCCCCCTCTGCAGCTTCGATGCGTTCCTCAAGAAGTACGGCCTCAACGACCTCGCGCTCCAGGATCTGGCGGTCATCGTCCGCGGCGCCGACACGGGTCACCCCGAGCTGTCTCCGCAGTCGCCCGGGCTGCTGGCGGTGTCGCTCGGCCTGTCGCGGGTCTTCGAAGACGATCATGAGATGCTGAAGCACGGCATGGTCCTGTACGATGCGCTCTACGCTTGGTGTCGGGAAGGGCGCGGTGAGACCCATGGGTGGCCGCCTGCAGCATGAGCAAGCCTAGCTTCGGCGAAGCCCTCCGCCTCTGGGCCAGGCTCGGCTTCATCAATTTCGGCGGGCCGGCGGCCCAGATCGCGATGATGCATCGCATGCTCATCGAGGAGCGGCGCTGGATCAGCGAGACCCGTTTCCTGCATGCGCTGAACTACTGCACCCTGCTGCCCGGACCGGAGGCGCAGCAGCTCGCCACCTATATCGGCTGGCTGCTGCACCGGACCTGGGGCGGCATCGTCGCTGGAGGCCTGTTCATCCTACCGGGCTTCTTCTGCATCATGGCGCTTTCCTGGCTCTACGCCGTGCATGGCGAGGTGCCGGTCGTCGCCGCGCTCTTCTACGGCCTGCAATGCGCGATCCTCGCGATCGTCTTCCAGGCGGTCGTCCGCATCGGCAGCCGCGCGCTCAGGAACCGGGTGATGGTCGCGCTGGCGGCGCTAGCCTTCGTCGCGCTGTTCTTCTTCCAGGTGCCGTTCCCGCTTGTGGTGGTAGCCGCGGCCGCCATCGGCTTCTTCGGCCACCGGCTGGCGCCCGAGCTCTTCAAGGGCTCAGGGCACGGGGGCAGCGACAGTGGTGCCGCCGATCGTGTGCTCGAAGACGGCGCCGACCATCTCGTGCCGAGCGCGGGCCGCGCGATCCGTGTCGCGATCGTCGGCGCCGTGCTCTGGCTCGGTCCGGTCGCAGCGCTGTGGACGTTCCTCGGCTGGGACTCGACCTGGACCCAGCTCGGCATCTTCTTCTCCGAGATGGCGGTGGTGACCTTCGGGGGCGCCTATGCGGTGCTTGCTTATGTCGCTCAGGAAGCGGTCGATCACTATGGCTGGCTTAAGCCCGAGGAGATGCTGTCCGGCCTCGCGCTCGCCGAGACCACCCCGGGCCCGTTGATCCTGGTCGTGCAGTTCGTCGGCTTCCTCGCGGGATATCGCGATCCCGGCATGCTCGACCCGAGCCTCGCCGGCGTGCTGGCCGCGACCCTGGTCGTCTGGGTGACCTTCGTGCCGTCCTTCCTGTGGATCCTGATCGGTGCGCCCTATGTCGAGCGTCTGCGCGGGCTCCCGCAGCTCGACGCCGCCTTGACCGCAATTACGGCGGCGATCGTCGGCGTGATCCTGAACCTCGCCGTCTGGTTTGCGCTCCACGTCACCTTCGCCGAGGTGCCATTCATCGACGTGGGCTGGGTCCACCTGCCGAGACCCAACCTCGCGACGCTGGATCCCGCGGCGCTGGCGCTCGCGCTTGCCTCCGCAGTCGCGCTCTTCCGCTTCAAGCGCGGCCTGGTCGAGACGCTGGCCGGGTCCGCCGGCCTCGGCATGGCCTGGCGGCTTCTGGGCTAGCCGGCGCGGCGTTCGATCTCGGCGAGAAGCGCGTCGGGCACCTCGACACCTTCGGCATGCGCCTTGGCGCGCAGCTTGAAGCGTCGCTCTCCCGGAAGCCGTGCGCCCGCTTGTCCGGCGATTGCCCGGAACGCCACCTCGGCCCGTGCCTTGGCATGAGGCGTGAAGGCGCCAGGATCGAAGGCGACCAGAAGCTGGCCGACATGCGGCGGCGGTCCCTTGGCATCGAAGAAGCTCGAGGCCTCCCAGCCGAAGTTGCTGCCGGTGAGCGCCACGGCCAGGAGCTCGACCATCAGCACAAGAGCAGCGCCCTTGGCATCGCCCATCGGAATCATCGTGCCGGCGAGCGCAGCCTTGGCGTCGGTGGTCGGGCGGCCCTCGGCATCGAGCGCTAGGCCCTCGGGGATCGCCTCCCCCTTCTGCGCAGCGACCATGATCCGGCCGCGCGCAACCTTGCTCAACGACAGATCGATGACAAGGGAATGACGGCCGGTGCGCGGCCAGGCGAAGGCGATCGGATTGGTCCCGAACAGAGGCTTCGCCCCGCCCCAAGGAGCGATCGCGGCCGGCGAGTTGCCGAAGGCGATGCCGACCAGCCCCGCATCGGCCAGACGCTCGACGGCGTGGCCGGCGACGCCGAAATGGTGCGAACGCCCGATGGCGACGGCGACGAGGCCGGTCTCGCGCGCCGCCGGAACCACGGCCGACAGCCCGGCGTCCAGCGCCGGGAAGGCGAAGCCGCTGGCGGCGTCGACCGCAATGACCGACGGCTTTTGGCGGGCGACCTTCGGCGTGGCGAAGCCATCGACCTTGCCGGCGATCGCCTGGTCGCAGTAGGCAGCGAGGCGGGAAAGACCATGCGAGGAAAGCCCATCGGCCTCGGCCGCGACAAGCGCCCGAACGACCGAGCGGGCATTGGCATCGGAGGTCTTGGATCGAACGAAGGCGCGGGCTGCCAGCGTCTCGAGCTCGGCAAGCGTCTTCCGGCCCATATGGGCGCTCAGGCGCTCCGGTAGAGCTTGGTCAGGGTGTACTCGCGGTGGCCGAGGGCCTCGGCGCAGGTCAACCGCCCGTTCGCGACCCGCATCGTGATCTCGATCAGAGCGTCGCCCGCTTTGTGGAAGTTCATCTTGCCGCGAAGGATGTCCGAGACGTCGAGGTCGATATGCTCGCTCATCAGCCGGACCGTCCTCGGATTTCCGGTCAGCTTGATTACCGGGATGATCGGATTGCCGATCACGTTGCCCTGGCCGGTCGGGAAGAGATGCACGGCGAAGCCGGCGGCCGCCTGCAGGGTCACGCACTCGGCCGCAGCCGAAGAGGTGTTCATGAAGTAGAGGCCGGGTCCCTGGGCCGGCGTCTCGCCGTCGTCGAGAACGTCGACGAACCTAGCCTTCCGCCCGATCTTCTCGAGATTGCCGAACGCCTTCTCCTCGATCGTCGTCAGCCCGCCGGCGATGTTGCCCTTGGTCGGCTGGCTGTCGGAGAGGTCGTTGGTCTTGTTCGCGAGAATCATGTCGTTGTAGTCCGACCAAGTCTTCAGGAACTTCTTCCTGACCTTGTCGTTGGCGGCCCGGCTGGCGCAGACCTGCTCGGCGCCGGTCAGCTCCGAGGTCTCGCCGAAGCAGGTAGTCATCCCGACGGCGTCGACCTTGTCGATGAAGTTGCCGACGGTCGGGTTGGCGGCGAGCCCGGAGGTCGTGTCGCTCTCTCCGCATTTGACCGCAACCCAAAGGTCCTCGGCCTTGCATAGCTCACGCTGGGCTTCGCTCGCCTTCTGCAGGAACTCCTTCGCCTTGCGGCTGGCGGCGGCGATCGTCTGGAGGTCGCCATTGCCTTCGATCGCGAAGCCCTCGCAGGGCTTGCCCGAGGCCCGGATGCCGTCGACGATCCGCTTGGTCCAGCCCGGCTCGATTCCGATCACGACGACGGCGGCGACATTGGGGTTGGTCCCGGTGCCGATCATCGTGCGGAAGTGAAGCTCAAGGTCCGCGCCGAACTGCAGCCGCCCATAGCTGTGCGGGATGGCGAGGACACCCTTAATATTGTTCGCCACCGCCTCGCAGGCTGCGTTCGACAGGTCGTCAACCGGCAGCGCGATGACATGGTTGCGAACCCCGACGCGCCCGTTCTCACGACGATAGCCCATAAACGAAAGCGCGCCGCCGGGGCGCACTTTCGTTGCGCCCCGGCGGCTCGTAGCGGACTTAGCGCTCACGCGCCGAGTCATATCAGAAAACGCGTTGGGAAGAACCTTACTTCTTCTTGGCCTTCCGCTTCGCCTTCTTCTTCGAGGCCTTCTTCTTGGCCGGCTTCTTAGCAGCGGCCTTCTTCGCAGATTTCTTCTTCGCAGCCATGGTTACCACCTCTTGGTCTTGACATTGTGGACGTGGACGTGACGGCCGAGAGCGATCGGAGCGACGGCGCGCCCGATGTCGTGACCGTACTTAACGACAGTCTCGTTGTTCTTGATCTTCTTGAGCGCGATCTTGTGACCGAGGGGAATGTCGTCGAGGGCCTTCAAGGTGACGGAGTCTTCAGAGTCCATCACCAAGCCCGTGAGACTCTGTCCCTTGCGCACGTCTTCGACGACGACGACGCCAACTGTGTCAGCGCTGTTGTGCACAAGGAACTGAGGACCCACGCCGTATAACTCCCCCGCGTTCACGTCGAGACAGATTGAACGCAACAAATTTTCGTCTCGACCGGGGCAGCCTTACGTCGCATGTGTGCGCCTGTCAACGATTCGCAACGAAAGACCGACCGGACGGAGAAGCTGTCAAGTCTCCGCCGACGCCGTCGAGCGACCTCGCAAGACGCATCGAAAGTGTTCGCGCGAGCGCGATGAGGAGAGAGCCCGCATGCAAGCGAACATCGAAGAAATCCGCATGCGATGCGGATTTCTTCGCGCTCTCGTTCTCTCGATGCGCGAGGTCGACGACGCATGACACAAGTTCTTGTGCATCGCTCGCTCGGCGTGTGGTCACGAGACAACACCCGTCGCAAAATTCTTCGTCGGAACAAGCCACAGGCGATTGACGAAGCTACCTCTGGGCCGTCGATTTGTGTACTGATTCGGAATCGCCGCCCTCTTCGCCCTGCTAGAGTGGGTTCATGTCACGTCGTCCCGAGGGTCCGTTGCGTCGCGGATGGACTACCGGCGCCTGCGCCGCGGCGGCGGCGCGCGCCGCCTTTGAGGCGCTGCACACAGGGCACTTTCCCGATCCGGTAACCGTCGCGCTGCCGCGTGGCGAGCGTCCGGCCTTCGCGCTTGCGACGCACCGCGCGGGAGACGGCTGGGCGGAGGCGACGGTGATCAAGGACGCGGGCGACGATCCGGACGTCACGCATGGCGCACCGATCACGGCAAACGTCGCCGGGAATCCTGCCGGCGGCATTCTCTATCGTGCGGGGGAAGGGGTAGGGACGGTCACGCGCCCCGGATTGCAGCTTGCCGTCGGCGAGCCCGCGATCAACCCGAAGCCGCGCGAGATCATCGCGCGAGCGCTGAGCGAGGCCGCTACCGCGCTCGGCCGAACGGCGGATGCGACCGTCACTATCTCCATTCCTGGCGGCGCCGAGCTGGCGAAGAAAACCCTCAACGCTCGCCTCGGCATCCTTGGCGGCCTTTCGATCCTGGGAACGACGGGCATCGTCATCCCCTATTCCTGCTCATCATGGATCCATTCGATCCACCGCGGCATCGACGTGGCGCGGGCCGCCGGCCTCACCCACCTCGCGGGTTCTACCGGGCGTGTCTCGGAGGAGGCGGTGCAGCGACTGCATCGCTTGCCCGAGGAAGCGCTGATCGAGATGGGCGACTTTGCCGGCGGCCTCCTTAAGTATCTGCGCGATCATCCGGTGCCGCGGCTGACCATCTCCGGCGGTTTCGCCAAGCTCGCAAAGCTCGCTGACGGCTACCTCGACCTCCACTCCGGCGCCAGCCAGGTCGACATCGACGGCCTAGCTAGGGCGCTCGGCGGTCTCGGGGCCTCCCCTGCCCTGGTCGCCGCAGCGCGCGCCGCCGCATCCGGCGGCGCCGTCATGGCGCTCGCCGAGGAGGCAGGCCTGCCGCTTGCCGATCTCATCGCCCGCCGCAGCCGCGAGGTCGCGCTGGCGACGCTCGCCGGCGGCATCGCCGTCGATGTCGCGGTCTTCGACCGCAGCGGACGGCTTCTCGCCCATGCCGGCCCTTAAGGTATTGATCCTAGGCGGCACGACGGAAGCCGCCGCGCTTGCAACCGAGCTGATCGCCCGACACGGCGAGCGCGTCGATGTCGTCTCCTCCTTTGCCGGGCGGGTCGAAGGCTTGAAGCCGCCGCCGGGACGGATCCGCATCGGCGGCTTCGGCGGGACCGCCGGCCTTGCAGCCTATCTCGCCGAAGAGCGGATCGACGCGGTCGTGGATGCGACGCACCCCTTCGCCGCGCAGATGAGCCGAAACGCACGCGAAGCCGCCGCGCTCGCCGGCGTGCCACGCCTCCTTTTCTGGCGGGTGCCCTGGCCGCGCCACCCGCTCGACCGCTGGATCGAGGTCGACAGCATCGAAGCCGCGGCCCAGGCGCTCGTTCATCTCGGAAGGCGCGTCTGGTTGACGGTCGGCGCCAGCGAGCTTGCTCCCTTCGCCGCCGTCTCCGATCGCTGGTATCTCGTCCGCGTGATCGAGGCGAAGGCGCCGCTGCCGCTTCCCGACTGCATGGTGATCGAAGCGCGCGGCCCGTTTCGGCTTGAAAACGAGCGGGCGCTGATTCGTCACCACCGGATCGAAGCGATGGTAAGCAAAGCCTCGGGTGGCCGTGCCACCTACGCCAAGATCGAAGCCGCGCGGGAGGCCGATCTGCCCGTAGTCATGGTCCGCCGCCCGCTTCCGGAGCCGGGCGAGCGGGTCGCGGAAGTAGGCGGGGCGGCCGACTGGGTTTCGTCCCGCCTCTAACTTTTCGGCCGTAGCGCGTGGCCGTGGCCGGCATCGTAGAGCCGGCTGTCCTCGAAACCCTCGTCGCCGAGCGCACGGCCGACCAGGATGAGCGCGGTTCGCATCACGCCGGCAGCCTTCACTTTGTCTTCGATGTCGGCAAGCGTGCCGCGGATCAGCATCTCGTCCGGCCAGCCGACGCGGACGGCGACGACAACAGGGCAAGCGGCGCCGCGCTCGGGGATCAGATCGCGCGCGATGCGCGCCAGATTGGCGACCGAGAGGTGGATTGCGAGAGTCGCGTCGCCGGGCGCGAAGCGGGCGACCTCCTCGCCCTCCGGCATCGGCGAGGAACGGACCGCCGTGCGCGTCAGGACCACCGTCTGCGCAACGCCCGGAAGCGTCAGCTCGCGCTTGAGCGCCGCCGCCGCCGCGGCGAAGGCCGGCACTCCCGGAACCACCTCATAGGGAATGCCCAACGCGTTTAGCCGGCGCATCTGCTCACCGACCGCGCCATAGAGCGACGGGTCGCCGGAATGGACACGCGCCACGTCGTGGCCGGCGGCATGCGCCGCTTGCATCTCCGCGACGATCGCCTCAAGCGTCATCGATGCCGTATCGACAACCTTGGCGCCGGCCGGCGCCTCGGCGACGACCGCGCGCGGCACTAGCGAGCCGGCATACAGCACGACCGGGCAGCGCCGGATCAGCGCGAGGCCACGGACCGTGATCAGGTCGGGCGCACCCGGCCCGGCGCCGATGAAGTGGACGGTCATGCCTGGCCGCGGCCGAGGTTCGTCACGACGATCGGCTTCGGCGCGCGCGCGATAGCGACCGTGCAGCGGCTGCTCGTCCTTTTCGGCACGACCAAGGCGCCCCCCGCACCGACCGCCGCGAGCGCCGCGCCTTCGGCGACGCCATGGCAGCCGACCTTGCGGAAGACGACTTCCGACGGGTTGGCAAGGCGCGGCGTCTCCGCCTCGAGCATCGCGGCGGTGAAGAAGCGCGCCGGAACGCCGAGGTGGCGGGCGAGCGCAAGCACCGCCGGCTCGCCCGATTTGAGGTCGATGGAGGCAACGCAGGCAACCGACCCGGCATCGAGGCCGGCTTCGGCAAGGGCTTCCTTCGCCAACGCGCGCAGCTCACCGGCTGGCGCATCCCGCTCGGCGCCGACGCCGAGGCCGTAGAGACGGCCGCTCACTTCTTGATCGCCGACCATTGCGTGACCGGACGCAGAGCACGCCAGGCGATCTCGCCGGCCAGCGGCTCGGCGCGCGAGATCGAAAGGCGCACAAGATCCCCTCCGAGCTCGCGGTGGCGGGCGAGCAAAGCGGCCTCGCCTCCGAGCGTGACCGCGTTGGCCACCATCCGCCCGCCGGGTTTGACCGCATCCCACCCACGCGCGAGCAGCCCTTCGTCGCCGGTGCCGCCGCCGACGAAGACGGCATCGGGAGCCTCCAGCCCCTGCAGCCTCGCCGGCGCCGTACCCTCGACGACCTCCAGGCGCCGCGACACGCCGAGGGCTGAGGCGTTGCGAAGGATCCGGGCTGCCCGAGCCGGATCGCGCTCGATCGCGATCGCGCGTGCCGTCGGCTCCGCCCTGAGCCACTCGACCGAGACCGACCCGGAGCCGGCGCCGACATCCCAGAGGAGGCCGCGCGGCTGCGGCATCAGGCGGGTGAGCGTGGCAGCACGAATCTCGCGCTTGGTGATCTGCCCGTCGTGCTCGAAGGCGTCGTCGGCGAGGCCCGCTATCCGCGGGTGCCAGGCCGCGTCAGCGGCTGCCACGCAATCGACCGCGACGGTGTTGAGATCCGCCGGGCGCCCGCGCCAGGTCGCGGCGGTGGCCTCGAGGATTCGCTCCTTGTCTCCGCCGAGGCGCTGCAGCACCACAAATCGGCTACCACCGAAGCCGTGCTCGCAGAGCCATACGGCGACCTTCTCAGGCGTGGCTCCGTCATGGCTGAGGATGATGAGGCGCGCGCCGGGGCGGACGCTGGCCGCCAGCAGCTCAAGCGGGCGACCGTGCAGCGTCACCAGCTCGACCTCGGCCGAAGCCCATTGCAGGCGGGCGCAAGCGAGCGCGACGCAGCCGGCAGCTGGGATCACCACCGTCTCGTCGGCAGCGACATGGCGGGCAAGCGTGACGCCGACGCCGTAGCAAAAAGGATCGCCGGTTGCGAGGACGACGACACGACGGCCGCGCCGCGCGGCGACCGCCGCTATCGTGTCCGTCAGCGGCGTCGCCCAGGCAAGGCGCTCGGCACTGCCGATCGGTATCATCGCCAGGTGCCGTTCGCCGCCGACCAGGACCTCGGCCCGCTCGATCAGCCCGCGCGCGCTCCGGCCGAGGCCGTCGAGCCCATCCTCGCCGACACCGACGATCGAGAGCCAGAGAGTCACGCGGCACCGATCCCGGACTGACGGCCGATCGCTCGCGCCTTGCGCATGAATTGACGGATCGGCGTCGGCCCGCCAAGGTCCGGGCTATGCTCACCTATGGCGGCCATGGCGCCGAGACCGTCGGGCTTCTGCTGCTCGCGCTCGTGCTCGATGCGGTGTTCGGCGAGCTGCCCTGGCTCTTCCGCTTCGTCTCGCACCCGGTCGTCGTGATCGGACGTCTCGTTGCTTTCTTCGATCGCCGCCTCAACCGCATCGAGCGTTCGAATCGCACGCGGCTTTTCCGCGGCGGGCTGACCGTCGCAATCCTGGTGGCGCTGGCTGCGGCGATCGGCAGCGGAATCCACTGGGTTGTCGTCACGCTTCCATTCGCCTGGTTCTTCGAGCTGCTGCTGATCACGGCGCTGGTGGCGCAGCGCAGCCTTTACGATCACGTCGCAGCGGTACGCGTGGCGCTCGACGAGTCCGGGATCGCCGCCGGCCGCGAAGCGGTGTCGCACATCGTCGGGCGCGATCCCGATGCGCTCGACCATCACGGCGTCTGCCGGGCAGCGATCGAGTCGCTGGCCGAGAATTTCTCCGACGGCGTCGTAGCGCCGGTTCTGTGGACGCTGCTCTTCGGGCTGCCGGGCCTGCTCGTCTACAAGACGATCAACACGCTCGACAGCATGATCGGTCACAAGACGCCGCGCCATCTCTACTTCGGCAAGGTCGCGGCCCGTCTCGACGATGCCGCCAACTGGATCCCGGCGCGGATCTCCGGGCTGATCCTCATGCTGGCGGCGCTCGTCGCGCCCGGCGCGCGGCCATGGGTGGCGCTGAAGACAATGTGGCGCGATGCCGGCAAGCACAAATCGCCCAATGCCGGCTGGCCTGAAGCCGCGGTCGCGGGCGCCCTCGACCTGGCGCTGGCGGGGCCGCGGCGCTATCCCGAGACTGTCGTAAACGACCCGTGGATCGGCGAAGGGCGCGCACGAGCGACGACCGCAGATATCGGCGCTGCGCTCCGCCTCTACGTGATCGCCTGCCTGATCGACGCGGCGCTGGTGGCGGCGGCGCTCGTAGCCTTGCTGTGGGCGACGCTCACCTAGCACGCGCGATCTCCAGCAGGCGGTCGGTATCGACTGCGGCAGCAACATGCTCAGCCCAGCGATCGAGCACGCCCTCGATGGCCTGGTCATAGGCGACTGTCGAGGCGTGGCCGGGACGAATCTCGCCGAGGAATCGGCGGCGGAAGGCGTCTGCAGCGAAGAGCCCGTGCACATAGCAACCTTCGACCAGCCCATCGGCGCTGCGCGCGCCGTCCTCGCCCTGCCCCATCAGCAAGAGGGCGGCGCGCGTCCGATCGGGGCCTTCGGTACGGCCGACATGCATCTCGTAGCCGTGAAACGGAGCGCCGGTAGCGAGATGCGTGCCGGCAACCTTGCGCAGCGTCTTCGCCGGCGTGAGCTCGGTTACGACATCGAGCAGGCCAAGGCCGGGGAGGGTGCCGCGGCAGCCTTCGATGCCTTGCGGATCGGCAACTTCGCGTCCCAGCATCTGATAGCCCGCGCAGAGGCCGAGGACGCGGCCGCCGCGGCGGCGATGTGCGAGGATATCGATGTCCCAGCCCTGCTCGCGCAGAAAGGCGAGATCCGACAGCGTTGCCTTGCTGCCCGGCAGCAGGACCAGATCGGCAACCGGCAACGCCTTCCCCGGCGGCACCAGCTCGATCGAGACGTCCAGCTCGGCTCGGAGAGGGTCGAGGTCGTCGAAATTGGCGATCCTCGGCAGGCGCGGCACAACGATGCGGATCGGCGCCCGGCCATTGGCTGCGATGCGATCGAGACCCAGGGCATCCTCGGCCGGGAGCAGCGCCGCCTCGGCGAAATACGGCACGACGCCGAGGCAGTCGAGGCCGGTCTCGGCCTTGATCGGGGCGAAGGCGGGCTCGAACAGCGAGACGTCGCCGCGGAACTTGTTCACCAGATAACCTTTGAGCCGCGCCCGCTCGCTCTCCTCGAGCAGCCGCCAGGTGCCGACCAGGCTGGCGATGACACCGCCGCGGTCGATGTCCCCGACCAGCACGACGGGCAAGTCGGCGGCCGCGGCGAAACCCATATTGGCAATGTCGCCTTCGCGCAGATTGATCTCGGCCGGGCTGCCGGCACCTTCGACCAGCACCAGGTCGGCATCCTCGGCAAGGCGATCGAAGCTCACCAGCGCACGCGGCAGCAGGCTCGGCTTCATGGCATGGTACGCGCGCGCATCGGCGCGACCTTCCATACGACCCTGGACGACGACCTGGGCGCCGCTCTCGCCTTCGGGCTTCAGCAGGATCGGGTTCATGTCGACGGTCGGTGGCACGCCGGCAGCGCGCGCCTGGAGGGCCTGGGCGCGACCGATCTCACCGCCATCCTCGGTGACGGCAGCGTTGTTCGACATGTTCTGCGGCTTGAACGGCCTGACGGCGAGGCCCCGGCGCGCATAGTGGCGTGCGAGGGCCGTCAGAAGCAGCGACTTCCCGACATCGGAGCCCGTGCCCTGCAGCATCAGAGCCGGGATCGCGTTGCGCTCACCTCGCGGCAAGCGCGTTCCTCAGCCCGTCGGCGCCGGCGTGGTTGACGCTGCGGTCGACCAGGATCTGCTTCGGCGTGACCGGCTGGCCGTAATAGGCTTGGTTGAAATCGGCCTTGGGCTGGATCACCGACCCCTCCAGCGCCGCGCCGCCGAACAAACCCTGCGACTTCGAGAAGGCGATGATGTCGGTCGCCGGAGAGCCGGTGGTCGCGGCCTCCACGCCCACGCCGACCGTGCCGACCGAGACGCTGGCATCGGCACCGAGCTTGGCCTGCGGCGAGAGCAGCGAGTTCATGCCTTTGTCGGTCATGACGATGAACAGCACCTCCTTCGCCTCGACGCCGATCTGCAGGCCGAAGGAAGCGCCCGCGACCGTGACGAAGGAGGGCGAGGACCAGCGTCCCTGCGCGTCCCGCGAAAGCAGCACGCCGGAGCCACCTTCACCGCCGATGAAGAACCCAGCCTTGATCATCTGCGGGACGATCAGGATGCCGCGGGCGCTCCTGAGGCGGGACCTCGCGCCGGCGAGGTTTGGATCGCGCAGCACGCTCTCGACCGAGAGACGGGCACGGTCGACGAGATCCTGCGGCTCATCGGCCCTGGCCGGGGCAACCAGGAGCAAGACGACCAAGAGAGAGGTCAGGACGCGCATGGCGGATGACTCCATCTAGAACTCGATTCCCATCTGCGCCTTGACGCCCGCGTCGAAGTGATGCTTCACGGGCACCATCTCGGTGACCATATCGGCGGCGTCGATCAGTTCCTTCTTGGCGTTGCGGCCGGTCACCAATACGTGAAGACTGGGCCGCCGACCCTGCAAGCCGACCACCACCTCGTCCAGTGGCAGGTAGTCGTAGCGCAGGACAATGTTGAGCTCGTCGAGAACCACGAGGCCCAGCGTGGCATCTGCCATCATCTGTCGCGCGGTCTTCCACGCCTTGGTTGCGGCGGCGACGTCGCGGTTGCGGTCCTGGGTCTCCCAGGTGAAGCCCTCGCCCATGGTGGCGAAGCGGATCTGGTCGCCGAAGCGTTCGAGCGCGCCGCGCTCGCCCGTTCCCCACTTGCCCTTGGTGAACTGGACGACGCCAACCCTCATGCCATTGCCGAGCGCGCGGAGCACGAGGCCGAAGGCGGCCGTCGACTTCCCCTTGCCCTTGCCGGTGTGGACCATCAGCAAGCCCTTCTCGATCGTCTTGGTCGCGATCTTGGCGTCCCGGAACGCCTTGCGCTTGGCTGCCTTGGCGGCGTGGCGGGCGAGGTCGTCGTCGCTCATGCCGCAGCTTCCTTGGTTTCGGCGAGCGATGCCAGCAGCGCCGGCCGCCGGTTGCCGCCCGGCCGCCAGAGCTCTCGTGCCCGTGCTTCCTCAAAGCGGCTGATGATATCGCGAAGCGTCGCCGGATTGGCTTCGGCAAGGAAGGCGCGGACCTGATCGTCGGCCAGGTAGGCATCGAACAGCAGGTCGAACTGATCGTCGCGAACAGCGCCGGCCGTCGCCGCGAAAGCAAAGAGATGATCGACGGTCGCCCCAATCTCGACCGCGCCCTTGTAGCCGTGGCGCATGACGCCGGCGATCCATTTCGGGTTCGCGGCGCGGCCGCGGACGATCAGCGCGATCTCCTCCGCCAGGGTCGAGATGCGCGGCCGCTC
The DNA here is from genome assembly GCA_016869285.1 of Alphaproteobacteria bacterium. Classification (GTDB taxonomy): domain Bacteria; phylum Pseudomonadota; class Alphaproteobacteria; order SHVZ01; family SHVZ01; genus SHVZ01. The sequence continues at coordinate 14,352 of VGEN01000051.1, forward strand.
CGGACGCGAGTGATCGTTGTGGTAAATGACCGGATGAGAGCCGGAGAGATGCGCGACCGCCACAGCCAGCCCGCCTTCGAACTGGTAATAGTCGTCGGAGTCGAGGAGGTCGTGCTCGCGGTTATCCTGGTTGTGAACCACCGCCTGCACCGATTCGAGCCGATCGGCCAGCATTGCCTCGGCGACTCCGTCCTTGCCGGCGGCATAGGCGAAGCTGCTCCAGGCAAGGAAGGCGCGGGCGAGATCGGCCTCGGTCTTCCAGCGGCGCTGATCGATCAGCGCCTGCAGCCCCGCGCCATAGGCACCGGGCTTGGCGCCAAAGACGCGGAAGCCGGCACGCAGCTCGGCGGTCGCCATATCTAGCCCCTGAGCGGCCAGCTTCCGCGAATCGCGGCGGAAGGCGGCGGCGAGCGGATTGACCTCCTCCTCCTCGTCGAGGCGCGCTACGGCTCGCGCGGCGGAGTCGACGAGATCGACCAGGCCGGGAAACGCGTCGCGGAAGAAACCCGAGATGCGCAGAGTCACGTCGACACGCGGACGGCCGAGTACCGAGGCCGGCAGGATCTCGAAGCCCGTGATCTTGCGCGAGCCGGCATCCCAAGTCGGCCGCACGCCCATCAGCGCCAGCGCCTGGGCGACGTCGTCTCCGCCGGTCCGCATGCAGGAGGTGCCCCAGGCGGAAAGGGCGATCCGCTTCGGATAGTCGCCATGCTCCTGGGCATGGCGCTCGATCAGAAGCGAAGCCGATTGCCAGCCGAGCGTCCAGGCGGCGGGCGTCGGCACCGCCCGCGTGTCGACCGAGAAGAAGTTGCGCCCCGTGGGCAGCACCTCGGGCTTGCCGCGCGTCGGCGCCCCGGAGGGGCCCGGCTCGACGAAGCGGCCATCGAGGCCGGTCAGCAGGGCGCGGCGCTCAGCTTCGCCGGAGGCGAGGACGGCGGGTCTCAGGCGCGTCTCGATCTCGCGTAGCACGGCGGCGGTGCGGCTCCAGCTGCGATCGCAGCCACGTCGCCCGGCGACAAGCTCAAGTGCCTCCGCCTCCAGCCGGTCGACGATGCGGCCGGCATCCTCGTCGGTGAGCGGATCGACGCCGAGCGACTGGTCCTCGGCAAGCACTCGGATCAGCGAAGCATCCTCCGGGCGCACGCCGCGCGGCACGCGCGCAAGAGCGACCAGAAGCCCATCGAGCCGATCGCCATCAGGGGATCGGCCAAGTACATGCAGCCCATCGCGGATCTGCAGATCCTTGAGGCGGCAGAGATGGCGGTCGAGCTTCCGCAATGCTTCCCGGCGATCGTCGCCGGCCTCGATGCCGCAGTCGCGGTCCAACCCGATCTTGCGGCAGCGGTCGAGAATGTCGCCTGCCAGCGGCTCCAGACGGCGCGGGTCCAGCGTCGAAGCGTGATAGTACTCGTCGATCAGGTGCTCGAGATCGGCCTGCGCGCCATAGCTGCCGGCGCGCGTCAGCGGCGGCGTCAGGTGGTCGACGATGACGGCGCCGGCCCGCCGCTTCGCCTGCGTTCCCTCGCCCGGATCGTTGACGATGAAGGGGTAGAGATTGGGCAGCGGCCCTAACGCGATCTCGGGCCAGCATAGCTGCGATAGCGCCGTCGCCTTTCCCGGCAGCCATTCGAGATTGCCGTGCTTGCCGAGATGGACGACGGCATGGACGCCGAACGCCTCGCGGAGCCAGAGGTGGAAGGCAAGGTAGCCGTGCGGCGGCACCAGATCCGGGTCGTGATAGGTGGACTCCGGATCGATGTCGTAGCCGCGCGCCGGCTGCACGGCGACGACGACGTTGCCGAAGCGATGGATCGGCAGCACGAAGGCATCGCCGCGCACGAACGGATCGCCCTCCGGATCGCCCCAGCGCTCGGCGAGCGCTACGCGCGTCTCGCCAGCCTGACAGGCGAGCCAGGCGCGATACTTTTCAAGCGGCAATCTCGCCGTCGCACCCCGATGCGGGTCTGCATTGGTGGGGCCGGCGAGGAGCTGCGCCATCAGCGCCGTGCTGTCGACCGGACGGCCCTCGACGCGATAGCCAGCCGCTTCCAGCAGATGCAGCACCTCGACAGTCGAGGCCGGTGTATCCAGCCCGACGCCATTGCCGATGCGGGCGTCGCGATTGGGGTAGTTGGCAAGCACGAGAGCGACGCGTCGCTCGGCCGCCGGCGCCCGCCGCAGCCTCACCCAGGCGGCAGCGAGCGCGGCGACGAAGTCAATGCGGTCGGCGACCGGCCGGTAGTCGACGATGTCGGCCTCGGTAATAGGGTCGCGATGACGCACGGTCTTGAATGACACCGCGCGCGCGTGAAGGCGCCCATCGACCTCGGGCATCGCGACGTTCATCGCGAGATCGGCCGACCGAAGCCCGCGCGCATCCGACGCCCACGACTCCTCGCTCGAGCCGGAGAAGACGACCTGCAGAACCGGGCAATCGCACCCGTCCAGCGGGCCCGCGGAGAAGGCGGTCGCGTTGAGCACGATGTCGGGCCGCGCCGCGGCGACAAGCGCCTTCGCTTCATCGTCCTTGAGCGAGGCAACATAGACCGCCCCGGCGTCGAGGCCATTGAGGTCGAGCGCCTCGATCAGCGCATCGACCGGCGCGAGCGTCCCGGACTGCACTAGCGCGCGATAGAAGACGAGGACGGCGACCGGACGCCCTCCCCTGGCCTCCCGATAGACGCCCGAGCGCGGCAATGGCTCAGCCGCATCGGGCAGCTCGCCTCGGCCGGTCGAGTGCGCAGCGAAGGCGAGAAAACGCTCGGCATTGGCGACGCCGCCTTCGATCAAGCAGCGCCAGAGGCGAACCAGGTCATCCACGGGCAAGGTCGAGAGCGAGACGAGATCGGGATCGGGCCGGTCGTCACCCGGCAGCAGGGCAAGCGCGATCTTGTTCTCGCGGCAGACCTCGACGATGCGATCGACGCCGTAGGGCCAGTAGGCGCGGCCACCAAGGAGCCGGACCACCACGAGCTTCGCCTGCGCCACCACCTTCTCGACATAGATGTCGACCGAGAGGTTGTGCTGAAGCCGCCCGAGATTGGCGAGGCGCAACGACGGACCCTCGCCACGACGCGCCCGCGCCGCGGCCAGCGCCGCAACCTCGGTGTCCGCCGCCGTCAGCACGACCACATCGCCGGGGCTCTGGCCGAGGTCGACCGCTTCGGCTCCGTCGATCCGTCCCTGCTCGGCGACGAGAAGATGCATCAGCCGCGGATCTCCGCCTCGATCCCCTGGCGATCGAGGCCTTTGAGACCGATGACGACAAGGCGGCCGCGCCGCGCTTCGCCGGGCTTCCACGGCCTGTCGAAATGGCGGACCAGGCGCGGGCCGACGCCTTGAATCACATGACGGAGCGGCTTGCCCGGCACCTCGACGAAGCCCTTCACGCGCAACACGCCGAACTTCTCGACCGCTTTCAGGATTCGCGCTTCGAGCGCCGCCGGTTCGGCTATGGCCGGCAGCGCGACCTGGAAGCTCTCGAAATCCTCATGGTCGTGATCTTCCTCGTTGTCGTGATGCGAGGGTCGGCTTCCCAGATCGTCTTCGGCTGCGGCCATAAGGCCAAGGAGCGCCGAGGCCGGCAGGTCGCCATGGCGCGACTCCACCACGCGGACACCAGGGCGGAGCTGCGCTGCGATCTCGCTCCGGACGCGCGCAAGCTCGGCCGCGGACACCAGATCCGCCTTGTTGAGAATGATGAGATCGGCGCAGGAGAGCTGGTCTTCATAGACCTCCTCGAGCGGGTTCTCGTGGTCGAGGTTGGGATCGGCCGCGCGCTGCTTCGCCACCGCCTCCGGATCGTCGGCGAAGCGGCCGGAGGCGACGGCGGCGGCATCTATCACCGCGATCACGCCGTCGACGGTCACACGCGCCTTCACTTCCGGCCAGTTAAAGGCCTGCACCAGCGGCTTCGGCAGGGCCAGGCCGGAGGTCTCGATGACGATGTGCTCCGGCGGCTCCGGCCGCTCGATCAGCTTCTTCATCGAAGGCAGGAAATCATCGGCGACCGTGCAGCAGATGCAGCCATTGGCGAGCTCGACGATGTCGTCTTCCTCGCAGCCCTCTATGCCGCAGCCCAGGATCAGCTCACGATCGATGCCGAGCTCGCCGAACTCGTTGATGACGAAAGCGAGCCGGCGGCCGTTCGCCGAGCGCAGCAGGCTCTGGATCAAGCTGGTCTTGCCGGCGCCGAGGAAGCCGGTGACGACGGTGGCGGGAATGCGGCTCATGAGTCTCCTTGCGGCTTGAGAACGAGGGGTAGACCGGCGACAACGAGCTCGACGCGATCGGCGATGGCGGCGATGCGCTGATGCAGGCGGCCGGCGTGATCGCGGAACTCTCGTGCGAGCGTGTTGTCGGGGACGATACCCATGCCGACCTCGTTCGAGACCAGCACGATCGGCGAGGCGTGGCTTTCGATCGCTCGAGCCAGGCGCTCGCCTTCGCGCGCGATTTCGCGGCCCGCCGCCATGAGGTTGGAAAGCCAGAGCGTCAGGCAGTCGACAAGCACCGGACGGGCCTCGCTCGCGAAGGCTTCGACAAGGTCGAGCGGCGCTTCGCGCGTACTCCAGCCAGCGCCACGGCGTGCACGATGTTCAGCAATGCGCGCGGCCATTTCGGCATCGCCGGCTTCGGAGGTGGCGAGATACATCGCGCCGCCGTCGCCGGCCGCCGACAGCATCAGCGCTTCGGCGCGCGCGCTCTTGCCCGAGCGGGCTCCGCCCAGGATCAGCGCCCGCTTGAACGGCGGGAGGGGGACAACGGCCACGGAGGCCGGTGCGGTCATAGTCACGGCAGATCCTCCGCCCGAGGAGCAAGCACCGTTGCGGGCAACGTCGCGGAGGTCTCCTGGCTCGGGGGTCTTAAGCCCTCGACCGCCTTCCCAGCCAACCGGCCAGTGGCATAGGTGGTCTTGAGCCTCGCCCGTCACAGTTGCGGGGGCAGCGCCGGAATGACCGGACTTCCCTGTCGCGACGTCTTGGCGTTGACCGTAGCACGGCCCGCGGGGGGGCGGCTACCGCGGCGGCTGGTTGATGACGACCGCCCGCCAGGCCGGCGGATGGCGCGGCGTCCCGGCGAAGTGGTCGAGCCTGGTCAGGCTGGTGTTGGCCACATCCACCCGCAGCGCCGCCTCGGGATCGAGCCTGAGCGCATGCGCGACCGCGGCGCGGATGGTGCCGCCATGGGTGACGGCGACGATGTCTCTGCCGGCGTGCTCGACATTGAGCCGTTCGATCGCCGGGATGACGCGATGCATCAGGTGCTCGAAGCTCTCGCCGCCGGGCGGAACCGCCGCGGCGGGGCCGAGCCAGAAACGGTGATAGCCCGACTCCGGCATCGCTTTCAGCTCTTCATAGGTCTTTCCCTGCCACTCGCCGAAATGCTGCTCAATGAAGTCGGGTACGATCTGCATTTGCGGCAGCGTATAGCCGGCAGCGCCGATCGCGAGCGCGGTCTCCTTGGTCCGGCGCAGCGGCGAATGCACCCAGATCGCATCCTTGGGCAGGAACTCGGCCCAGCCTTTGAAGTGGCTTTCGGCCGAGGTGTCGCAGGGATGGTCGGTCTGGCCGTAACAGCGCCCCTTGTTCACGGTCACCGGGGCGTGGCGGATCCACCACCAGCGGGTCATCCGGCCGAAATCGAAGGAAGTGCTCATCGGTGCGGCTTCAGGGGAGAGTGGTCAAGGCGAGGAAGGCCCCGATCTCCGCCGCCTGCTCGGCGGCGCCCAGGGTGTCGCCGGTATAGCCGCCGAGACGCCGCCGCGCCAGCGCCGAGACGCCGAGCGCCGAGGCCGCCGAGACCGCCGCGGCCAGAAGCGCCGGTCCGGGACCGATCGCGATCGCGGCCACCGCCAGGCCGAGGCCGGCGGCCCATAGAACAGCTTCCGCCTCGGGCTTGCCGGCACCAGCCGCAAGCCCGTCGGTCCGAGCCAACTCACCGTTCCGCATCAGCCAGGGCAGCCAGGCGCGCGACAGCGCATGTACGGCAATCAATACAGCAGCGCCCTCGGCCAGGACGGACAATGCAGAAGCTCGGAGTCCGACCGAAAGAATAAGCGCCAGGGCGCCGAAGGTGCCGATACGGGAATCGCGCATGATCTCCAGCGCACGCTCGCGCGATGCGCCCGAGAACAGACCGTCGGCCGAATCGGCGAGCCCGTCCTCATGCAATGCGCCGGTAGCGGCGATCGCTGCGCCGACTGCGAGCAGCGCGGCTAGCAAGGAAGGAACCCCCATCCAAGCAGCGAGCGCGAACACCGCCGCGGCGATGCCGCCGATCAGGGTGCCGGCCAGCGGAAATCCGCGCGCGGCCGCAGCCAACGGCAGCGGCGTTTCGAGCCGAATCGGCAACCGTGTCAGGAAAGCGAGCGATGTCGTGAGCTCGTGGCGGAGGCCGGCGATCCAGTCCATTCCCGTTTTTCGCTTGGCCGGCGCAGGAAATCCAGCGATGAAAGCGCCCGCTTCCCCGGAAGGCATGAATGGCCGAGCCGATCGTCACCCTGGACGAGATCCGCAAGATCCTCCGCGAGCTGCCCGGACCGGATCTGGAGGCCGCGAGCGCGGTCGCCACGCGCGAGGCACAGCTTACCAAGCCGCCGGGAGCGCTCGGCCGTCTCGAGGAGATCTCGTCCTGGCTCGCGACCTGGCAGGGTCGCGCCCACCCCAGGATCGATCACCCGCGCGTTGCCGTCTTCGCCGGCAATCACGGCGTCGCCGCGCTCGGCGTCTCCGCCTTCCCGGCCGCAGTCACGCAGCAGATGGTTCAGAACTTCATCGATGGCGGGGCGGCGATCAACCAGCTCTGCAAGGCCTTCGATGCCGACCTCCGCGTCTACGAGATGGCGCTGGAAACGCCGACCCACGACTTCACGCAAGGGCCGGCGATGGACGAGGGGGAAGCCGGGCGTTCGCTCACCTACGGCATGATGGCGGTCGAGCCGGGGCTCGACGTGATCTGCCTCGGCGAGATGGGAATCGCCAACACGACCTCGGCGTCGGCCCTCGCCTGCGCACTGTTCGGCGGCAACGCCGCCGACTGGGCCGGTCCCGGCACGGGCGTCGTCGGCGAGCAGCTCAAGCGCAAGATTGAGGTGATCTCTGCCGGCGTCGAGCGGCACAGGGACGCCAAGGACCCGCTCGACATTCTGGCACGACTCGGCGGCTTTGAGCTTGCGGCCATCGCCGGCGCCGTGATCGCTGCGCGCCGCGCGCGGACGCCGGTGGTGCTGGACGGCTTCGCCTGCACGGTCGCCGCCTCGGTGCTCCATCGCATCGACCCGCATCTGATCGACCACTGCCTGGTCAGCCATGTCTCGGCCGAGCCCGGCCACCTCCGGCTCCTGAAGGCAATCGGAAAGTCGGCGCTGTTCGATTTCGGCATGCGGCTCGGCGAAGCCTCCGGTGCGGCGCTCGCGCTCGGCGTGCTCAAGGCAGCGGTCGCCTGCCACACCGGCATGGCGACCTTTGCCGAGGCGGGGGTCAGCGGGAAGAGTTGAAGCCTACTCGCCCTGCTGCAGCAGCTTTCCGTGGCGCCGGGCCCAGCGGAAGGCGACGAAGAAGAGGACGATGCCGATGCCGATATAGACGGCATCGACGATGAGCGCGCCGGCGAGCAAATCCCAGCGGAAGGTGTTCTCGTACATGACAGCGCGCATACCCTCGAAGACATAGGCGGCGGGCGTCATCCAGGCGACCGGCTGCAGCCACCCGGGCAGGGTCGAGACCGGATAGTAGATGCCGCTGATCGGCGCGAAGCCGAAGACCGTCGCCCAAGCGAAGCTCTCGGCGCCGGCGCCGAAGCGGAGGATCAGGCCGCAAACGGCGAGCCCGATGCCCCAGCCCATGATCATCAGGCAGGTGAAGAACGCGATCAGCGGCAGGCCCAGCCCGAAGATCGAGAAGTGGTAGAGCGGGATCGCCAGCAAGACCGCCGGGCCGACGCCGATCGCCGTCCGGACGATGCTCATGACCATGAGGCCGAGCGCGAACTCGGTCGCCTTCAGCGGCGTCACGAACAGGTTGGCGAGATTGCGCGACCACTGCTCCTCGAGGAAGGAGACGGTGATGCCGAGCTGAGCACGGAAGACGATGTCCCAGAGCAGCACCGCGGCCAGCAGCACGCCGGTCGCACGCGCCACCCAGCTCGAATGGCTGATGAAGAACTGGGTGGTAAAGCCCCAGATAATCATCTGCATCGCCGGCCAGTAGGCCAGCTCAAGGATGCGCGTCCACGATCCCTTGAGCAGATAGTAGTGGCGCAGCACGATGGCGCCGACGCGGCCGAAGGAGAGCCCGGCCGGCGATTTCTGGCGAACGGTGATCGTCATTCGGCCGCAAGCCCCTGCTGGCGCGCGATGTCGAGGAACACCTGCTCGAGCGTGTCGCGGCCATACTTTGCGATCAGTGTCGCCGGCGAGCCGCGGTCGACGATTCGCCCCTGACGCATCATCAGCACATGGCTGCACAGGCGCTCGACCTCGCCCATGTTATGGGAGGCGAGCAGGATGGTCGCCCGCGCGCCGCGCCGATAGGCCTCGAGATACGACCGCACCCAGTCTCCGGTGTCGGGATCGAGCGAGGCCGTCGGCTCATCGAGCAGCAGCAAATCCGGCTCATTGATTAGTGCCTTGGCGAGGGCCACTCGCGTCCTCTGCCCGGCCGACAGGCTGCCGACCGGCCGGTCGGCAAAGGCGGCGAGGTCGAGATCCTGCACAAGCGCCGCGATACGCTCATCCGCGTTCCGGATGCCGTAGAGATGGCCGTAGACCTTGAGATTCTGGCGGGTCGAGAGACGGTGCGGCAGGTCGACATAGGGCGAGGAGAAATTCATGCGCGGCAGCGCATAGGCACGCTCGCGCCGCATGTCGCGGCCAAGCACCCGCACCTCGCCCGCCGTCGGCTCCAGCAGGCCGAGCAGCATGGCCAGCGTCGTCGTCTTGCCGGCGCCATTGCCGCCGAGAAGCGCGACGGTAGCGCCGATCTCGACGGTGAAGGAAAGGCCATCGACCGCCGTCACTTTCTCGAAGCGTTTGGCGAGGCCGTCGACCTCGATTGCCGGGGATGCCATCGACGGAATATAGGAAGCGATCGATGACAAGGCCAAGAGCTTGACCGTCCACGCGCAGCCGCCGAGGCCTGCAGCCAGTCGCCCGCCGCCGCGTTCGGTGCCGTCGGGGCCGGTGCGGTTCCGGACGCTGATGCTGATCCGCTGGATCGGCGTGATCGGCCAGGCCGTCGCGCTCTTCGTCGTCCATCTGGGCTTCGGCCTCGACCTGCCGATGGTGCTGGCGCTCGCCATCGTCGCCGTCTCGGCGATCCTGAACCTTGTCTTGCAGCTGAGCCCTCCGACCGGGGGGCGCATCGACCACCGCCAGGCGACGCTGTTTCTGACCTACGACCTGATCCAGCTCGCCGCCCTCCTCTTCCTGACCGGAGGCCTCTACAACCCCTTTGCCGTGCTGATCCTGGCGCCGGTCACGATCTCGGCAACGGTGCTGTCGCGCACTACGACGATCGCGCTCTCGGTACTGGCGATTTTCCTCGTTTCGGCGCTGACCGTCTGGCACCTGCCGCTGCCATCGCCCTTTGTCTGGGTCGAGCCGTCGCGGACTATGGCGCTCGGCCTCTGGATCGCGATCGTCTGCGCCATCGTCTTCATGGCGAGCTATACCTTCGCCGTCGCCGAGGAGTCGCGCCGAATGTCGGCAGCGCTGTCGGCGACACAGATGGCGCTCGCGCGCGAGCAGCGGGTGTCGGCGCTGGGCGGGCTCGCGGCGGCGGCGGCGCATGAGCTCGGGTCGCCGCTCTCGACCATCGCGGTCGCCGCCAAGGAGCTGGCGCGCGAGGTGCCGCCGGATTCGCCTTTCGCCGAGGACGTGAAGCTTCTGGTCAGCCAGAGTCAGCGCTGCAGCGAGATCCTGGCCAGGCTCTCCCACCTGCCCGAGGAGGTCGACCCGGAAACCCCGTTCGAGCGGCTGCCGCTCTCAGCCCTGGTCGAGCTTGCCGCCCTCCCCTATGAGCGGGTCGAGATCGAGGTCGATTTCCGCCAGCGGGGCGGAGAGAGCGTGGCGGAACCGATCGTCTCCAGGACATCCGAGCTGCAGCACGGCCTCGGCGCGTTGATCCAGAACGCCGTCCAGTTCGCCAAGACCCGGGTCGAGGTTGACACCGTCTGGGACCGGGAGGAGGCCCGGATCGAGATCCTCGACGACGGTCCCGGCTTCTCATCGGTCGTGCTGGCAGAGCTGGGCGAGCCCTATGTTTCCAGCCGCTCCGGAGGCGGCGGACATATGGGTCTTGGCGTCTTCATTGCGCTCTCGCTTCTGGACCGCGGCGGTGCTGAGGTCGAGTTCGACAACCGGCCGGAGGGTGGCGCCAGGGTTGTGGTCCGTTGGGATCGCGCCATACTGGAGGGAGTCCACAGCCCGTGAGCGACCGCCAGAGATGACGACGGATGACCAGACTCTCCTGATCGTCGACGACGACGAGCCTCTGCGCACGCGGCTCGCGCGCGCGCTGGAAAAGCGCGGCTTCGCCGTCTCGACCGCGGATTCGGTCGCCAGCGGCAGGTCGTATGCCTCGTCGATGCCGCCGGCCTATGCGGTGGTCGATCTCCGGCTCGGCGACGGCAGCGGCCTCGATGTCGTCCAGGCGCTTCGCGACGCGCGGCCCGATGTGCGGGTGGTCGTGCTGACCGGCTACGGCAACATCGCGACCGCCGTCGCCGCCGTCAAAGCCGGGGCGGTCGACTACCTGCCGAAACCCGCGGATGCGGATGCGATCGAGACCGCGCTCAAGGCGCGCGCCCAGGTGATGGCGCCGCCCCCGGAGAATCCGATGTCGGCCGACCGCGTGCGCTGGGAACACATCCAGCGCGTCTTCGAGCAGTGCGACCGCAATGTCTCAGAAACGGCGCGGCGCCTGCGCATGCATCGCCGCACGCTGCAGCGCATCCTCGCCAAGCACGCACCGAAGGATTAGACGCGGCGCTCCGACTGCAGCATCTTGTCGATGATGCGGCCCTGGAACATCGTGACGCCCATCGACTGGCCGAAGCGGATCGCCTCCTCGGAGTCGCAGCGGCAGAGGATGATGCGGGCGCGGCCGGAGCGGTCGATGTGCTCCTTGATCTCGGTCTGGCGCCGGCCGGTGGCGTCGTCGTTCATGTCCGGCGTCCA
>VGEN01000052.1 GCA_016869285.1 Alphaproteobacteria bacterium
AAGCGCCACATGCGCAAGTTCAACGGTGTCCCGAAGGCCCATTTCGGGCTATTCTTGAAAGAGTGCGAGTGGCGCTTCAACACCAGTGACCCATCCAAGCAGCTAACCCAGATCAACCAATGGGTTAAGCGTCATCTCAGGTAGTTATCTGGGACAGCCCCATTGACATTTTACCAATCGCGGGTACAACCCAAGGCCTGGGGCATTCCGGGTCGTTCGGGGCGGTGGGACAGGGTGATCGACACGATACTTCTGGTGGCGTGGGGCAGGGGGTATATACGCTCTCTGCGTGCGCTCGACCCCGACAGGTGGTCGATGCTGCTGCTGGCCGCGGTCGCGCTGCTCTGGGGCGCGACGGTCACCGACTACGGCATCACCTGGGACGAGGACGTGCACGCCTATTACGGCAGCATGGTCGTCGACTACTACACCTCCGGCTTCACCGACCTCCGCGCGCTTAGCTGGTGGAACCTCTACTACTACGGCGCCGCCTTCGATGCCTTTGCCGCGGTGCTGGCCGAGGTCTCGCCGCTCGGCCTCTATGAGACGCGGCACGCGCTGAACATCACCGTCGGCCTCCTCGGGCTGATCGGCACCTGGAAGCTTGCTCGTACCGTCGCCGGACCGAAGGTCGCGTTCTGGGCGCTGCTCTTCATCGCCTTCGCTCCGACCTATTACGGCCACTCCTTCAACAATCCGAAGGATGTGCCCTTCGCTGCCGGTATGGTCTGGGCGACTTACTATGTCGTCCGCATCGTCCAGGGCATGCCGCGCCCGGCGCTTCGCGACGTGCTGCTGTTCGGCGTTGCGACCGGGCTTGCCACCGGCGTCCGCGTCGGCGGCTTCATCGTCTTCGGCTATCTGGCGCTCGGTGTCGGCCTTGTCGTGCTCTTGCGCGCGCTTGCCGAGCGTTCGTTCCGCACCCTCTTCGTCGAGACCGGCGTGAGCCTGGGGCGCATCGCGCTACCGGCGATCCTGGTGCTCTATCCGGTCATGCTGCTCGGCTGGCCCTGGGCGCAGCAGAACCCGCTGATCAATCCTTACCTCGCGCTGACCGAGTTTTCGCACCACGCCTATCCCTGGAAGACGCTGTTCGCCGGCGGCTATTACGACGCCGACCAGCTTCCCTGGATCTATCTGCCGACGCACCTCCTGCTCAAGGTGCCCGAGCTTGTAGCAGCGCTGTTCGCCGGTGCGCTGGCGCTCGCGGTTTATCTTTTCGGCCGCAGTCTCGCGACCGGCCGTGGCGAGCGGATCGAGCGGCTGATCGAGGCGCTGCCGGCCTTCCTGCTCGGCTTCGCCGCGATCTTCCCGGTGGTCTATGCGATCGGCGTCCGCGTCACGCTGTTTGACGGCATGCGGCACTTCCTCTTCGTCGTGCCGCCGATCTGCATCGTCGCCGCCTGGGGTTTCCAACGCCTGCTCGACTGGCTCGAGCCCAAGGCCTGGCGAACCGCCGCCTATGCCGTTCTCGGCGCCTTCGCCGTCTATCATGCGACGGTGATGGTCCGCCTCCACCCGAACGAATACGTCTATTACAACGCGCTGATCGGCGGCACCGACGGTGCCGAGGGGCTGTTCAAGCTCGACTACTGGGGGAACTCCTACGCCGAGGCGGTGCGCGGCCTCGCCGACAAGCTGCGCGAGGACTACGGAGACGAGTTCGAGGCACGGACCTTCAAGGTCCGCATTTGCGGACCCAAGGCGCCGGCGAGCTACTATTTCCCGGCCAATTTCGAGGTTACCTCTGAGAACGACGAGGCCGACTTCGTCATCTCGATGAGCGCCTACGCACCGGCCGGCATCAAGACGCCGGAAGCCGAGTGCGGCACGGCGTTGGCGGGCCGCGAGATCTACCGGGTGGAGCGCCTGGAGGCGCTGATGTCGCTGGTGATCGATCGCCGCGACATCAAGCTCGCGAGCGCGCGTGCCCAAGTTCAGGCCGTCGCTCGCCGTTCTCGCGCCCCAATTCTCCCGTAAAGTCCGTCCCCATGGCTGCGTCCTCGACCTGGTTCCAGGGGAAGTCCGTCCTCGTCACCGGCGGTCTCGGCTTCATCGGCTCGACGCTCGCGCACCGTCTGGTGGAGCAGGGGGCCAGGGTCACGCTGGTCGACAGCCTGATCCCGGAATATGGCGGCAACCCCTTCAATGTCGCCGATATCGCCGACAAGCTGACGGTGAATGTTTCCGACATCAGGGATGTCCACGCGCTGGCTTATCTCGTCGCCGGCCAGGACGTGATCTTCAACCTCGCCGGCCAGACCAGCCATCTCGACTCGATGCATGAGCCGCTGGCCGATCTCGAGATCAACTGCCGCGCTCAGCTCACGCTGCTGGAGTCCTGCCGCAAGCGCAATCCGGGTGTGAAGCTGGTCTTCGCGTCCACCCGCCAGCTCTACGGCAAGCCCGACTACCTGCCGGTCGATGAGCGGCACCTGCTGCGCCCCGCCGACGTCAACGGCGTCAACAAGATGGCAGGCGAGTGGTATCACATCCTCTACAACAACGTTTACGGCCTGAAGGCGACGGCGCTCAGGCTGACCAACACCTATGGTCCGCGCATGCGCATCAAGGATGCGCGACAGACCTTCCTTGGCGTCTGGCTCCGCCTGATCGTCGAGGGAAAGCCGTTCGAAGTCTGGGGCGGCGAGCAGCTTCGCGACTTCACCTATGTCGACGATGCGGTCGAGGCGCTTTTGCTCGCGGCGGTGACGCCCGGCGTCGACGGCCAGGCGCTCAACATCGGCGGCTTTCCGCCGGTGTCCCTGAAGACCCTGGCCGACGCGCTGATCGCGGCGAATGGCGGTGGCGAGATGGCGATCAAGACTTTCCCGGCCGAGCGCAAGCGCATCGACATCGGCGACTACTACGCCGACGACAGCCGCTTCAGGAATCTGACCGGCTGGTCGGCCAAGGTCGATCTCGACGAAGGTCTCAGGAATTGCCTCGCCTACTACCGGGCCAATTTGGACAAGTATCTTTGATGATCCCGCAAGCCGATCCCAAGGCCGGATACCTCGCACACAAGGCCGAGATCGACGCCGCCGTCGCCAAGGTGCTGGCGAGCGGCTGGTACATCCTGGGCGAGGAAGTCCGGAGCTTCGAGGCGGAGTTCGCGCGCTTCGTCGGTGTCCGGCACGGCATCGGTGTCGCAAACGGCACCGATGCGCTCGAGATCGCGTTGCGCGCACTCGGCATCGGCCCCGGCGACAAGGTCGCGACCGTCTCGCACACGGCGGTCGCGACGGTCGCGGCGATCGAGCTGGTCGGCGCTACCCCGGTGCTGCTCGACGTCGATCCCGACCGTTACACCATGGATGCCGACGAGCTCGCCGATATCCTGAAGCGCGAGCCGATCAAGGCAGTGATCCCTGTCCATCTATACGGCCAGCCGGCGGCAATAGACCGGATCATGCAGCTCTGCGATGCCGCCAAGGTGCCGGTGATCGAGGATTGCAGCCAGGCGCATGGCGCCATGCTCGGAAACCGCCAGGTCGGCGCCTTCGGCCGCGTCGCCTGCTACTCGCTCTACCCGACCAAGAACCTCGGCGCCTTCGGCGATGGCGGCATCGTCGTCACCGATGACGCCGACCTCGCCAAGCGCCTGCGCGAGCTCCGCGAGTACGGATGGCGCGACCGCTACATCAGCGCGACGACCGGCATGAACACGCGGCTGGACGAGCTGCACGCGGCGATGCTCCGCGTGCGCTTGAGGCACCTTCCCGCCGACAATGAGCGCCGCCGCGCCATCGCCGCGATCTACGACAAGGAGCTGCGCCATATCGGCAAGCCGCTGGTCGGCGCAGGCGTCACCCATGTCTATCACCAATATGTCGTCCGCCACCGCCATCGCGACGGGCTTCGCGCACGACTGAAGGCGATGGGCGTCGCCACCAACGTCCACTACCCGATGCCCGTCCATCAGCAGCCGGCCTATGCCGGCCGCGTCGCGCTCGGTCCTAAGGGATGCAAGGCGACGGAAGCGCTGAGCGCCGAGATCCTGAGCCTGCCGATGTTCCCCGAGCTTCCCGACGAACAGGCGCGCAAGGTCGTCCAGGCCATCCATTCCTGCATCCAGCTCCTGCATTAGGCGGGACTGCCTTCGCCCGGTCTCTCGCTGCGAGCATGGTTGACAGGTTTTGTTTCATTCGATCATAATCTGAAAAATTTGTTTCAGACGCGAGGATTGGTGGCGTCCGAGGCAGCCCTCATCGAGCGCATCAAGAGCCGGGCCGAGGGGCTGTCCCCGACCCAGCGGCGGCTCGCGCGTCACGTCGCCGACAACTACCAGGCGGTCGCCTTCTCGACGGTCTCCGACCTTTCGCGCCTCTCCGGGGTGAGCGAGGCGACGGTCGTGCGTTTCGCGGCGGCGCTCGGATTTTCGGGCTACGCCGCGTTTCAGAAAGAGGTTCGCCGTGTCGTCCGCGCCGACCTCAAGGGGACCGACCGCTTCACGCTAAGCGGAGGCAGGTTCAGCAAGGGCGGTCCGCTCGAGGCCGTGATCGGCAAGGAACTTGAGAACCTCTTGCACCTGAGCGAGAGCTTCGATCGCTCGACCCTCCCGGCGGCCTCCGCCGCCATTCGTGCCGCGAGCCAAGTGGTGATCGTCGGCGCACGCAGCACCGCCGCGCTGGCCACCCATCTCGCCTTCGCGTTGGAGAAGCTTCGGCTGCCGGCGCAGCTCTTGACGTCTTCCGGAAGCGACGCCTTGGATCGCCTCGCGCGCCTTCCGGCGCGCGCCTGCGTCGTCGTTATCGGCTTTCCCCGATATCTGCGTGAGCTGGTCCGGCTCCTGGACTTCGCGCGCGGCCGTGGCCTAAAGACGGTTGCGGTGACCGACAGCCCCTTTTCGCCTCTCAAGGCCGATGTGTCTCTCTTTGTGTCGGCCGAGGCCTCTTCCTTCGTCGCCTTTCACGGCGCCCCGCTGGTCGTGGTCAACGCGTTGATCGACGAGATCAGCCGCGCCAACCCGAAGGCGACGCTCGAGGCTCTTCGCCGGTTCGAGGAGCTGGCCGAGAGCGTCGGGCTGTTCCATCCGAGCTGACCTAGGAGCGATCGATGAGGAACGCACTGCGACTGTCGCTGCTGAGCGCGCTTGGTCTCGCCCTTTCCCTCGGCGCGGCCGAGGCCCGGACCGCACCGGACGTGAGGCGGCCGGCGGCGGCCAGATCTTCATGGATCTGGCCCTGCTTCCGGCCGGGCGCTACATCGGCGGCCCAGCCAAGGTCGGCGTGGTGTCGAGCGCGCTCTTCGGCATGATCTCGGGCAGTGCCGTCGCCAATGTCTCGGTGACCGGGGCCTACACCATCCCTCTCATGCGCCGTCTCGGCTATAGCCCGAACTTCGCCGCCGGGGTGGAGTCGATGGCATCCGCCGGAGGCGGCATCACCCCGCCCGTGATGGCGATCGCCGCCTTCATCATGGCTGACCTCCTCAACATTCCCTATCTGCACATCGTCGGTTACGCGACGATCCCCTGCCTCCTCTTCTACACAGGGATCCTGGCCGGGGTCCATTTCGAGGCGGCGCGCGTTGGCCCGGTGCCGGTGCCGGCCGCCGAACTTCCCAAGGCCCGCGAGGTGCTGGCCTTGCGGCGGGTGATGCCGCTGTTCCCGCCGATCGCCGCGCTTCTCGGTCTGCTCTTCGCGGGCTTCAGCCTGACGCTTGCCGGCTTCTGGGCCTGCGTGCTGGTCATCCTCTTCTTCCTCTTCTCCGATCTCGATCCCGCTGGAATCCGTGTCCGCGCCGGCAGCGTGGTCGAGGCCCTGGCCCAGGGCGGAGCCGCAATTGCGCAGGTGGCTCCGGTCCTGATCGCGGTTTCGATGTTTACCGCCCTTCTCGGCATGACCGGCGTCGCACCCAAGGTCAGCAGCATCATCCTCGAACTCGGGGCCGGAAACATTCTAGGCGCGCTGCTGATCGCCTCGATCGTGCCGTTGGCGTTCGGCGCGCCGCTGCCGGTGACGGCAACCTACATCCTCTCGGCGGCGTTGATCGCGCCGGCCCTGATACGCCTCCAGCTCGACGCCGTGGCCGTTCACATGTTCCTGCTCTACTGGGCGGTGCTGGCATCGGTGACGCCGCCGACCTGCACCGCCTGCGTCATCGCCGCCAAGATCTCCGGCGGCGACTGGTTCAAGACCTCTCTGGTCGGCATGCGCCTCGGCATCGTCGCTTTCCTGGCACCCTTCTTCTTCGTGCTGAGCCCGACCGTGATCGGGCGCGGACCGATCGTCGATGTCGTGCTCGACACGATCAGCGGGTTGATCGGGGCGATCTTCCTGGCCGCCGGTTTCTTCGGCTTCTTCCGGAGCCGGCTTAGTCTCGCGCTGAGGACCATCTACTTCGCCGGTGGCTGCATGCTGCTGGCGCCGAGCGTTGAGCTTCTGATCGCAGGTGCGGCGGCCGTCACCGTCGGACTCGTCGCCGAAAACCTCCTGATGCGGCGGAGCCAACCGGTATGAACGCGCCTTCGACGAAGCGGTCCATGCGGATCATGATCTCGACCGGCCACCTCGGGACGGCACCGTCGAATCCCGAGAGCTTTTATGCGGGGATCGCCACCCAGCCCGACTATCTGGTGGCCGACGGCGGCAGCTCGGACCCGGGTCCTGTCTATCTGGGTGAGAACAAGAATCTCGGGCTCTTCATCCGCGACGAGCTCGAGCTGTTCCTGACCGCGGCGCGGGCGAGGAATATTCCGCTCATCATCGGCTCGGCTGGCGATACGGGCAGCGATTTCGGCGTCGACGACACCATCCGTCACATGCGCGAGATCGCCGACCAGCACCGCATTCCGCGTTTCAAGATTGGCTATTTCTACTCCGAGGTGAGCAAGAACCTGCTCATAGGGAAGCTCGACGCCGGCGCGCGCCTGAGCGGCCTTGGCGGCTTTTCCGACCTGACAAGGGAGGAGCTGGAGCGCGCCACGCGTGTCGTTGCGGTCGCCGGCGTCGACCCGTTCATCCGGCTGCTCGACATGGGCGCCGACGTCATCATCGGCGGCCGATCGGGAGACGTCGCCTTCACCGCGGCGCCTTGCATCCGCGCCGGCTATCCGATGGCGCTCGCCTATCACATGGGCAAGATGATCGAGTGTGCCTCGCTCGTCGCCGAGCCCTTCATGGGCAAGGAGACAATCATCGGGACCATCACCGACGACGAGATCTTGATCACCCCTTATCACCCGGATCAGCGGGTTACCGTGGCCCCGGCGGCCGCGCACTCGATGTATGAGCGGGAGGACCCGCATTTCGAGCACGCGCTCGGCGGGCTCCTCGACATGCGCGAATGCGTCTACGAGCAGTTCGACGATCGCACCTGTCGCATCACCGGCGCGAAATGGGTGCCCGATCGGCAATTGAGGGCGAAGCTCGAAGGCGCGCGAAAGGTCGGCGAGCGCTATATGGGCGTGGTCGGGATTCGTGACCCCTTCATCGTCCGCAACGTCGACGCGGCCATCGCCTGGAGCCGGAGCGCGGTCGCCAAGCGTTTCGGCAACATGCGTTATGAGCTGCACTTCCACGTCTTCGGCCGCGACGCGATCCTGAAGGAGAGGGAGCCCGAGCGAACCGGACCGGGCCACGAGGTCGCGATCGTCGTCGAGGGACTCGCCGACAGCGACGTCGACGCGCACCGGCTCACCGACTTTGCGGTGCGCATGTTCTTCCTCGCGCGCGTGCCGGGCTCCAAGGGATCGAGCGGGCTTGCTGCCACCACCAAGGAGACCATGCGTTCCTCGCCGGGCTATGTTTGGAACGTCAATCACACAGTGCCGGTCGACAATCCTATGGAGCTGTTCTCGGTGCACATGACGGAGGCCGGAGTCTAGCCATGGCTCGCTTGAGCGACCTCGCCAAGACCATCCGCAGCAAGAATGCGGGGGTGAACCAGGTAACCTTCGACATCATCTTTCCGGATGCCGAGACCTACCGGCGGACGCTTGCCAGTGGTGCCATCACGCGCGAGACGGTCGCGCGGCTGTTCCGCATCGCCGACGACCGCATCTCGCACTTCGTCACCTTCGCCCCGGCGAACGCGATCAAGTTTACGCTCTATCGCTCGCAGCCGAGCGGCAGCCCGGGCGATTGGGACATCTTGGGATGCCAGCAATACGGACCGCTGATCGACCTGGAGATCCCTTGATCGGTCACTCGGCGGCGTGCCGCGTCTCGCGGCCGAGCGCCGCGAGCCCCTGTTCGGTCAGCTCGACGATCCGCCGGTCGCCATCGTAGCGGACGAGGCCGTCGAGAAGCGCGTCCTCCCAGATCGACAGCCTCGGGCAGGAGCTGCGCCAAGCGTCCATGACATCGGCATGGGTGCGCCGGCCGCTGGCGACCCAGTCGAGAAACTGCAGCGTAAGCGCGTTCGCTGGCTGTGACATTCTTCAATCCTACAATCGCGCTGCGGGCTGCGATAGGCTCTGCCGATGAGTAACGAGAAGATCTCGCTGGGCGAGCGCAACTACGCCCCCTTCGCCGAGCGCTACGCGGCCGCAACGGAAACCAACGCTTACAACGGTCACTACGAGCGACCCGCGACTCTTTCGCTGTTGCCGGAGGTGGCGGGGCTACGCGTACTCGACGCAGCCTGTGGACCCGGCTTCTACACCGAGTGGCTGATCTGCCGGGGCGCTCGCGTCATCGCTTGCGATGTGACACCGGCAATGGTCGAGATCGCGCGGAAGCGCAACCCCGGCGTCGAGATCCGCCGTCACGACCTTGAACAACCCCTCGGCTGGCTTGCCGATAGCGCCGTGGATCTCGTCCTAATGCCACTCGCCCTCGACTACATCGCAGACCCGGCTCGCCTGTTCCGCGAGTTCCACCGCGTGACCTCTCCTGGTGGCTTCTTGGTTTTTTCCGCCGGTCATCCGATGACCGACTGGCTGATCTTCGGCGGCGCCTACTACGACACCGCCCGTCACGCCATCGAGTGGAAGGGGTTCGGCGAGCCGAAGCCTGTTATCGACGGCTATCGTCGCTCGCTCCAGGATACGCTGAACCCGGTGATCGAAGCCGGCTATGTCATCGAGCGCTTGCTCGAGCCGAGGCCTTCCGAGGCGGTCCGGCGCGTCAATCCCGAGAGCTACGCCAAGCTCGCCGAGAAACCGGCCTTCCTCTGCATTCGCGCGCGCAAGCTCTAACCCTGCCGTGCCCTCACGAAGATGCCCTTGATCTCGGTCTCGCCGAGTGCCCGGCAAGCCTCCAGGCGGTGCAGGCCCTCGACCAGAACGAAGCGCTTGCCGTCTACCCGCACCATGATCGGCGTGAGCTGGCCGGATGCCAACATGCTCTCCGCGATCTCGTCGACTTTCTTGGGATCGAGCGTCGTCCGCCGCTTGGCTGGTACGTAGACGTCGGCGACGGCGATCTTCTCGACTTTCAGTAGCTCCGCCATCAAACCGACTCCGTGAGCGATTGCCATGGAAAGGTGCCGGACGGTCGGCGGGCCGAAGTATCTGGGTATCGACGTACGCCAAGTCTTCGATTGACTATGCCTTCCAGTAGAGAAGCCCGATCCCGCCGCTGATGAGGAGGACGGCGGTCATCTGCTGCAGGCCGAGCGGCTCTTTCCACATCAGATGGGCTAGCACAACGACGATGACGTAGCTCGCCGAGACGCTGGGATACGCCACCGAAAGCGGAATCGCACGCAGCGACAGCGTATAGCAGATGGCGGCGAAGCCATAGCAGACGAGGCCGATGATCGTCGGCAAGCGGAGAAACTGCTCGACGATCCCCGGTGCATCCGAGCCCGCCTTCAGCAGGAACTGGCCGGCGACGCCGAGCCCGATGCCGAGCGCCAGCAGCAGATAGTGGATCATGCCGGATCGGCCTCGGCGACGAGCCGGCCTTCGGCATCGCGCTTGTAGATCCGCCGCACGGTGGCCTGCGGCTTGCGATTGAGCGTCAGGTAGATGCGCCCGAGATACTCGCCGAAGATGCCGAGGATCATCAGCTGCATGCCGGAGAGGAAGAGGATTGCCGCCATCAGCGAGCCCCAGCCGGGCGGTGTGTCGCGGCGGATCATCGCCTCGACGAAGACGATGATGACGCCGAGCAGGCCGATGCCGGCCAGGAACATGCCGGCAACGGTGGCGAGCCTGAGCGGCATCACCGAGAAGTTGACGAACATGTTGAGCCAGAGCCGCACCAGGCGCCGGAGCGTGTAGTTGCTTCGCCCGATCGCGCGCGGCAGGTGCTGCACCTTGAGCCGGCCGATGTCGCGGGTGATCTGCAGGATCAGGCCGTCGATGTAGGGGAACGGGCCTTGATAGTCGAGAATGCGCTCGACCAGGAAGGCGCTCATGCAACGGAAGCTCGAGAGATAGAGGTCCTTCGGCTTGTCGAGGAGCTGGGTCGCGCACCAGTTGGTGAACCGGCTGCCGAGGTTGCGCCAGCCGGCGTGCTGCTTTTCGTCGTAGTAGGTGTAGACGACCTCGTGCTTGGTCTCCTGCGCATAGGTCAGGAGCCGCACCACCTCGGAAGGCGGGTTCTGCAGGTCATCATCCATGTTGATGACCCACTTGCCCCGCGCATGGCGCAGCCCGGTCATCACCGCATTGTGCTCGCCATAGTTCCGCGCGTGGTCGACCAGCGTCACCGGAGCCTGGGCGGTCTTGACCAGTTCGAGGCAGACCGCGCGGCTGTTGTCGGGGCTGCCGTCATTGACCAGCACGATCTCGTGTCCTCCGGGGATATCGAGCGCGTCCAGCGCCTGCACCAGCTCGCCAACCGAGGCGGCACCGTTATAGACGGGAACGACGATCGAGAGCGTGTACGGCCTATCCATCCTTGACTCCGACCGCCAGCACCGACCCGCCGAAGGGTAGGGGAATGCCACGGGCGACAAACCAGCCCTCGATCCCGACCGCGGCACGGAATATCGCCTCGACCGGCCCGGGCAGGAGCTGCACGTCGCCTCGCTGTCCGCTCGGAAGCAGGAGACGGCGGATCACCATCAGCGGAAACAGGATGGAGTTCCAATACGTCGTAAAGATGGCACGGAACCCGGCCTCGCTCAGAAGCTGGCGCAGCCGGCGAGCGGTATAGCGCCGCGGTTGATGGACGCGCCGGTCGTGCTCCGAGGCGAGCCAGGCATAGGCCGGCAGGTTGAGGATGACGATGCCGGCGGGCGCAAGGCAGCGGCGGATCTCGCGAAGCGCGCGGCCCTCATCGACGCTTTCCTGGGCCAGCACGTCGGCCGAGACGATGGCGGCGAAGGCGCCGGCTCGGAAGGGGAGATCGTTGATGCTGCCGACGGCGACCGGTCGGCCGCTCTTGGCTCGTGCATGGCGGGCGGCGATCTCGGCATAGTCGAGGCCGGCAGCCTCGCCTCGCAGCTTCTTCAGTAAGCCGCCGGTGCCGCAGCCCGCGTCGAGAACCGCTCCCTCTCCGGCGTACCGAGAAAGCTGGCCGAGAAGATTGGCGTGGAGGCCGCGATACCACCACATCCGTTCCTCGACCGCGTGCATCTTCGCGTATTCGTCGGGCTCCATTCCTGTCAGCTCTTGCGATCGCGATCCTCGGGATCGTCCTTGCCGCTGACGCCCTGCTTGAAGCGGGTGACCGCCTTGCCGATGTCGCCCATCACGTCGGGCAGCTTATGCGAGGTGAAGAGGAGCACCACGACCAGCAGGATGATCAGCAGTTCGACCGGACCGATCATCTGGGCCTACCGGAGTCGCTGGTTCATGTCGGCGAGAAAGCCGTTGGGCGGCAGCGACCACTTCTCCTGCAGGCCGAGCAGGAGTCCCGAGCGATGCCAGTCGGTGACGATGTTGGAGAGAAGCTGGCCGAAGGCGCTTTCGCGTTCGCCTGACGGTACGCCGATCGCCCAGGGTCGTGGCTCGTCGGTGACCAGCGCCAGCGTGTGACCGGCCCAGCGCGTGCGCTGGGAAAGGATACCTGCCAGCGTCGCCTCGTCGAAGACCCAGCCGATGCAGCGCTTGCCGAGCACCGCTTCCTCGACCTCGGGGCTGGTGGTGAAGGCGAGGATGGTAGCGCCGTAGCGTTCGGCTACGCGGTTGTAGGCGCTATTGCGGAGGCCGCAGACCTGCCGGCTGGCGAGATCGCGCCAGGCCCGGGGCCCGGTTTCAGCGGCGGCGAGCACGGCGACGCCGGAGGCATAGTAGGGCGGGTCGACCAGCCCGATCTCGGCACGCCGCTCCTCGGTCACCGGCATCGAGGCAAGGATCAGGTCGATGCGGCCCTGGCGGAGCCAGGGAATCCGATTGGCGGCCGCGACCGGCACCAGCCGCGCCTTGGCACCGAGGAACTCAGCGATGGAGTGGGCAAGATCGATCTCGAGGCCGGCGAAGCCGCCGTTGTCATCGACATAGCCGTAGGGGCGGAAGGTGTTGGTGACGCCGATCACCACCTCGCCCTTCTCGGCGACGCGCTCCAATGTCTGCGCATGACCGGAAGGGGCTGCGAATAGCCCCAAAAGGACGAGAATCAATGCGACGCGTGCGACCGAGCCCAGCATGCGCCGGACGCTACAGGCAGGGTTGTCGCCATGCAACGCCTGCGCTTCGCTGGAAGCCCGGTTCCGCCTATGCTTTCCCCGCGCATATCCTGGAGACGCAGTCATGCTCAAGCCCTTCGCTTCGCAGGCGGATCTCGCCGAGAAGAAGGCCACGTTCGCCGAGCTGGCGAACGGAGTCTACGCCTATACCACCGAAGGCGATCCCAACACCGGAATCATCGTCGGGCCCGACGGCGTCATGGTCATCGACGCACGCGCGACGCCGGTGCTCGCGCGCGAGCTCATGGAGGTGATCCGCACGGTGACCGACAAGCCGGTGACCCATGTGCTCCTGACCCACTATCATGCCGTCCGCGTGCTCGGCGCCTCGGCCTATGGCGCGCACACGATCATCGCCAGCCGTAAGACCCGAGACCTGATCCGCGAACGCGGCGCCCAGGACTTCAAGAGCGAGGTCGAACGCTTCCCACGGCTGTTTCGCTCGGTCGAGACCGTTCCAGGGCTGACTTGGCCGACCGTCACCTTCGACGAAGAGATGACGGTGTGGTTCGGCGAGCGCGAGATCCGAATCTGGCATCCGGGCGCCGGGCACACGGCCGGTGACACGGTCGCCTGGTTGCCCAAGGAGAAAGTGCTGTTCTCCGGCGATCTGGTCGAAGAGGGGGCGACGCCCTATTGCGGCGATGCGCATCTCGGCCGATGGCCGAAGACGCTCGACCGGATCGCGGCTCTGGGGCCGAGGAAGCTCGTTCCCGGCCGCGGCGATGCGATGACGACGCCCCGGTCGTCGCTCCGCGCGATCGAGGCGACCCGCGGCTTCATCCGCGACATGACCCGGGAGGTTCGTAATGGCGTGAGGGCAGGGCGCTCGCTCAAGCAGGTTTTCGATGCCACCCATGCGCGCCTGAAACCGGCTTATGGCGACTGGGTGATCTTCGACCACTGCCTGCCCTTCAACGTCAGCCGGGCCTTCGACGAGGTGAGCGGCGTCGTTCACCCGCGGATCTGGACTGCTAAACGTGACAAAGAGATGTGGGCTAGTCTTCAGAAGTAGAGTGAATTGTTTATTCGTCCGGCAGTACACGCTCCGGTAACAGTTTCTTAAGCCGCATCGTGCACTCTCCTCCGGCGAGGATCGCCTCACCGGAGAAACCGATGCCCGAAGCGACTGCCAGGCTGATCCAGATGCCAAATCGGCTGAAGGATCGCGTGTCGGGTCAGACGGACGGCCTCAGCTTCGAGGAAATTCTGGCGAAGTCGGCCGCGATCGTCACGGCGCTCACCGGCGAATGGCGCATCGGCGCCCTTTGCGATCTCTCCGAGCTGACCCGGCTCGCCGGCGAGATGCATGCCGATCCTCCGGGGATGGGGGCGCTGCTGCCGGCCTTCTTCTCGCTAACGCATGGAATCCAGGGGCAGGCTGGGACCTTCGGCTACGGCGAGGTCAGCTATGTCGCCGCCTCGCTCTGCGACTACCTTGCCGACCTCGATGCGGCGGGTGGCAATATCGGCGAGCCGCGGCGCCACTTGGCCGTCCTCGACCGGCATCTTGCCCAGCTCCGCCGTCTGTTGATCGATGACATCCGCGACACGACGGTCAATCTCCGCCACATCGGTTGAGCCGTCGTCCTGGCGTTTGCGGCGACACGCGACAAGGCTTGAGCGGCTACGGCAACCTCATCGGCCATGAGTCGGCGAGCTTGCGCCCCGGCCCGCGTCGGCTTCCTCTCTGGCTGCCGCGATCAGGCGCTTCAGCGTATCGGCATTTCCGATCTCTGCAGCGAGCAGCAGAATCAGCCGCGCATCGATACGCCGGCTCGATGCGTCGTCGAGGTCGCGGTGCAGCTCGATCAGCGCCTCGTAAACCTCGTCCGGCCGTTCGATGCCCTTGCTCATGACGGCCTCCTTCAACGCCGCTGCGGCGTGATCTCGCCCCAATAGGACCGGTCCCAACTGCAATCACGGCGGCAATCGGTCTCAAGGACGACGCGGTCGTTACCGGGCGGCAGCTCGATGGTCTCGCGCCGTGCCTCGCGATCCGACGGATTGCTGAGCGGATCGAGGCAATGCTCCCAAAGCACCTAGCCGCCTTCCCCCGCAAGGGCGCGGAAGCAGACGCCGTCGCCGGCGGCGTCGGCACCCCAGCTTCCGCGCAACATGCCGAATCCGAGCGATAGCCGCGCCGCGTCCTTGGCGTCGATCGGAAAGCGGCGCGGAGCATGGGCATAGAGGCCGGCACCGATGATGCGGAAGGTCGGATCGCCTCCCCCCGACTCGGCAATCAGGCGCTCGAAGCCGCGCGCGCGCTCGAAAGCGGCCGCCTCATCGGCGCTCAGCGACCAGTCGCGACCGGCTGCCAGCTTCTCGCGGTCGATGCGGCGTATCGCGTAGGTGAATTGCTGGCGATAGGCGAGATCCCCGCCAGGCCCGGCGAAGACGCGGATCGACTGTAGGGGCGCAATGCGCTCGGCCGATGCTCCTTCGGCGAGAAGGACGTATTGCCAAGCCGTCCTGATCGACGGCGAGGCGAGGAAGCCCTCGCGCGCGATCCCGGGGACCAGGCGATAGACTTGCTCGGGCTCGCCAACCGGCGTCACGCCCAGATAGAGGGGAGGCGGTTTGAAGGCGAGGTCGGCGAGATGGCCGAACAGCGTCGGGCGCACATCCACTGCCAGATATGCCGGCTCGGCTGCGAGGTCGATCGGCAGGGGCGCCCCCATCCGCGCGCGGCCAGCGGTTGCGGGCATTAGAATCCCGCTCAGCGGAGCGGTCCGGCGGCGGAGCAAGACGCCTTCCCCAGCCATCTGCTTGGGCGAGAATTGCGAGAGAAAGACCGGCCAGGACGCGCCTTCGGCGAAGGCCGGGTAGCGGCCGTCGATCGCAACAGGCTCGAACAGCACGAGATCGGGGCCGTCGGGTCCGGCGAAGAAGGCCCGGTTGCGCGCGATCAGCGGTGCCGAATAGGAGGTGTACTCCTCGATCGTCGGCCGCGGCCGGTAGCTCAGGCCCGCAGCCATCAGACCCGATTGGATCGAGGGGATGCTGTCGATCGTGCCGTCGAGGTAGTCGACCGGGCTCATTGCCGCCAGTTTCGCGAGATAGGTGTCGCGTCTTGCGAGTTGACCGGCCATCCAGGCCGATGGGTCGCTGAGCACGGCGACGCTCCGCCAGATCTCGCGCGGTCCGGCCAAGGCGGCGTCTCGCAGAGTTGTCGTCAGCGGGTAGTGCTGCGACATCGACGGATCGAGGGCGAGCCGAAGATGCGGGAAGAATCCGGCAAGGACGACGACGGCGGCCAGCGCGCTCCCGGCGATCCTGCCGATGCCGACCTGAGGCCGGCGCACGAGCCCGTAGATTGGGACGGCCAGGGCAATCGCAGAGAACGCAGTAAGGACATGCAGATCGTGCCGGACGAAGCCGATCTTGAAGGTGAGCCACAGGAAGAGCGCGATCGCCAGGGCCTGTAAAGCGGACTCCCAGCCAGGGGAAGTGCCGGCTTGAGAGCGGCGCCGCTCGATGGCCGCGACGGCGGCCACCGCGGTGCCGATCAGCGCAGCATAGAGAACGAACTCGGCCCAAGGGCCCGTGAGCGACATCGCCGCGGAGTAGCCGGATGAGGTCGCAAGGCTTCCTGAGAGGTAGATACGGAAATCGCTGCCGGTCGGTGAGATCAGAAGGAACGAGAGATAGAAGGCAATGCCATAGGCAACCGTCGCCAGCGGAATCCGCCGGCGCAGGAGCCGGCTGAGGTCGACGAGGAGAAAGAGCCCGATCGCGAGCGGAAAGACCGAGAACTTGATCAACGTCGAGATCGCGGAGGCGATGGCGCCGATGACTGCCAGGGCCGTGGACCAGCGCTTCTCCGGCCGCCCAAGCACCGCCAGAGCAACGAGCAGCGGCGTCATCATCACATGGATGTCGCGGGGCATAAAGAAGGCGAGCGCGACAAACAGCAGGATGACGAAGACGAGGGATCGCGCACGGATGGCGAGAGTCAATACGGCGGCGAGCTGGACGGCGATCATGAGATAGGACGCGGACAGGACCTTCAAATAGGTCGCTGGATTGAAGAAGCGCGTATAGACGTCGCTGAGCGGTCCACCGGTGAAGACGACATCGGTGCCGAAGCGGTGCTTGCCAGCCGCCGCCTCGCTGAGCGCCATGATCCAAGGTTCGGGCGAGAAGGAGTACAGCACGAGCGGCTGCCACTGGCCGAGCAGCAGGACGAGGCCAACTGCGCCGCAGAGCGCGATCAGGCCGGGATGCAGACGGTCTTCGCGTGTCATGAGACGCGCGCAGTGGCCCGCGCGAGCGCATCGGCAACCTGTTCGCGTGTCGGGCGCCGCCATCGGGCGGCGACGTGCTGGTCCGGCCGGATGAGGTATGCGGTTCCGGATTCGGCGCCGTAGCGATCCCTCGCAACCGACGACCCGAGGGCGTCGACCGACGGTATTCCTTCGCTGTCTTCGCTGCCGAAGCGAAGAAGTGTGAAGTCGTCGCCGCCGAGCCGGGGCAGCAGCCACTCATCGCCGACCCTCGCATCTGCGGCCGCCGACCCCGGGCAGAGACGCTCGGGAAAGGCATCGACGTCCGGTGTGCTGAGGGGCGAGTTTCGGTACACGCTGGCGACCGACAGCCGGCCGGAGTTGACCAAGGCGCGCGCGAAGCCGTGGTCGCCGGCAAGCGAAAGGGCAGCGTCACGGAAGCGTCGGCTCGCCTCGCTCCTCGGCGTGATGAAGTCGGTCGAGCGGGTCGAGTGCAGAATGTTCTCGTCGGCGGCCGGGCCGCGCTCGGCATCGTAGCTGTCGAGCAGGTGTTCCGGCGCCGCGCCTTTCAGCACGAGGGCAAGCTTCCAGCCGAGATTGTCGGCATCCTGGATGCCGCTGTTACCGCCGCGAGCGCCGAAGGGCGAGACCTGATGCGCGGCATCGCCGAGGAAGAAGACACGTCCGTGGCGGAAGCGCTCGAGCCGGCGGCACTGGAAGGTGTAGACGCTGACCCAGGCGAGCTCGAAGCGGCGATCGGGCCCAAGCATGGCGCGCAGGCGAGAGACCACGCGCTCGGGCTTCCGCTCCTCGACGGGATCGGCATCGCGGCCGAGCTGCAGATCGATGCGCCAGATGTCGTCGGCCTGACGATGGAGCAGCGCCGAGCCGCCGGGATGGAAGGGCGGGTCGAACCAGAACCACCGCTCGGTCGGGAATTCCGCCTGCATATGGACGTCGGCGATAAGGAACCGGTCCTCGAAGACCTGTCCCCGGAAGTCGAGGCCCATCAGGCGGCGGACCTGGCTCTTTGCGCCGTCGCAGGCGAGAACCCAGTCGGCCTCGATCGTCACCTCGCCATCCGGCGTGTCGACGGTCAGCGTCGGCTGGCCGCGCAGATCAAGGCCGGTGAGACGATGATTCCACAGCACCTCGGCGCCGAGCGCATCCGCACGCGCAACCAGGGCCTCCTCGACGTGATATTGCTGCAGGTTGACGAAGGCCGGAAAGGCATGATCGGTTTCCGGCAGCAGGTTGAAGCCATAGACCAATCGGTCGCGGTGAAAGACCTTGCCGGTGTTCCAGGTGATGCCGCGCTCGACGATCGGTCGAGCGACGCCGAGCCGGTCGAAAATCTCGAGGCTGCGCTTGGCCCAGCAGATGGCGCGGCTGCCGGTCGAGACGGTGTCGTCCTCGTCGATCAGCGCGACGTCGATGCCGCGGAGCCTGAGGTCGATGGCGAGCGCGAGGCCGACAGGCCCGGCGCCGACCACGACGACGCGGCGACCGACGCGCGAAGCGCCGAGCGAGCGATAGACGTAGATCGGAGGCTGATAGCGACCCACGCGAGAGACCGCCGGGTCGCTAGGTAAAGGCCTTGAAGGTGATCAGCGTGAAGGTGTCCTTGACGCCGGGGAGGCGCTGCACCTTCTCGGTGACGAAGTGCCCGATGTCATCCTCTTCAGCGAGGTAGCACTTCATCAGCAGGTCGTACTGACCGGAAATCGAATAGACCTCGGAGATCTTGTCGACGTTGAGGATAGCCTCGTCGGCAACCTGGTACGCCTTGCCAAGCTCGCATTTGACCATGATGAAGATTGTCTTCATGGCCGCGAGGGTGCCACGGTTCGGTGGCGGATGCTACCGGGCGGTGACGCCGCGCAGCAGGAAAGCCGGGACGTGGTCGCCGAGGCCGACGACCGGCGTGCGCTCCTCGCGCTGCGGCCGCTCCCGTTGCGCCGGACGTTGGCGGAAAGGTGTGACGTTCGGCGGCGGCGAGGCGTCGGCTCGTTCCGGGCTCGGCTCGCGACGCTCTTGACGGGGCTCGCCGCGGTCGGGGCGAGGCGCCTCGCTGCGACCGCGGCCACGGCGGCGACGGCCGCCGCCGTCCTCGAGCGCCGCGCCGGCAAAGCCCTCGACTTCGACGCGGGGGATCTCCTTGTGGATCAGGCGTTCGATCGCCTCGACGAACTTGCCGTCCTCGGGCGTGGCGATGGTGAAGGCGGTGCCAGAGCGGCCGGCTCGGCCGGTGCGGCCGATGCGGTGGATGTAGTCCTCGGCGTGGATGGGGACGTCGAAATTGAAGACATGGCTGAGATCGTCGATGTCGAGGCCGCGCGCAGCGACGTCGGAGCAGACCAGGAGGGTTATCTCGCCGGACTTGAACTTCTCCAGCGTCTCCATGCGCACGCTCTGATGCATGTCGCCATGCAGCGCGCCGGCATTGAAGCCGTGCCGCTCGAGCGACTTGTGGAGGATGCCGACGTCGCGTTTCCTGTTGCAGAAGATCAGCGCGTTCTTGACTGCTTCGCGGCGGAGGAGCGCGCGCAGCACCTCGCGCTTGGACTCTGGCGCAGGCGCGATCACCAAGCCCTGGGTCACGCTCTCCGCCGCCGGCTTAGAGGCGGGCGCGACCGAAAGCTGCTTCGGGTTGATCAGGAAGGCCTCGGTCAGCCGCCGGATCTCCGGCGGCATCGTCGCCGAGAAGAACAGAGTCTGGCGGATCTTCGGTAGGAACCCGACGATCTTCTCGATATCGGGAATGAAGCCCATGTCGAGCATGCGGTCGGCTTCGTCGATGACCAGCAGCTTGACGTCGTTCAGCAGCACCTTGCCGCGCTCGAACTGATCCATCAGGCGGCCGGGCGTGGCGATCAGGACATCGACGCCGCGATCCAGTACCTGTTCCTGGTCGGAAAAGCTGACGCCGCCGATCAGGAGAGCCTTGGAGAGCTTGTTGTACTTGCCGTAGATGTCAAAGTTCTCGGCGACCTGGGCCGCGAGCTCGCGCGTCGGCTCCAGGATGAGCGAGCGAGGCATCCGCGCCTTGGCACGCCCGGCCGAAAGGATGTCGATCATCGGCAAGGTGAAGGAGGCGGTCTTGCCGGTGCCGGTCTGGGCGATGCCCAACACATCCCTGCCCATTAGAACATAGGGGATGGCTTGGGCTTGGATCGGGGTCGGAGTCTGGTAGCCGGCGTCGGCGACGGCTTTGAGCACTTCTTCGCTCAGGCCAAGGTCGGAAAACGACATCGTTCTCGGGTTTCTTTCAATCGTTTCGAAGTTGCGCGGTAGATTGTAGATATAAAGTGAAATGTCAAACCTAGGCACCTCACAAATCACGGATTTTCTTGGCCCGTGGCGAATTGGTCTCGGTTTGGGTAGGATCCCGTCATGCTGATAGAACGTGCCCGCTCCTGCCTCCTGGTCGTCGATGTCCAGGAGCGCCTCATGCCGTCAGTCGCCGGTATGCGGACGATTCTTGGAAGAATCTTGCTGCTAATGAAGGCGGCTCGCCGCCTCAATGTCCCGATGATGGCGACTGAGCACGCGCCCGAGAGCATCAGTTCGATCGCGACTCCGGTGAAAGCGCAGCTCGGCGGGGCCGAGATTTTCGCCAAGCGGCACTTTGACGCAATGGCGGAGCCCGGCTTCGCCGAGAGGCTCGACAAGAACCGCCCGCAGATCGTGCTCTGCGGCACCGAGGCCCATGTCTGCGTATTGCAGACGGCCTTGGGCCTGCTGAATGCCGGCATGGCCCCGATCGTCGTCTCGGATGCCGTCGGCTCGCGCGAGCCGACGGATAAGGATATGGCACTCGCGCGCCTGCGCGATGCCGGTGTCGTCGTCGCCTCCGCCGAGATGGCCTGCTTCGAGTGGCTGGGCCAAGCCGGCACGCCTGAGTTCCGCGATTTGATCACCCTCATCAAGTGATGGCCGGGCGGCCGACGCTTCTCCTGTTGCCCGGCCTGCTATGCGATGCGGCGCTGTGGGCGGCGCAGGTCGAGGCGCTGTCGGATCTCGCTGATTGCCGGATCGCGGACCTCACCCTGGACGACACCGTTGAGGCGATGGCGGAGCGCGCTATCGCCGATCTGCCCGAGCGTTTCGTCGTCGCCGGACTCTCGATGGGTGGCTATGTTGCGCTCGCGATCGCGGCCATGGCGCCGGCGCGGGTCGAGCGCCTGGCCTTGCTCGACACCTCGTCGCGGGCCGATACGCCGGAGCAAACACGGCGGCGCCGGGCGCTCATCAAGATGGCCGACATCGGCGAGTTCAAGGGAGTGACGCCGCGTCTCCTGCCGCTGCTGATCCATCCGGCGCGGACCAAGGACGAAGCGCTGACCTCGATCGTCATGGGCATGGCTGAGCGTGTCGGCAAGAATGCCTTCCTTCGCCAGCAACGCGCGATCATGGAGCGGCCGGACCGTCGCCCGCTGCTGGCGAGGATCCATGTGCCGACCTTGGTCCTGTGCGGAAACGAGGACGCGATAACGCCGGTCGAACTCAGCCGCGAGCTTGCGGCCAGCATCGCCACCAGCCGCCTCGTCACCGTGCCGGATTGCGGCCACCTTTCCACGCTCGAGCGGCCCGAGCAGACCAGTGTTGCGCTCCGGCGCTGGCTTGAGGCTGCCTGAGCGTGCGTTTCTTGATCTGTGGTCGCGGAGAATGACCGCCTAGCGCGTCAGGCCTTCCGTATCTCGCGCTTGGCCTCGGCGAAGGCGCTGAGCAGCGCCGCGAGCGGGCTCAGCGTCTCTCCATCGGTCATGAGCGCGCCTTCCAAAACTTCGGCGGAACGGCCGACGCGCATGGCGCCGGCGCTGCGAGCCGCCCCTTTGATCGAGTGAGCGAGGCCTCGCGCCTCCTCGCGGTCGCGATCGACCGCCGCCGGCAAGGCCGCCAGCATCTGCTCGACCGAGCGGACGAAGACATCCAGGAGGTTGCGCCTTTCCTCGATCGAGTCTTCGAACAGCTCGTCGAGGACCGTCGGGTCCAGGATCGGACCCTCGGCCGTCGCCGCGGGTGCCGTCGGCGGCGACATTGCGCCCGTCGTCCATTTGCGCAGAACCGAGGAGAGGTGGGCGAGGGAAGCCGGCTTTGCGATGTAGTCGTCCATGCCGGCGGCGAGGCACTTCTCGGCCTCGCCCTGCAGCGCGTTTGCGGTCAGTGCAATGATCGGCACGCGCTTGCCGGTTCTTTTCTCGCCGTCGCGTATCGCATTGGTCAGCGCAAAACCGTCCATTACCGGCATGTGGCAATCGGTCAGAACCAGGGCATGGCGGTTGAGGTCGTAGGCGCTGAGAGCGGCGCGGCCATCTGCGAAGATCTCGTGGCGGTATCCCAGCTTCTTCAGCTGCTTGGCGATCACCGTGCGGTTGGTCGGGTTGTCCTCGGCGACGAGGATCAGCGTGTTCGATGCCGTTGCTGCAGCCTCCTCGGCTTTGGTCGCAATCTCTTTGTCCATCGCCGGGACCAGCGCCGAAAGCAGAAGCGAGCGGCGGATCGGCTTGGTGAGATAGGCAGAGAATCCTTGGGCGAGCGCTCTGCGGCGATGGTCGGGTTCGTCGAAGGCGGTGAGAAGGACGAGTCGCGTCCGGGCGAGCGCGTCCGTCTCCCTTATGTCGCGACCGAGGGTCCAGCCGTCGCCGTCCGGAAGGCGCATGTCGAGGATGGCGGCCTGATAGGGTCGTCCCGTCCTCGCGGCGCGTTCGAGTTCGGCCTTGGCAGCGACGACCGTGCCGGCGGTCGCGATCTCCGCGCCGGCGTCGATCGCATAGCGGCGGACGAGATCGCGGACCATCGCGCTGTCGTCGACGATGAGGAGGCGCTGGCCCTGGAGCGGGCGTTTGCTGTCGGTCGGTTTGGCCGGTCGGCGAGCGAGCTTGGCCGTGAAGGAGAAGGAAGAGCCATGGCCGGGCTCGCTCTCAACCCTGACTTCGCCCTGCATCAGCTCGACCAGGCGCTTCGAGATCGAGAGCCCGAGGCCGGTGCCGCCGAAGCGGCGCGTGGTCGAGCGGTCGCCCTGCATGAAGGGCTGGAACAGGCGGGAGATCTGCTCATCGGTCAACCCGATGCCGGTGTCGACAACCTCGAAGCGGAGCGTCACTGAGTCGGCGTCCTTAGCCGCGACACGGACGGCGATCGAGACCTCGCCTTGCTGGTTAAACTTGATCGCGTTGCCGACGAGGTTGAACAAGATCTGGCGCAGCCGGACGGCGTCGCCCGCCAACGGGTCCGGGACCGCCGGATCGACGAAGGTGACGACCGCAATTTCCTTCCGCCGTGCCTCGGGCGTCAGCGTCTCAGCGACGCCCTCGACGATCTGCAGCGGTGACAGCTCGACTTCCTCGATCTCGATCTTGCCGGCCTCGATCTTCGAGAAGTCGAGGATGTCGTCGATGATCTTGAGCAGCGAATTGGCGGACTCGCGCACCACGCTCACCATCTCGGCCTGCTCGGCGTCCAGACGGGTTCCCTTGAGCAATTCGAGCATCCCGAGCACACCGTTCATCGGCGTGCGGATCTCATGGCTCATTGCCGCCAGGAACTGCGACTTGGCGAGGTTGGCGTCCTCGGCCTCCTTGCGCGCCCTGAGCGCTTGGCGTTCCGACTCTTTCTGCTGGGTGATGTCGACGACGACGAGCATGCGTCCGCCTTCGGGCAGAGCCGCGACAACTTGCAGGGTCATCACCGGCGGCACCCTGAACTCGACTTCGCGTGGGCCGAGGTCGCCGCCGAAGATCCGCCGGGTCCAGGATCGGGTGAACTCCGACAGCGGCATGGTCTGCAGGTGAGGAAACTTCGCGTAGGTATATGAGCACAGCGCGTCGAGGTCGGCCGCGCTCCGGTAGAAACTGTCCTCGGTCCCGGTCAGCTCGACGTATTTCTGGTTCCAGTAGCGAAGTTTGGTTTCGCTGTCGAAAACGACGACACCGATCGGCAGGTGATTGAGGATGGCGCGGAGCTGAGCCTGGATCGCCTCGGCCCAGCTTTGTGCCTGCAGCGCGTCGCGTTGCGCCTCCTTCTGCGAGGTGATGTCGACGATGACATTGACCGCGCCGCCGGTCTTCAGCGGCGCGATGATGTACTGGATGTCGTAGCGGGGATTCTCGAAGGTAACCTCGCGAGCCGAGAAGCCCTCGACGAACATGCGCTTGCGTCGCTCTTCGACGAACTGCTCGATCGGAATCGTCTGCAGGTGCGGGTAGCTTCGGTAGATGAAGCGGGAATTGTCGTCGAGAGCGCGATGGGCGTCGAGGTCCTTGGCCGGTACGCCGGTGTACTTGACGTAGGCCTCGTTCCACATCTCGATGCCCCGCTCTTCGTCGAGGACGAGGACGCCGACCGGCAGAGACTCGAGGATGTCGCGGAGCTTCGCCTCGGTGGACGCAGTGTCCGCCAGCGCTTCGCGCATGACGACTTCTTGGCGTCGGCGTTCGGTTACGTCGGTGATGGCACGGATGAAGCCGCCATCGGCCAGCGGGTTGGAGAAGACCTCGACGATGCTGCCGTCCGGACGCTCACGCTCGTAGGTGTAGGGCCGGTCCGGGGGCGGGGCGCGCGCGAGCCAATGCTCGACGATCGCCTCCTTGTCCTCCGGCATCGAGAGCCATTCCGGCGGCACGACGTCACCCTGCTCGACCTGCCTGACCAGGATGTCGCGCAAGGTAGGTTCGGTCGCCAGGAACTCGGTCGGCAGGTTGATCAGCTCGACATAGCGCTTGTTGAAGGCGACCAGCCGATGCGCCGGATCGAACATCGAGATCGCCTGGACGGTATTGTCGAGAGTGCCGGCGAGGATCGCCGATTTGCGGGCCAGCTCAGCCTCGCGCCGCCTGAGCATATCGATCGACTCGACACGGGCGACGGCGACGCCGATGAGCGAGGCCGCGGCGCGCAACGCTTCGATCTCGGGCTCGTCCCAGGCGCGCTCTCTGAAGCACTCGTCGAAGCCGATCGTGCCCCACCATTGCCCGGCGACGAAAACCGGCAGCCGCACCAGCGCCTTGATCTCCTGCAACGACAGCCACTCGCGCTTCGGCCCGTCGAGCTCGCGGACGACGGCCTGAATGGTCTCGCCGCGCTTGCGCTGTACCGGGGCACGGTTATGAGACAGTTCGCTGCGCCGGTTACGCTGCCAATTTGAACTCCGTGGCGGCTTCGGATGCAAGAGCCTTATGTTCGGCCCTGATCTGATTGGGCGTCTTGTGCCCATGGCGCTCCCGCAGCCACGAGGCGTTATAGAGATCGGCGAACTCGGCGAGCCCCTTGCGAAGTGCCTCAACGGTCGGGAAGTACCGGACCCATAGCAGTTGCTCCTTCAGCGTCTTGATGATCCTCTCCGCCACGCCGTTGCCCTCTGGCTGGCGCACGAAGGCGGGCGAACTTTCGATCCCGAGGAATTCGATCTCGTCCTGGAAGTCATCGGCGAGGTAGTTAG
>VGEN01000053.1 GCA_016869285.1 Alphaproteobacteria bacterium
TCGAGAGAAAGTCTCTGCTGACCAAGATCAGCAAGCTACCGCGTTCGACCGCTCGCGCTACACGAGCGGCAACCGTGCGCCGTCTCAAGCCGGTCAGCGACTTCGTGCACACCATCACCTTCGACAATGGAAAGGAGTTCGCTGCACATCAGGATATCGCCCGTGCGCTGAAGACAGAGATCTTCTTCGCAACGCCGTACCATGCGTGGGAGCGCGGCGTGAATGAAAATACCAACGGCCTCATTCGCGACTTCTTCCCAAAGGGTACAGACTTCTCTACGATCTCCAATGCCGAGGTGGCCATGGTCGAACGTTTGCTCAACACAAGACCTCGGAAATCTCTCGGCTTCCGTTCACCGCAAGAGGTTTTCGACTCCCTCGC
Source organism: Alphaproteobacteria bacterium (assembly GCA_016869285.1). Classification (GTDB taxonomy): domain Bacteria; phylum Pseudomonadota; class Alphaproteobacteria; order SHVZ01; family SHVZ01; genus SHVZ01. The sequence continues at coordinate 383 of VGEN01000053.1, forward strand.
TGGCTCCTAAATCTCTATGCACTGGCGAGTTGAATCCGCGGTTTCATTGCCTCCCCCATTCGGGATTCAAGGGGACGCCCGCGGCCCGGCGACCCGGACCAGCATCTTGCCGAGATTCTGACCCTGGAAAAGGCCGATGAAGGCTTTCGGCGTGTTCTCGATGCCGTCGATCACGGTCTCGTGCCAATGCAGCGCGCCGTCGGCGAGCCAGTGTTTGACCTCCGCCAGGAACGCGCTCATGCGCGCCATGTGGTCGCCGACGACGAAGCCCTTGATATCGACGCGCTTGGCGATCACCTGGTCGAGATTGGACGGTCCGGCCGGCTGACCGTTCATCCCGGCCATGACGCCGCAGAGCACGACGCGCCGGTGCGGCTTCAGCACGGCCAGGCCCGCTTCCAGATGCTTGCCGCCGACGCATTCGAAGACGAGGTCGGCGCCGTCGGGGCAGACGCGCCTCAGCGCCGCCGTGAGATCTGGCTCCTTGGAGTAGTCGATGGCGGCATCGATGCCGACCTCGTCGAGAAGCCAGCGAACCTTCTGCGCCGATCCCACGGTGCCGATAACGCGGCAGCCAGCGAGCTTGGCGATCTGGCAGGCCATCGAGCCGACGGCGCCGGCGGCGGCCGAGACCAGCACGGTTTCGCCCGGCTTCATCTCGCCGATGTCATGCAGGCCGACGAAGGCGGTGAGGCCGGGCACGCCGGCGGCGCCGAGATGGAGTTGCGGCGGCATCACCTCGGGATCGAGGCGCTGCACCGCCTTGCCGTCGGAGAGCGAGGCCTCGGCCCAGGGCGCGGTGGTGAAGACGAGCTCGCCCGCGGCGAAGTCGGGATGACGGGAGTCGATCACTTGCGCGACGCAGCGCCCTTCGATCACTTGCCCGGGCGTCAGGCCCGCCGCCGGCCCGCGCATGCGGTTGCGCTGGTAGGGATCGATCGAGAGGAACAGCGGGCGGAGGCAGAGCTGGCCGGCGCCGGGATCGGGCACCTCGCGCTCGGCGAGCTCGAAGTCCGACTCCTTCGGCACGCCGTCGGGATATCGTTTCAGCCGGATTTCGCGGACCCTCATCCCATAAGGCTAGCGCACAACTCGCGCGCTCATTACGCGAATCGGGCGAACAAGTGCTATTCTGTGCGCCGGCGCGCCTTTCGCGGCCGCAACCCTACGTCGACGCCGTTCTCCCAATAGGGCGGCGAGCGGTAGGCATCGGCGAGGTAGTCGACGAAAGCCTTGATCTTCGGCGCCAGGTGGCGGCGATGCACGTAGTAGGCGTGGATCGCCGAGGCGCCGCCGATCGAGGAGGCCCAGGTGCCGGGAAACAGCGGCTTGAGCCGCCCGGCCTTGAGATCCTCGGCGACGCGCCAGATCGGCTGCAGCGAGATGCCGATGCCGGCGAGCGTCGCGACATAGATGCTGTCGCCGTCGCGGGCATGGACATTGCCCGAGACCTCGATCTGCGCGACCTCGCGATCGCTCTCGCCGTCGTAGAAGCGCCAGGTCGAGCCGCCGCTGGCGCCGTAGGTCAGGCAGTTGTGCTTCGCCAGATCCTCGATGCGTCTCGGAGCACCGCGCTTCTCGGCATAGGAGGTGGCGAGGCAGACGATCGAGTGCTGCCGGGCTAGCCTGCGCCCGATCAAGCTCGCATCGGGCGCCGCGGTGATACGGATGGCGACGTCGATCTTCTCGTCCAGCATGTGGACGAGGCGATCGGTGAAGACGAGGTCGAGCCGGATCTGCGGATAGGTCTCGAGGAAACCGGCGAGCGCGGGCACGATATGCAGGCGTCCGAAGCTCGCCGGCGCGGTGACACGCAGCAGCCCGCTCGGCCCGCCGTGCAGGCTCTGCACGATCTCGTCGGCCTCGGCGAGATCCTCGACGACATGGCTGACACGCTCATAGAAGAGCTCGCCCGCCTCGGTCAGCGACAGCTGTCGCGTCGTGCGATTGAGCAGCCTCAGGCCGAGCGAATCCTCGAGCTGGCTCACCTGGCGCGAGATCGAGGCCGGCGTCAGGCCGAGTTCGCGCCCGGCGCGCGAGAAGCCGCCGCGGCGCACGGTCTCGACGAAATAGTGGATCATGCGCAGCCGATCCATCTATTCCTCGTCGCGCACGACGCGCGCGCGCTTGATCTTGGAACGTCGCGCCTTGGCGTCGAGGCGCCGCTTCCTGCTGGCGAGCGTCGGGCGTGTCGCCGTGCGCGGCTTTGGCTTCACGGTGGCGGCACGGATCAGATCGATGAGCCGTTCGAGCGCCTCGGCGCGGTTGCGCTCCTGGGCGCGATGAGTCTGCGCGACCAGCACCAGCACGCCCTCCTTGGTCAGTCGCTTGCCGGCCAGGCGCTCAAGCCGGCGGCGCACATCCTCGGGCAGCGACGGCGAACGGCGCACGTCGAAGCGGAGCTGCACCGCGCTCGACACCTTGTTGACGTTCTGCCCGCCGGGACCGGAGGAGCGCACGAAGCTCTCCTCGATCTCGCTCTCGTCGATCGCAATGCTGGCGGTGACGCGGATCATCGGCGGGACGCTAGCGGCGGAGCGCTCAGGAGGAAAGCCCTACTAGCCGTGTACACGCTGCGATGGCATCCTCGACCCGGGGCTCGGCGGGCACAGGGCACAGATGGTATCGCGCATCCGCACGGTGGCGTTCAGCGGGATCGAAGTCCTGCCGGTCGACGTCCAGGTGCAGATCGCCGCGGGCCTGCCCGCCTTCGCGCTGGTCGGGCTTGCCGACAAGGCGGTGGCCGAGAGCCGCGACCGCGTGCGCGGCGCGCTGTCCGCGCTGGGTCTCGCGCTGCCGCCGAAGCGGATCACCATCAACCTGGCGCCGGCTGATCTCTTGAAGGAAGGCAGCCATTTCGATCTGCCGATCGCGTGCGGGCTCCTGCTCGCCATGGGGGTGCTGCCGGCGGAGGAGATGGAGCGCTTCGTCGCTCTCGGCGAGCTTGCGCTCGACGGGCAGATTACCTCGGTCGCCGGCGTGCTGCCGGCGGCGATCGCCGCGAACGGCGAAGGCCTGGGGCTGATCTGCCCGGCAAGGAACGGCGGCGAGGCGGCATGGTCGGGCGGAGAGGTCCTGGCGCCAAGCTCGCTGCTGGCGCTGATCAACCACTTCAAGGGGACGCAGGTGCTCTCCCCGCCGCGAGCGGAGATGGCGGAGGACACCGCGCGATCGCAAGACCTCGCCGACATCAAGGGCCAGGAAACGGCGAAGCGCGCGCTCGAGGTCGCGGCGGCCGGCGGCCACAATCTGTTGATGATCGGTCCGCCTGGCTCCGGAAAATCGATGCTGGCCGCTCGTCTTCCGGGCATCTTGCCGCCTCTCGATGCCGCTGAGGCGCTCGAAGTCAGCATGGTCCACTCAGTGGCCGGATTGCTGATTGACGGACGCATAACGCGCAAGCGCCACATGCGAGATCCGCATCATTCTGCATCGCTTCCGGCGCTTGTTGGCGGCGGTTCACGTGCGAAGCCTGGTGAGATCAGCCTCGCGCACAACGGGGTCTTGTTCCTCGATGAGCTGCCCAAATTCTCGCGCGCGACCTTGGAGTCACTCCGGCAGCCACTCGAGACTGGACGCGCAGTTGTCGCTCGGGCCAACGCGCACGCGACGTATCCGGCCCGCGTTCAGCTCGTTGCGGCGATGAACCCGTGCAAATGCGGGCATCTGGACGACGCCTCTCTCGCTTGCTCAAAGGCGCCGCGCTGCGCCCAAGACTACCAGTCGAAGATCTCAGGCCCGCTCTTCGACCGTATCGATCTGCATGTCGACGTGCCGGCGGTGTCGCCGGCCGATCTCTCGCTGCCGCCGCCGCGCGAAGGCTCCGCCGAGGTCGCGGCGCGCATTGCGGCCTGCCGGGAGATCCAGCTGGCTCGCTACGCGAAGCTGCCCGAGGACAGGCGCATCCGCACCAATGCCGAGGCCGACGGCACGCTGCTCGACGAGGTGGCGACGCCGGAACCGGCGGGCCGCAAGCTCCTTACCGACGCGGCCGAGAGATTGAAGCTCTCGGCGCGCGGCTACCATCGCGTCCTTCGCGTTGCCCGCACGCTCGCCGACCTGGATCGAGCGGAGCCGGTTGCCCGGCTTCATATTGCCGAAGCGCTCTCCTACCGGCGCCTCGCGCCGGCACGTTGAGCCCATCCTCAAGGCGCCGCCGCCGAAGACCGTTCAAGGCTTCCTTCGTATCGGGCCAGCCTCGGTATGCAGGGTCCCGTCCGGTTGAAACGCGAAGAAGACGAAGGCGAATGTCGATTTGTGCTCCACCTCGATCGTTCCCGACGATCCGCGCCGGCGAACGATGACATTGCCGACATCGCGGCCCTCGGCGATCACGCGCGTATCGAGAGCCGATGCCTGGCCTGGAAGCCACTCGATCAGCAGGTCGCCCGTCTCGAACCGCTTTCGCTTCTGCAAGAGGGAGAGAGGCCACGCCTCGGCGCCGACGACAACGACGCGTTCGAGCGGCATCACCCTCTCGGGCACCTCGCCGCGATAGAGGAAAGGCCACCCGGAATCCTCGTAGCCGACATAGGGATTGGCGCCATAGGGCCGCAGCGTCGGATCCGACGGCACCAGGACCTGCCCGTCCGGATGACGTTCGCGGAACAGCGCGAACGACTCGAGCCTGGATGGCACGATCGGGAGCTTGCGGCCCAGCAGCGCGCCGACGATCGCCTCCCCGGTATATTGCTGCCACCAGCTCTCGGTCTCGCGGTCGTACATGATCATGTCGGAGTGCCGAAGCTTGCCGGTGACGCCGAAGCCGAGCTCGCGGCCGTCGATCCTGCGCTCGAAGGCGATCGCGGCGTTGCAGAGCGGGCAATAGGTCACGATCACGGGCCGTCCGCCGACGCGGTCGTTGACGATCTCATGCCAGGTCAGCACCCGCAGCGGATAGGCGCGCGCATCCCCCTCGATCTCGACCGAGATGACGGGGTCGCGGTCGGCCAGGTCGCGGATCTCTGGAGCCGGCCTGAAGCGAGGCTCGTCGATCGCCGGGATTCCGTCCTTGGGCGGCCCGCCGGACAGGATGTCGGCGAAGGGGACGCTCGCCCGCGCGAAGTCCGTCCGCGGCCATCCGGGGCGCCACCGGGCAGGGTCGGCATGGGCCGGCATCGCCAGCAGACCCAGCAAGGAAGCCAAGAGCAGCGTCGCGCGAACGATCATGGGCGCTCTCCCCAGGATTCCGATCTGGACACGCGCTCCGCTTCCTTGGCAAGGCCCTTCTCCCCCCGGGCTTGCACTTCCGTACCGCTCGATGACACCGCCGCCAGCGCTTCGGCGATCTCGGCCCCGGTCAGATCGATCGCGATCGGCTCGAGCGCCTCGCTGCGCGCGTCAACGGTGCCGATGACCGCTGCGTCCCTGTAACCCGCGGCGCGCAGCGCAACGACGCAGGCTTCGGCGCGGCCGAGCGGAACCGCCGCCAGCAGCCCGCCGGCGGTCTGCGGATCGAACAGCAAAGGATAGAGAGGGTGCCGGCTCGCCGCGTCGAGATTCCGGATGGCCCGCCGCAGCCGCAGATTCTGCGGCTGCAGCGACGACAGAATGCCCAAGGCGACGGTGTCGCGCGCGCCGTCGATCAGCGGCACGCGGTCGATCGCGAGCGTCACGTCGACATCCGAGGCGCGCACCATCTCCACGAGATGGCCGAGCAGGCCGAATCCCGTCACGTCGGTGGCGCCGTGAACACCGTGGCCCTTGAGGATCGCCGCCGCGGCCTGGTTCGAGCGGGTCATGTGCGCGACCGTCGCCATGACCCAGCGCGCCTTGGCCTTGCCGCGCATGTCGGCGGCGAGCAGGGTGCCGGTGCCGATCGGCTTGGTCAGGATGAGAGCGCTTCCGGGCCGGAGCCCGCCCTTCCGCAACGCGGCGTCGCGCTCGACCAGGCCATTGACCGAAAAGCCGAGCGCGAGCTCGGCGCCCTCGCTCGTATGACCGCCGACCAGGGCGCAGCCCGCCTGGCGCAGCACCTCGTTGGCGCCGGCCATCATCGACGAGAGGTCGGCCTCGACCTTGGCCTCAAGCCCATAGGGGATGGTCGCGATGGCGAGAGCCGATTGCGGCTCGCCGCCCATCGCATAGATGTCGCCGAGCGCGTGATTCGCGGCGATCCGTCCGAAGGTGTAAGGGTCGTCGATGATGGCGCGGAAGTAGTCGACCGTCTGCACCGACAGCTTCTCGCCGCCGGTATCGACCAGGGCGGCGTCGTCAGGCGCATCGAGGCCGGCGACGATGTCCGGGCGCGATGCCGGTTCGATGGCGCCGAGCGCGCGCGACAGCACGGTCGCGCCGACCTTGGCGCCGCAGCCGCCGCAGCGCATGGCGATGGCCGAGATCTCCTTGAGGGCCTGCCTGTCGGCAAGCGGCGACGACGCCTCCGTCGCCGGCTTTGCCATGTCCGGCAGGGCGTTGTACCGGGCCATGAAGCGACGGTCGATCCAGTCCTTCCAGCGCCATACCCAGGCGCCTGCGAAGGTGAACCCGTTGCGCGTGCCGACAGCGAAGCGCTCGCCCGTCGAGACCAGATAAAGAGCGTCGCGCTGCGGGCGGAACCGCCTAAGCGGGCGGCCGGTCAGCGCGCGGCGGATGTTGTCCGCCAGCACCGGGCCGGCACGGACGGCATAGACGCCCGACTTGGGAAGCGCGCGCGGCGAGAAGGCGATGGTGTCGCCGGCTGCGAATATCTCCGAATGTCCCGGCGCCTGGAGCGTATCCTCGACGACGAGAAAGCCGCGCCGGTCGAGCGTCAGTCCCGTTCCGGCCAGCCAGCGCGCGGGCGCGGCCTGGGTCGTCCACAGGATCTCATCGGCCTCTACCGCCGGATGGCCGTCGAAGACGAGCCGCTTCTGCTCCACGCGGATCACCGGCGCTCCGGCGATCACTGCAATGCCGCGCGCGGCGAGGACGGCGCGAAAGCGCGCCCGGAACGCCGCCGGAAACGTCGGCAGGATGTCGGGTGCGCCCGAGACCAGGACGAACGACATCGCGGCGGCGTCGAAGCCCGCTTCGGCGACGGCGCGACGCAGCCGGCGCTCCACCGCGAGCATCAGCTCGACGCCGCCGGCACCGGCCCCGACCAGCGCGATCCGCGCACGCCCGTTGCGCTCGATCACCCGCGCCCGCAGCTCCTCGAAGCGGCCGAGAAAGCCGTCGATCGGCTTGACGGGAACGGCGTTCTCCGCCGCTCCTGGAACCCCATCGACATCCGGCGTCGCCCCGATATTGAGCGAGAGCAGGTCGTAGGGGACCGGCGGGCGACTGCGGCACAGGAGCCTCCGTGCGGCGAGGTCGATGCCGACGACCTCGTCCTGATAGAGCCGTGCCCCGGCGAAGCGGGCGAGCGGCCCGGTATCGATATGCGCCTCGTCGAAATCGTAGAGGCCGGCAACGAGGCCGGGAAGCATGCCGGAGTAAGGCGTATGGACCTCGCGGCTGATCAGCGTGAGGCGTACTCCCGGCAGCGGCTTCATCGCGAACATGCGCAGCACCGCGACATGCGCGTGGCCGGCGCCGACCAGCACCGCATCCTTCAGCACCGGGCGCTTCACGACTTCCATCCGAGCCCCTGTCTCTCGGCCGAGACGCCGCCATTGTGCACCGACAACGCGACGATCGCGGGCAGCATCGAGGGTCCCATGAGCTAGAGAGGCAAATAGACCAGCACATATTCCGGCGTCGAGCGAACTGACGCCGGCGCACCTATATCAATCGAAGGTATGCGGCCCGCCACGGGCAGGGCTTTATCCTCTACCATTCGAGGGACATCACCCTAGGTTCCGACCGTGGTCCTTTTCGCCCGAGAGGCTCCCCTTGATGCAGGAACAAGCGGTTGGGGCGAGGGAGCCGACGCGCTGCGGCCCTGCTTAGCGCGCCAGGGCCTCGTCCAGGAAGTCCCGCACCACGCGCTGGAACTTCTCCGGCTCCTCCAGCGGCGGCGAGTGGCCTGATTTCTCGAAGATTTCGAGGCGCGCGCCCTTGATGCGGGCGACGATCCCCTCCGAGCACCAGACCGGCGTGACCGGGTCGGAGCGCCCGACCACCACCAGGGTCGGGCAAGCGACGAGCCCGAGGCGGTCCTTCACGTCGTAAGCCGGCTCGTTCCGGGAGAAGGCGAAGTTATGGGTCTCGAAGCGGTAAGGCGTCGCCGCGGCGCGCGCTTCGACCGCTTCCGGATCGTAAGTGTGGCTGTAGATGCGCAGCGCCTTCCGCCAGAACTCGCGGAACTCCTCGTTGCTGCGGACCTCGCCGCGCTCGACCCGGCGGATCAGGTCGGGATCGAGGTCGACGCGATCGGAGTTGAGGAAGGCTTTGCTGAAGCCGGGACGGAAGGAATTGTCGGCCGCGGTATCGCGCAGGATCAGCGCCGACAGACGCTCGGGATGCCGGATCGCGGACTCCATGGCGATGAAGCCGCCATAGGAGCCGCCGGCCATGACGAAGCGCTCGACGCCCAGCCATTGCCGCAAGGCGTCGACATCGGCCACCCACTGCGCATGGGTGAAGGGCGGCTTGCCCTCGCTTTCGCCGCTGCCGCGCGCATTGAAGGTCACGACGCGGAAACGGTCGCGGAAGGCGGAGTAGCCGTTCCTGGGCTCCGCCCGCGAGCCCAGGCCCGGCGCCCCATGATGGACGATCATCACCGGCGCCGACGGATCGTCGCCGAAGACCTCGACCTCGAGCTCGTTGCCATTGATCCCGACGCGCACCGGGCGATCCCCCTTCTTCGCCGCGAGGACGTTAGCACCCGCGCTCGTAGCGTGCGACGAAGCCGGGCGAGACGCGCCTGAGGCGTTCCCGATCGACGCGGCCGGAACGGGTGACATAGCTCATGGCGAAGTCGAGCGGCGGAAGGCGCATATGCTCGCGGAAGCGTTCGTACCATGCGCCGCTGGCGTTCGCGGCGCCGACCAGCTTCTCCAGGATCGGGCGGCGCGCGGTCTCATAGGCGGCGAGCGCCGACGGCAGGTCGCCCTCATGCCCGGCCAGCGCGCAATCGAGCGCGATCGCGTCCTCCATGGCAAGCCGCGTGCCCGAGCCGATCGAGAAATGCGCGGTGTGCAGCGCATCGCCGAGCAGCACGCACTTGCCCACCGACCAACGCTGGTTGCGGATGACGGGAAACTGCCGCCAGGCCGAGTTGTTGGCGATCAGGGGATGGCCATCGAGCGTCTCGGCGAAGGCCCGCTCGCAGACCAGGCGTGCTTCATCTTCCGGCAAACGATCGAAGCCCGAGGCGAAAAAGGTCTCCTCGTCGACCTCGACGATGAAGGTGCTTCGATCGGGCGCGTAGCGGTAGTGATGCGCGTTGAAGACGCCGTGCTCGGTCGCGACGAAGCTCTGCGAGAGCGTGTCGAAGCGCTTCGTCGTGCCGAACCAGGCGAAGCGGTTCCTGAGCAGCGTCACCTGCGTCCCGAAAGCCGCATGAGCCTGGCGGACCAGCGAGCGGATGCCGTCGGCGCCGACCACGAGGTCGGCCGGCTCCAGCTCGTCAAGGCGCTCGACGTGCCGCTCGAAGTCGAGAACGGCGCCGGCGCTGCGCGCCCGCTCGGCGAGCAGCCGAAGCAGGGTCAGTCGCCCGATCGCGGCGAAGCCGATGCCGTCGATGAAGATCCGCTCGCCGCGATGGTTGATTGCGATGTCGTTCCAGGATTCGAGATGCGGGGCGATCGCCGCCGCCGTCTCGGGATCGCTGCCGGAGAGGAACTCGAGCGCGCGTTCGGAGAAGACGACGCCGAAGCCGAAGGTCGAGCCGAGCCGGTTCTGCTCGACCACCTGCACCTCCCATCCGGGCCGCCGCCGCTTCAGGAGATAGGCGAGGTAAAGCCCGGCGGGGCCGGCGCCCAGGATGCCGATCCGCATCCGCGCGACTATGGGTCGCCGCGGGCCTTGCTGCAACGTCGCCCGATGCCTAAAACCGAACCGTGCTACCGGTTGAGGGCAAGGTCTTCTGGGTCACGGGGCTGTCGGGCGCCGGCAAGACCGCCGTGTCGACGCGGTTGGCCGCCCGTCTCGCCGAAGCCGGACACAAGCCGCTGCTGCTCGACGGCGACGTGCTGCGCGCGATCTTCGGCGGCACCCACGGCCATGACCCGGAGGACCGCCGGCGCCTCTCCTTCTCCTATGCCCGCCTCTGTCGCGAGCTCGCCAGGCAGGGCGCCACTGTCATCTGCGCGACGATCTCCATGGTCGAGGCGGTGCGCGAGTGGAACCGCGCCAATATCCCGGCCTATGTCGAGATCTACCTGCGCGCCAGCCTGGATCTGCTGGCGGCCCAGGACGACAAGGGCCTCTACAAGCGCGCGCTCGCGGGCGAGATCGGCAACGTCGTCGGCGTCGACATCCCGGCCGAGGAGCCGCGCCGCCCGGACCTCGTCTTCGACCGCGCCGAAGGACTCACCCCCGACGAGATCGCGCGCCGCGTGATCGATCATGCCGGACTCTAGGAAGGCTTCATGAAGACCGAATGGGACTACACCGAGCTTGCGCGCACCTATGCCAGCCGGCCCGACTACGCGCCGTCGGCGATCGACGCGCTGGTCGCGCGGGCCGGCGTCAAGGCGGGCGATCGCGTCTGCGACATCGGCGCCGGCTCCGCGCATCTCACCATTCCCCTGCTCGAGCGCGGCCTCATCGTCGACGCCGTCGAGCCCAATGACGAGATGCGCAAGCTGGGCATGAGCCGCAGCCAGCGCTTCGGCCAGGTGCAGTGGTTCGAAGGCGCCGGCGAGGCGACCGGTCGGCCGGGCGACACCTATGCGCTCGTCACCTTCGGCTCGTCCTTCAACGTTACCGATCGTCCGCGCGCGCTCAAGGAGACCGCCCGGCTGCTGCGCCCGCGCGGCTGGTTCGCCTGTCTCTGGAACCACCGCGACCTCGACGATCCGCTTCAGACGGGCGTCGAGGATCTGATCCGCAGCATGGTGCCGGAATACGGCTACGGCACCCGCCGCGAGGACCAGACCGAGGCGATCGCCGCGAGCGGGCTGTTCGATCCCGCACTTCCCTTCGAGGGCCGCGTCGTCCATCGCGTCGATCGCGAGACCTGGATCGAGGCCTGGCGCAGCCATGCGACTCTGGCACGCCAGGCCGCATCGCGCACGTCCGAGATCGTGGACGCGATCGCCGCCTATGTGCGGGCCAAGTCCGGAACCGAGATGCCGGTCCCTTATGTCACCCGCGGCTGGCTCGCCCGGCGCCGCTTCTAGAGAATCCTCAGCCGTCGAGCCGGGGCGAAGAAGGGAGGTGTCCGGATGGCTCCGAGCAACAGCAACGCTGCCGACGATCCGGTCCAGAGCCGCGTCGCCGAGCATTACGCGCGGGCCGATCTCGAACGAACGATCCTCCAGACGCTGGCCGCTTCGGGCAAGGACATCGAGCGGCTGACGCTCGACGACCTCTCGCCGGTCGACGAGCTGCATATCGGCGGACGCCAGGCGACCATGGCCTTCGCCGAGCAGATCGGGTTCGCGCCCGGCATGCATCTTCTCGACATCGGCTCCGGCCTCGGCGGACCGTCGCGCTTCTTCGCTGCAACCTACGGCGTGCGCGTCACCGGCATCGACCTGACGGAGGCGTTCGTCGCGACCGCGAGCGCGCTGGCGCAGCGGGTCGGTCTTGCCGACCGCGTCTCCTACCGCCACGCGAGCGCGCTGGCGCTACCTTTCGATTCCGGTGCGTTCGACGGCGCCTACATGATGCATGTCGGCATGAACATCGAGGACAAGCGGACGCTCTTCGCCGAGGCCCGCCGGGTGCTTTCCTCAGGCGCCACCTTTGCGATCTACGACATCATGCGCACCGGCCCGGGCGAGCTCGGCTTCCCGGTCTTCTGGGCGTCGAGCCCCGAGACCAGCTTCGTCGCGCCGCCCATCGAGTATCGCTCGGCGCTGAAGGCCGCCGGTTTCGAAATCGCAAAGGAACGCGACCGCGGCGACTTCGCGCGCGCCTTCTTCGCCAAGGTCAAGGAGCGCGCCCGCGAAGGCCAGGGGCCGACATCGGTGCTCGCGCGCAAGGACTCCCCGCAACGGCTCGCCAATGTCGCCGGGGCGGTCGATGCCGGTGTCATCGCGCCGATCGAGATCATCGCCCGGGCGCGGTGAGGGACAGGTCGCTCCCCGCCTATCGCCAAGTCGTCGGCCGGGGGTAAAGTCGCGTTCATCCGATGATGCGACAGAAGCCGCCTGAGCCGAGCCCGCCCGATCCGGAGATCGCCTTTCCCGGCGACGCGCCGGGAAACCGTGCCCGCCGCGTCTGGCCGCCGGTCTTGGCCGCGACCGGTCTCCTGCTCGCGCTGATCGGCACGCTTCCGCCGCAGAGCTGGACCCTGCCAAGCCTGCGGCCTTCATCGACGGTCGGTGCCATCGCCGATTGGACGTTCGTCGCGGCGCTGGCCGCGGCGGTGCTGATCGCGATCGCGGTGGTGACCGCGATCGTGCTGCTCGGCCGCAGCCCGGGCAAGGGCGCGAAGAAGGTGCTGCCGGGCGAGCTGAATTGGCGGGAGGCCCTCCTGATGACCGTGGTCAGCGCGGTGATCCTGGCGCTCGCCTTCTCGACCCGGTTCATCTCGATTCCAGGATTCGACTTCAGCTTCGCCTTCTGGGCGCAGGGGGAAGATCAGGCGGGTGCACCGGCGGCAGAGGCCGCGCCGCCGGCGCTCGACTGGAGCTGGACCTCGGCGACGGCGCGGTGGCTGTTCGAGATCCTGACCTCGGTCTTCGGCATCATCTCGCTCGTCGCCGGTCTCATCCTTCTCGTCTTCGCGCTGGTCGTGCTCAAGGCGCGCGCGCGCGCGCGCATGCTGGAGGCGGAGCGCGAGGATCCCCTTGGCGATGCCGTCGCCGCGGCGGCCGAAGAAAGCCTCGACGACCTCGAGGCCGGCGGCGATCCGCGCGCTGCGATCATAAAATGCTATGCGCGCTTCGAGCGCAGCCTCGCCGCAGCCGAGACGCAGCGCGCTGCCTGGCAGACGCCGCTGGAGTTCATGCGCACGGCGCTGGCCGCGCTGCCGCTCGGTGCCGGCGACGTCGAGCGCCTGACGCACCTCTTCGAGCGCGCGCGTTTCAGCGAGCATCCGATCGACGACGCCGACCGGCAGGCGGCCGTGGCGTCGCTCGGCGCGATCAGAGCGGCGCTTGAGTCGCGGGCGGCGCTGGCCGCAAGGGAGACCGATGCAGCGGCCGGTTGAGGAAGCCGCACGCCGGTCGGCGGCGCCCCGCTTTCTTGCGCTCACCGTCATCGCGGCTGCGCTTGCCTTTGCCTTCTTCCCGGCAGACCAGCGGCCGACCATCCTCCGCGTCGCGCTTGCTTCAGCGCTTGTCACCGCCTTCTTCCACGTCGTCGGACGCCTGATCGAGGCGTTGCGCGCGGATGCGGGCAGCGGCTTCGCCCGTGCGCTCGAAAGGCCGATGATGCCCGTCCGTCTCGACACGGCGCTGACCCAGCTCGGCGACGAAGTCCGCCACAGCCGCACCAGCCAGCGCTACTTCGACAAGATCCTTTGGCCGCGCCTGCTGGCGCTCGCGGGCCGCCGCGGCGTGCGGGCGGAGGCGCTGGCCCCGCCGGTCACCTCCGATCCGCTCGGCATGCGCGGCCCCAGCCTAAAAAGCCTGTCCGACCTCGTCGACCGCCTGGAGCATCCGAGATGAAGATCGTCGAGGCCGAAGAATGCTGCCGCGCCATCCTTGCCGCGCTCTCGCAGGCGATCGTCGGCAAGGACGAGGTGCTGCGCCAGCTCCTGGCCGGGCTGGTCGCCAACGGCCATGTCCTGATCGAGGACTATCCGGGCCTCGCCAAGACGCTGATTGCGCGACTGCTCGGTCAGGCGATGGACCTGCCCTTCAAGCGCATCCAGTTCACGCCCGACCTGCTGCCGAGCGACATCACCGGAAGCTACGTCTACGACCAGAGGAACGCGCGCTTCGAGTTCCGCCGCGGGCCGGTCTTCACCGGGCTGCTGCTTGCCGACGAGATCAACCGCGCGACGCCGAAGACGCAGTCGGCCCTCCTGGAAGCGATGCAGGAATCGCAGGTGACGGTCGAGGGCGAGTCCTTTCCGCTGGAACCGCCCTTCCTGGTCATTGCCACGCAGAACCCGATCGAGCTCGAAGGCACCTATGCCTTGCCCGAAGCGCAGCTCGACCGCTTCCTGATGAAGATCTCGGTCGGATATCCGAGCCGCGAGGACGAGCAGGAGATCCTCCGACGCCGCCGCCAGCGCCGCAGCGACGAGACCCAGGTGACGCCCGTCGTCAGCCGCACCGAGCTGCTCGCCATGCAGGCAGCGCTCGAGGATGTGCATGTCGACGCCTCGGTCGAGGGCTATGTCGTCGACCTGGTGCGTGCCACGCGCGCCGATGAGCGCCTGATCCTAGGCGCCTCGCCGCGCGGCGCGTTGGCGCTGCTCAAGCTCGCGCGCGCCGCGGCGATGCTCCGGCGTTCGGACTTTGTCACGCCGGACGACGTCAAGGCGATGGCCGTGCCGGCGCTCGCCCATCGCCTGGCGCTCCGCCCCGAGCTCTGGGTCTCGCGCATCACCGCCGAGCGCATCGTCGCCGACGCGCTCAACCGCGTGCCGACCCCGGCGACGGAGGCGAGCGCGTGACCACAGTCTCGCGCCTCGCCTTCTTTGGGACCCTCTCCCGGCTGCGCAGCAGACGGGGGAGGGCAGCGTGGGGGCCTGAGCGTGAGCGAAGGTCTTCGCCAGCTCATTGCTCACGGTGGCCGGCCGCCCTCGCTGACACTCGGCCCCCACCCTTCGACGCACTGCGTCGACCCCCCCCCGTCTGCTGCGCAGCGGGGAGAGAGGGGGCAACGTCGTGACCCCGCGCCCGGCACCGCTCGCGCTCGTGCTGGCGGCGCTCGCGGCCTTCGCGCTCATGCTCGCGGTCATATTCGACCGGGTTGAGCCGGTGCTGATCGCGGTGCCGCTGATCGTCATGCTGGTGCGCGGGCTTGCGGCGATGCCGCCGACGCGCATCACGCTGGCCCATACGATCTCGACCGAGCGTGCGGTCGAAGGCGATCCGGTCACCGTCACGGTGACGGTGACGGCGGAGGACGAGATTCCGGCGCTCGAGATCCTCTACCGCCTGCCGCCGAGCGTGGCGCTCGCCTCCGGCAGCAACCGCGTCGTGCTTCGGCTTGCCGCCGGCGAGACGGTGGCCGGCTCATTCGATATCCGTTGCCTGGCGCGCGGGCATGTCCGCCTCGGCGAGTTTCATGTCCGGCTCTGGCATCCCTCGCGGCTGAAGCTCGCCGAGGCTCGCCGCGATCATCCGCTGCGGCTCAGCATCTATCCGGCGGCGGCGCCGCTGCGCCTGCTGCCGAAGCCGCTGCGCACGCGCGCGACCTTCGGCAACCACGTCTCGGCCCAGCTCGGCCAGGGGATCGAGCCCGGCGACATCCGGCCCTACGGGCCTGGCCATCTGTTGAAGCAGATCAACTGGCGGGCCTCGCTGCGCTTGGGCCGCCTCTACGTCACCGAGTTTCACGAGGAGCGCAATGCCGATGTCGTGATCCTGCTCGACACCACCGCCGATGTCGGAGCGCAGCCGGAGTCGAGCCTCGATCACTGCGTCAAGGCGGCGGCGGCGCTGGCGACTGCCTATCTGCGCCATCGCGACCGCGTCGGCCTCGTCACCTATGGCGGCAATGTGCAGTGGATCAGGCCCGGCACCGGGCGGCGCCAGGTCGAGGTTCTGCTGGAGGCGCTGTTGCCGACCGGCATGGCCGGAAACTACAGCTTTCAGGATCTCGACCTCCTGCCGCCAAGGGTGCTGCCGGCCGGTGCGCTCGTCATTGCGCTGTCGCCGCTGGTCGATCAGCGATTCACCCGCATCCTGACCAATCTCGCTGAGCGCAACTTCGATGTGGTGCTGCTGGCGCTCTCGCCGCTGCCGCTGATGCGGCGCTTCACGCCCGCCTCGCCGATGCAGAGGCTCGCCGCGCGCATCTGGACGCTCGAGCGCCGGACGCTCATCGAGGAGCTGCGCCAGCGCGGCCTCGCCGCAACCGAGCTCGTGCCCGGCGAGCCGCTGGACGCGGCGCTGGCGGCACTCGCCCGCCGGCGCACTCGGCGCGCGATCGCTCGATGAGATATGTCGCGATCGCCGCCGCGGTGCTGCTGGCGGCGCTACCCGTCTACCATGATGACGGCGGCTTCATCGTCACGCTCTCGACCGTCGCCGCGGTCAGCATGATCGTCGGGATCTTCCAGCGTTCGCTACTGGCCGCGGCCGGCGGCGGCGGGCTCGCGCTTCTGGCTTATGTCGCGGCGCTGTGGTGGACCGGGGCCACGCCCGGCCTGCTCGAGCCGATGCTCTTCGGCATCGCGCTGATGCTGGCGATCGATGCCGCCGATCTCGGCCGCAGCCTCGGCGGCGCCGAGATCTCGGCAGCCGTCCTCCGCCTCTTCCAGCGGCGCTGGATCGTCTCGGCTCTCCTCGGCGCCGGAGCGGTGGTCGGGCTCGCCGGCCTGATGGCGCTCGCCGATCCCGGCGCCCCGCCGGTCATGCGCCCCTTGCTGGCCGGCATCGGCGGCTTCCTCGCACTGATCGCCACGCTGCTGCTGCTGAAACGGAGCTAGGATCGTCCGACAACGAAAGGGTATCCGACATGGCTTCCCCGCTCCGCCTCGCCTTCGTCACCGACATCCATCACGGCCGCGACACCGCGACCAAGAGGGGGACGGCGGCGCTGTCCCTGCTGGACGAGTTCCGGCGCTTCGCCAAGGACGCCAGGGCGGATGCTGCGATCGACATGGGCGATCGGATTTCCGATGTCGGCCGCGAGCAGGATCTCGTGCTCGAACGCGAGGTCGCCGAGGCTTTCGCCGGTCTCGCCTGCCCGCGCTTCCATATCCTCGGCAACCACGACCGCGACTTTCTCTCGATCGCCGACAACGAGCAGGTCTTCGGCCAGGACATGGCGCGGCGCTGCGTCGACCTCGGTAGCTGGCGGATCGTGCTCTGGCAGGCGGATACAAGGATCCGCCGGCCCGGCGGCTTCGTTTATGCCGAAGAGGATGCGACCTGGCTCGCAGCGACCGTCGCAGCCGCCGACCGGCCGCTCCTGATCGTCAGCCACGTTCCGGTCTCCGGGCATTCGCAGGTCGGCAACTACTACTTCGAGGAGAACGCGCAGAACGCGACCTACCCGGATGCGGCACGGCTGCGCGCGATCCTGCGGGAGGCCAAGGTGCCGGTCGCCTGGATCGCCGGCCACGTGCATTGGAACACCGTGACCAAGGTCGACGGCATCCCGCACCTGACGCTGCAGTCGCTGACCGAGACTTACACGACGGGAGGCGAGGCCGCCGGCAGCTTCGGCCTGCTCGAGCTTTCCGACCGCATCGACTGGCAGGTCGTCGGCCGAGATCCCTTCGCCTTCGGCATGGAGGCGGCGGCCAGCCTCCGGCGCTGGCACCCGCCGATGCCGCCGACGCCGCTTCGCATCCTGACAGGCGCGCCGGCTTCCTGAGCGTCGCCGCCTCGCACCGATTTTGTTAAGAAAGTCGCGGTAAGCTCGCCCCCGCCATCCAGGAGCGGACGATGCCGGCGCTCACGACCGACGACACGACCGATGCCCTTCTCGTCATCGACGTGCAGAACGATTTCTGCCCCAAGGGCGCGCTCGCCGTGCCGAAGGGCGACGAGGTCGTGCCGGTCGTCAACCGCCTGATCCCGCGCTTCGCCCATGTGCTGCTGACCCAGGACTGGCACCCGCCCGGACATCGCTCCTTCGCCTCGGCGCATGCCGGCAAGAGGCCATTCGAGACGACTGAACTCTCGTACGGCACCCAGGTGCTGTGGCCGGATCATTGCGTGCAGGGCACCGAGGGCGCAGATTTTCGCCGGGACCTCCAATATGGCAAAGCCGAGCTGATCATCCGCAAGGGCTTCCGGCTGGAGATCGATTCCTACTCGGCCTTCTTCGAGAACGACCGCAGGACCCCGACCGGGCTTTCGGGATATCTGCGCACGCGCGGCTTCAAGCGCCTGTTCATGGCCGGGCTCGCCACCGATTTCTGCGTGAACTACTCCGCCGTCGACGGCGCGGCTCTGGGATTCGAGGTCGTCGTGCTGGAAGACGGCTGCCGCGCCATCGATCTCGTGGGATCGCTCGCGGCGGCGAAGGACGCGATGACAAAGGCGGGGGTGACGCTGGCGACGAGCGGCGCCGTCTTGTGAGAGTCTTCAGCCTATCCCTTAACTACCCTTAAAGGGTAACATAGATGGAGAAGCGGACGCCGCACTATCCGTTCGCCGGTGTCCAGGCAGAGGTCGCAGCGCTCGGCGCCGCCGCCTTCACCAAGACGGCCATGGACGGTGGGCGAGCCATGGGACTGACGACGAATGAAATGCTGATCGTGGTCGCCTCGCTAACTCGCAAGGAGTTCTACAAGTCGATGACGACCCTGGCTGACAGCCGCTTCTGGCAGGATGTCTACCGCGCACCGACGCCGGCCAAGCGCATGGCCTATGCCAAGATCACGGAGCGTGACTCGGCGCCGGTGATCCAGTTCAAGGAGAAGTAGGATGGCTCGGAAGTGTCCGACCTGCGACAGCGCCCGAAGCATGGTCCGCTTCAGGAACGAGGCATTCGACATCGAACATCAGGGAACGACTGCCAAGGTTGCCGGCCTTTCCGGCTGGAGATGCGACGCGTGCGGCGAGGTCGAGTTCGATGCGGCAAGCGCCTGAAAATACGCTGCGGCCGGCGATAAGCTTGTCGTCAAGGCGCGCGCACGCCGGCAAACCGAGATCCGTCGCATCCGAAAGAAGCTCGGACTGAGCCAGGTCGACGCGGCGCGACTGACCGGCGGTGGCCATAACGCATTCTCAAGATACGAACGCGGCGAGGCGAAGCCTCTGCCTGCGGTGGTGAACCTGTTCCGCCTCCTGGACAAGCATCCCGAGCTTCTCAAGGAGCTCGTCCAGACGTGATAGCACCCTCCATGTCGTCGCCGTCCGAACCGATCCGAGAGCGGGAATCCGCGCCCGTCCGCGTGCGCTACCAGACGCTGCCGGATGACATCCGCCATCCCAACCTCAATCGGCTCTATCGCCACTGGGACGAGGTGCGGCGCGGGCGCGAGATGCCGTCCAGGGCCGATTTCGATCCGCTGTCGCTGCCCGAGCTCCTCGGCAATCTCATCCTGATTGATGTGCTGCACGATCCCTTGCGCTTCCGCTACCGGCTGATCGGCAGCTGGCTGACCGAGCGTATCAAGCGCGATATGACCGGCAAGTTCTTCGACGAGGTGCCGGAGCCGATCTATCGCGAGCGCCTCTACGAGTGGCATGGCGGCTGCGTCGCCGAGCGGATCCCGCGCGCCGGCTTCACCGCCCGCCGGCTGCTCGAGCGTTGGGAGCCCTACGAGATCTTGACGCTGCCGCTGTCGAGCAGCGGCGCCGATGTCGACATGACGCTGACCGGCATCTACTACCGCGCCCCCTGAAACTTCGCGAGATCGGCGCGACCGCTCTCGGTGATCACATAGACGCCCTTCTCCTGGCGCGCGAACCAGCCGTAGTGGTTGTCGTAAAGGATGCTGCCGGCGCGCGGCGCGTCGCAGGAGGCCTTGAGATCGCGCGGCCGCTGCGGACCATGGGCGGCCAGCGCTTCGGCCAGGCGCAGCGCCTCCTGGCGATAGGCGGTGACGATCTTGATCCGCGTGATGCCGCCGAGGTTCGGATCGCCGGCGCGCTTCGCGTGCTCTGAAAGAAGGCGGGCCTGCTTCCTCCGGTTCTTCTTCGGCTGATAGGGCTCGGGATCGCAGATGACCTCGACGCGCCCGCGCTTGGAGACGGTCAGGAGGCCAACGCCGACGCGCCGGCAGAGCCGGACCACGCGCTTGTCCCAGGGCGTGGCGTTGCGGCTGCGCGCTGACGGCTCCGGCACGGCGAGATAGACGAGATCGGTCAGCGCCAGGCGCTCGACGCCCTGCAGCAGAAGCTCGAGTGTGAAGCGCTGCTTGAGCTCGACCACCAGCGGCACGCCGTCGCGCACGCCGACCACATCGCAGCCGCGCACCTCGCCCTTCACCCCATAGCCCAGCCTCTCGAGGAAGACCTTGACGGGCTTGTAGAGATCGGACTCGGCCAAGGCCTCTATGCCGCTCCCTGCATCGCCTGCCAGACGCGCTCGGGCGTCGTCGGCATGTCGACATGACGGACCTTGTAGGGCTTGAGCGCATCGACGACCGCGTTCACTACGGCCGGCGTGGCACCGATGGTGCCGGCCTCGCCCGCGCCCTTGATGCCGAGCGGATTATTGCGGCAAGGAATATTGATCGTCGAGAAGCGGATCGCCGGCATGTCGTCGGCGCGCGGCAGCGTGTAGTCCATGAAGCTGCCGGTGAGGAGCTGCCCGGTCCTGCGGTCGTAGACCGTATGCTCCAGCAGCGCCTGGCCGGCACCCTGGCCGACGCCGCCATGCACCTGGCCGGCAAGCAGCAACGGGTTCAGCACCATGCCGAAATCGTCGACCGCCCAGTAGTCGACGATCCGGACCTGCCCGGTGTCGCGGTCGACCTCGACCTCGCAGACATGGCAGCCGTTCGGATATGTCGCGGCCTTCGGCGTGTACTCGCCGCCGGCGCTGAAGGTGCCGCCTTTGCTGCGCGCCTTCTTCGCCACATCAAAGATCGAGGCAGAGCGGTCGGTGCCGGCAATGGCATAGCGGCCGTCCTTGAACTCGATATCGACGGCAGCCGCTTCGAGCAGATCGGCCGCGTGCGGCTTGCCAGCATCGATCAGCGCATCGGAGGCGTTCTGCGCGGAATGCGCGCCGACCGGAATGGAGCGCGAGCCGCCGGTGCCGCCGCCGGTCGCGATCAACCTGGTGTCGCCCTGGACGACGCGGATCTTCTCGAAAGGCACGCCGAGCTTCTCATGCACGACCTGCGCATAGGCCGTCTCATGACCCTGGCCGTTGTTCTGCGTGCCGATCAGCAAGGCGACCGTGTCGTCGCTCTCGATGCGCAGCGTCGCCGCCTCGCCGCCGCCGCCGGCGCAGCGCTCGACGTAGTAGCTCATGCCGAGCCCGCGCAGCTTGCCGCGCGACGCCGCTTCCTTGCGCCGCGTCTCGAAGCCGCCGCCCCAGCCCGAGAGCTTTCGGGCTTCGTCCATCAGCCGGACGAAGTCGCCGGAATCGTAGGTGACCTTGAAGGCATTCGTGTAAGGCATCTGCGATGCGGCCGGAAAATTCCGGCGGCGCAGCTCGGCGCCGTCGATGCCGAGATCGAAAGCGGCGACATCCATCAGCCGCTCGATCATGTAAGCGGCCTCCGGGCGGCCGGCGCCGCGATAGGCGTCGACCTGGACGGTGTTGGTGAAGACGCCCTTGACCTCGTTATAGGCTGCGGGGATCGCATAGACGCCGGTATGCATGCCCTGGCCGGCGCCGGTCGGGATCATCGGCGCGAAGTTTGAGAGATAGGCGCCGAGATTCGCCACCGTGTGCACGCGGAGCCCGAGGATCTTGTGGTCCTTGTCGAGCGCGAGCTCGGCGCGCGTGACGTGGTCGCGCCCGTGCACGTCGGAGAGGAACGCGTCCTGGCGGTCGGAGATCCACTTGACCGGGCGGCCGAGGCGGCGCGTCGCCCACACCGTCAGCACATGCTCGGGATAGCAGAAATACTTCATGCCGAATCCGCCGCCGACATCGGCCGTCACGACCCGCACCTTCTCAGGTGCCAGCTTGAAGACGAAGTCGCAGAGGACGCGGCGGAAATGGTGCGAGCCCTGCGAGGTGGTATGCAGGAACAGCGTCTCGGCTTTCTTGTCCCAGGATGCCACCGCACCGCGCGTCTCCATCGAGTTGGCGACGACGCGGTTGTTGACGAGGTCGAGCTTCACCGTCTTCGCCGCCTTGGCGAAGGCCTCGGCGGCCGCGGCCTCGTTGCCGTCATGCCAGTGGAAGCAGAGATTGCCCGGCACGTTGCCGTGAAGCTGCGGCGCCCCGGCCTTGAGCGCATCCGTCGCCTCGGTCACGGTCGGCAGCGACTTGTACTCGACCTCGACCGCCTCGGCGGCGTCGCGCGCCTGGGCCAGCGTCTCGGCGACGACCAGCACGACCGGCTGGCCGACATGGCGGACCCGCCCCTGGGCCAGCGCCGGGTATGACGGCACCTTGTTCGGGCTGCCGTCCTTCGACTTGACCTCGAGCAGGCACGGCATGTCGTTGACGCCGTCGGCCTTGAGCTCGGCGCCGGTGAGCACCGCGAGCACGCCCGGCATCTTCGCCGCCGCGCTCGTGTCGATCCTGACGATCTCCGCATGCGCCTCGGGCGAGCGCAGCACATGGGCATGCGCCTGGCCGGGCAGGTTGACGTCGCCGACATATTTGCCGGTGCCCGTCAACAGCCGCCGATCTTCGGTGCGCTTCACCGCCTGGCCGATGCCGAACTTGGTCATGACGCCGTTCTCCGTCCTTGGACCGCCTCACCCTTCGACAAACGGCGAGGCTTCGCCTCGCCGCTCGCTCAGGATGAGGCTACTGAGATCCTACCGTAGACCTCATGCTGAGCCTGCCGAAGCGTGAGGTCGTCGATGATTGGCATTGCCGCGAAACCTGCTCGCTAGAACTTCGTCGGCCGACCCTCGATCGGATAGGCCGGGTCGTTGTAGCCGGGCGTCGAGGGATGGCCGGTCGCGACCATGCCGTCGATCAGCGCCTCGTCCTCCTTCGTGAAATTGTAGGAGAGCGCGCCGACATAGTCCTCCCACTGGTCCATGGTGCGGGGACCGGCGATCGGCGAGGTCACCAGCGGGTTCGCCAGCACCCAGGCGGTGGCGAACTGGCCCGGCGTGATGCCGCGCTTCTTCGCATGCGCGACCACGTCCTGGGCCATGACCAGGCTCTCCCTCCGCCACTCGGTCTGCATCATGCGGCGGTCCTGGCGCGAGGCGCGGGTGCCGTCGGCCGGATCGGCGTCGGGCTTGTACTTGCCGGTAAGCACGCCTCGCGCCAGCGGGCTGTAGGGGACGACGCCGAGCCCGTAGAACTTGCAGGCCGGCAGATGCTCGACCTCGGGCATGCGGTTGAAGGCGTTGTAATAGGGCTGGCTCGCCGCCGGGCGCGGCACGCCCATCTGGTCGCAGAGGTTCGCGACCTCGGCCACTCGCCAGGAGCGGAAGTTGGAGAGCGCGAAGTAGCGGATCTTGCCCTGGCGGATCAGGTCGCCCATCGCCCCCACGGTTTCGGCGAGCGGCGTCGTGTGGTCCTCGCGGTGACAGTAGTAGAGGTCGATGTAGTCGGTGCCGAGGCGTTTCAGGCTCGCCTCGCAGGCGCGCATCGCATAGGCGCGGGACAGGCCCTTGTCGTTCGGCCCCTGCCCCATCGGGTTGGCGAGCTTGGTCGCCAGCACCCAGGCATGGCGATCCTTGGATATCGCGCGGCCCACCACCTCCTCCGAGCGGCCTTCGTTGTAGACGTCGGCGGTGTCGAGGAAGTTGAAGCCCTGGTCGCGGGCGCGGCCGATGATGCCGCGCGAATCGGCCTCGCTGGTCGGGCCGCCGAACATCATCGTGCCGAGGCAGAGCGGCGCGACCTTGAGGCCGCTCCGGCCGAGCGAACGGTATTCCATGGGAGACTCCGGAGGGGAGACGCTTGGTGAGCAGCCATTCTCGCCGAAGCGGCGAGGCGAGGAAAGGCGTCAGGCAAGATGCAGCCAGCCCTGGATACCGACATAGAGGCCGACCGCGAGCACGAGCGCGCTCGAGGCGTAGGGCGCCCGGCGCGCGACGGTGCCGAACCAGGACCAGCGTTCCCCGGCGTGCTTCATGCCGAGCGACGCGGCGACGCCGACGGCGACCAGGGTCAGCGCGAGCCCGATGCTGAAGCACAGCACGAGCGCTGCGCCGAGCGCGATCTCCCGGAGCTGCAGGCACAGCAGCAGGACCGTCACCGCCGCCGGGCACGGGATCAGCCCGCCGGTCAGCCCGAACAGCACGATCTGTCCGGTGCTGGCACCGCGGTCGCCGAAGGCGCGGCGGATCTGCTCGGCATGCTCGCGCTGATGCGCGTCCTCGTGCTCATCGTCGTGGTGATGGCGATGATGATGGTGGTCGTGGTCACGATCGTCGTGATGATCATGATGGTGATCGTGGCCATGATGATGGTGATGGTCGTGGCGATGATGCGCCGGCCGGCGGTCGTGCCAGGTGCGCCAGATCATCCAGCTGGCGATACCGATGATGATCGCCGCCGAGGCAAGCTGGAAATAGGGCTCGCTGGTCGCCGCATCGAGTTCGCGGCTGAGGTAAAGCCCCCCGATCGCGATCGCCCAGACCACGGCCGTATGCGAAACCGTGGCGGCGATCCCGAGCAGCACGGCCTGCATGACCGTGCCGCGGATGGCGACGATGAAGGCCGCCATCATCGTCTTGGAATGACCGGGCTCGAGCCCGTGAAGCGCGCCCAGCAGGATCGCGCTCGGTACGAACAGCCAGGCCTTGGCCGCGCCTTGCTGGATGAGGTCGGCGAAGGGAACCATGCCCCATCCTAGTACCCGGAATCACAATTGGCTGATACGTCGGTCTTTGAAGCGGCGTTGATGGACGTTTGTCTTGGTCCAGACGAACGGCTTGGCGTTCTGGTTGTAGGTTTGGATGAAAGCATCGATGTGCTCCCGGAGCTGCTTGATCGAGACGAAAGAGGTGCCGCG
>VGEN01000054.1 GCA_016869285.1 Alphaproteobacteria bacterium
CAAACCAATAACCCGACACCCGACAAACCAACCCGCGATGAAAAAGGCGCAACGACAAAGCATGCCATCTGATCGCCTTCCATCGCCGCAATTCAAATCATGCTCGCCCGTGAATAGGCCGGGCTAGACGGCACATGGCGGGGCTTGCAACTCGTATATCACTCGTATATCAGTGTCGGAACACCAGGAGGGAACCATGGGAATTTCTTGGACCGGCGTCTTTCCCGCAGCGACGACCCAGTTCGACAGGGACTTCAAGGTCGACTACGAGGCGACCCGGAAGGTGATGTCGGCGCTGATCGAAGATGGCGTTAACGGCCTCATTGTCTGCGGTTCCGTCGGCGAGAACACCGCGCTTCGCGCCGAGGAGAAGCGCGAGATGCTGAAGCTCGCCAAGGATGTCTCGCGCGGGCGAGTGCCGGTGGTCTCGGGCGTTGCCGAGTACACGACCGAGCTTGCCCGAGAGTATGCGCGCGACGCGCAGAAGATCGGCATCGACGGGCTGATGGCGATGCCGGCGATGGTCTATTCGGCCAAGCCGAACGAGATCGTCCAGCACTTCCGCTCGCTCGGCGCGGCGAGCGATCTTCCGATCATGCTCTACAACAACCCGCCGGCTTACGGGAACGACCTGGTGCCGGAGATCGTCGCCAAGCTCGCCGACGTCAAGACCATCGTCGCGATCAAGGAATCTTCCGGAGATACGCGGCGCTTCGTCGACCTCGTGAATCTCACCGGCGACCGCTTCACGCTTTTCTGCGGCCTCGACGACGTCGTGCTTGAAGCGATCATGCTCGGCGCCGTCGGTTGGGTCTCGGGCCTCTCCAACGTCTTCCCGAAGGAGTCGAACGAGCTGTTCGCGCTGGCGCGCGCCGGCCGCTTCGACGAGGCGATGACCATCTATCGCTGGTTCATGCCGCTGCTGCATCTCGATGCGCGTGCCGACCTCGTCCAGTGCATCAAGCTCTGCGAGGCGATCGCCGGCCGCGGCAACGAACGGACGCGCCCGCCCAGGCTCGCGCTCGAAGGCGCCGAGCGGCGCCATGTCGAGGATGCGATGCGGAAGGCGCTGGCGACGCGGCCCAACCTGGCGAAGGCAGCCTGAGGGCGGCTGTTGCCGTGACCGCCCTTCGCCGACGTGTCGACGAGGCAGCAGCCGAGCCGTCGCCGCCGACGCTGGCCGTCCAGGCTTATCAGCGTCTCGAGGAGCTGATCGTCACGGCTCGCCTGAAGCCGGGCGCGGTGGTTTCCGAGGCTGGGCTCGGGCGCCAGCTCGGCATCGGCCGCATGCCGATCCGCGAGGCGATCAAGCGCCTGGATTCGGAGGGTCTCCTCATCGTCTTGCCGCAGCGCGGCGTCCTGGTTAGCTCGATCGATGCCGGCCAGTTCCGCCTTCAGCTCGAGACACGGCGGCCGATCGACCGGCTCCTGGCGGAGAGCGCGGCACGGCGTGCGACGCGGGGAGAACGCGACGGCTTCCGCCGGCTTGCCGAGGAGATCGTCTCGGCGGCAGCACGCGACGACATCGACGGGTTCCTCGCCTGCGATCGCGCCTGCGACCAGCTTGTCGCGACGGCGTGCCGCAATCCCTTCACGGCGCGCGCAGCGGCGCAGCTTCACGCGCACTCGCGGCGCTTCTGGCATGCGTATCGCGATCAGGAAGACCTTTCGGAGTCGGCGGCACATCATGCGGGGTTGATGCAGGCGATCGCCGATGGCGGTGCCGATGCGGCGGCGTCCGCCTCGGATCGGCTGATCGACTACCTGGACGTCTTCGCTCAGGCGGCCTTCGGGCGAAGCTGATGGAGTTCGGGCCAGGCGAGGCGATCCTGGTCGCTGCGGCCTTCCTGGTCGGCTTCGGCAACGCCATCCTGGGGTCCACGGGGGGCTTGCTGCTCGCGACCATGGCCAGCATCCTGCCGCCACCGCTGGTGGTGCCGGCGCATGCGGTGCTGGAGGCGCTTCGCAACGGTTCGGCGTGGTATCGGCTCCGCCGCAGCTTCAGCCTGCAGATCGTGGTCGCTGCCGGGTTCGGTTCTCTGCTTGCGATCGGCCTTGTCGCACCTTTCGCTTCCGTCGTGCCCGCTCATGTCCAGGCGATCCTGATCGGCGCCTTCCTGATCTGGGCGTGCTGGTGGCCGGCGCCCGATCCCGGCCGGCGCTTCCCGTTCCGGCTACCGCTGGCGAGCAGCCTGACAGGCGCGTCTTCGGTCTTCCTCGGCGAGACCGGGCCGCTGCTGCGGCCCTTCATTGCCGATGAGCCGGTCGATCCCAATCTCGTGCCCGGCACCGTCAACGCCGTCGCCGCAATCCAGCACGGCCTCAAGGTTTTGGCTTTCGCCGTGCTCGGCGCCGCCTACCTGCCTCTGCTCCCGCTGCTAGTCGCCATGGTCGTTGCCGGCGCGCTCGGCATGGCTCTGGCCGCTCGGTTTCGCATCCGCCTTCCGGTCGTCCTTGCCAGCCTCCTCATTCGCCTGGTCGTGACCGCGCTCGCGCTTCGGCTCCTGGCGATCGCTGTGGGCTGGCTCTGATGGTCTGGGACAGGCTCGAGATCGTCGAAGGCGACATCACCAAGCTCGACGTCGATGCGATCGTGAACGCCGCCAACGAATCCCTGCTCGGTGGGGGTGGCGTCGACGGTGCAATCCATCGCGCTGCCGGGCCTGAGCTCTTGGCGGAGTGCCGCACTCTCGGCGGCTGTCCGACCGGCGAAGCGAAGATCACGCGCGGCTATCGGCTGAAGGCACGTCACGTCATCCACACGGTCGGCCCTATCTGGCGTGGCGGACGTTCGCTTGAGCCTGAGAGACTCGCGAGCTGCTATCGCAATTCCCTCAAGCGGGCAGCCGAGCACGAGCTTGCCTCGATCGCCTTTCCGGCGATCTCCACGGGCGTCTATGGCTATCCGGTGGAGCCGGCGACGCGGATTGCGGCCGCGACCGTCGCAGCCGAGCTCCCGACCTACCTGAACCTGACGCGCGTGATCTTCTGCTGCTTCGGCGCGGAGACCGCGGCCATCTATCGCGGCGTGCTGGCGGCGCTTCGTCGCTAGAGTGCCTCGCCGCGGGCAAGCCGCGGCAAGTCGCCGACCGTTCCCATCGCATGGTGCATGAACAGGCGCTTCAGCGCGGGCAGGCGGTTGACCGCGGCCAGACCAAGGTCGCGGATGAGCCGTACCGGCCCGACATCGTTCGAGAAGAGGCGGTTGAGACCGTCGGTCACCGCCAGCAAGGCGAGCGTATCGAGGTGCCGCCACGACGCGTAACGATCGAGCACATCAGCGGCGCCGATGTCGAGCCCGAGCCGTTTCGAATCGACGATGACTTCGGCCAGCGCCGCGACGTCGCGGATCGCAAGATTGAGGCCCTGCCCGGCGAGCGGATGGATCGCGTGCGCGGCATCGCCGACCAGGGCAAGGCGATCGGCGGTGAAGCGCTCGGCGATCAGAAGACCCAACGGATAGGCCCAGCGCCGGCCGACGACCCGCAACGGTCCGAGCGCCTCGCCGAAACGCCGCGTCATCGTCGCCGAGAACTCGACATCGTCGAGCGCAAGCATTGTCGGCGCCACCTCGCTGCGTTCGGCCCAGACGATCGAGGCGAAGTCTCCCGGAAGAGGCAGAAGAGCAAAGGGGCCGGCAGGCAAAAAGCGCTCATGCGCCACACTCTCATGCGGTCGGTTCAAGGCGACGGTGCAGACGATGGCCGTCTGCGCATATCCCCATTCCATCGCGCCGATGCCGGCGGCGCGGCGGATCGGCGAGTTGCGGCCATCGGCGGCGACGGCGAGCCGGGCCTCGATGCGCCGCCCCTTGGCTAGGTGCGCTACGACTCCAGATCTTCCACGTTCGAGCCGTGTGACGGACTCGGGTGCGATCAGCTTGAGGCGCGGGCGATCCGGAAGCCGTCCGAGCAGCGCGCGCCGGACGAAGCGCGATTCGACAATGTGGCCAAGGGGCTCGTCGCCGACCTCGCGGTGGTCGTAGTGGAGAAAGAGCGTCGAGGGTCCGTCAGTGACCCTTATGTCGAGGATGGCCGCGGCGTGCGGCCCCATCTCCTGCCAGAGACCGAGGCCCTCCAGGACCCGGCGCGAGCCGTAGGCGATGGCGAAGGCGCGGCCGTCATAGGCGTCGTTGGCGGCAACCGCCGGCGCCTCGCGATCGACGACGGCGGTCTCGATGCCGGCCGAGGCGAGCGCGTGGCCAAGCGAAAGGCCCACCAGGCCGCCGCCGACGACAACGACATCGCTCTTGAGGACATCTGCCATGGACCCCGAGCCTATCCGCTCAAGCTCGGGTCAGGAAGGCGATTGCGGCATTGAGCTGCGCCATGCGGGTCGTGTCGCCGGTGGCGCTGTCCGGGTGATAGATCGTTGCCAGTGTCCGGAAGCGGCTGCGCAACTGGCGCTGGTCCGGTGTCGACCAGGTCGGAAAACCAAGCACGTAGAGAGCTTCCGAGCGCGTTCGAATATCGGCGGCGAGAGGTGCGAAAGACAGCGTCTCCACGGTGGCCTTCAGGCGAGCCATCTCCTCTCGGTGGAGAGCCTCGGTGTCGACCGCGTTCGCGGCTTCAAGGCGCAGAGAAATGCCGCCTTCGGCGAGTTCGAGCGCAAGCCTGAGCGCGCGGCGCAGGTCGGCCGGCTGATGTTCGCCCGCGAGTCGGACCTGCAGCCGCGGCTTCCGGCGCATGCGCCGGTCCTTCGACGGCCCGGTCTTGACCTGAACGCTCTCGCGGTCGGCGCTCGCGGGACCGCCCGGATCGGTCACCCGGGCCAGCGACGCGGCCGGGACGAGGAGCTGAACCGCGCGCACCAGATCGGCGACGCTGACGCCCTGGCGCTGCGCCAGGCTCGTCACTCGGTCGCGGAACGCCGAGGCGCAGGGGATGGTATAGGATCGGCCGAGAGCCATGATCAGCGCGAAGCTACTGTTGCGCCGCTGCGCCATCAACCTGGTGGCACTCGCGATTCTGGCGTTCGCCGGCGGTTCCACCTGGGCCCGCGGTGAGGGCCTGGAGCCGTTTGCGCGCTCGCTCGGCCTTCGCGACATCGCCGCCTTCGTCGAGACCATCGAGGCGCTGGACCGAACCCAGCGCCTGCCGGCGCGCTACGTGACCAAGGACGAGGCCGGTCGCCTCGGCTGGCGGCCGGGAGCCGATCTCTGGAAAGTGGCGCCGGGCAAGAGCATAGGCGGCGATCGCTTCGGCAACCGCGAGGGCCTGCTGCCGTCGGCGGCTGGCCGTCGCTTCTTCGAGGCCGATCTCGACTATGCCGGCGGCAGCCGCGGGGCCAAGCGCCTGGTCTGGAACTCCGACGGCCGCCAATGGGTAACGGTTGATCACTACAGAAGCTTCCACGAGGTGCCGAAGTGAGGCGCTGCGTTCTCTCCGGGCCATACGCCGACGCCGAGGCGCTCTATGTCGATCTCGCGCGCCAGCTCGGTCTTCCCGGTCACTTCGGCGCCAATTTGGATGCGCTTTGGGATTCGCTCACCCGCGATGTCGAGGGGCCGGTCGAGATCGTCTGGTCCGACTTCGCAAGCGCTCGGAAGGAACTGGGGGCGGCCGCCAACCGGATCAGATCGACGCTCGAGGAGGCGGCGGCAGAAAGAGAGGATCTGCGGGTGGTGATCGGGGGGCCGAATGACTAGAGTCGAGCCATGAACACATTCTTCGTCGTCCTGATCGCGATCGCCATGGTTGCCACGCTGGGTGCGCTCCTCTTCGGCGTCGCCACCATGGCGCGCGGCGGCGAGGGCGCGGCACAGCGCTCGAACAAGTTCATGCGCTACCGCGTCCTGTTGCAGGCGGTTGCGATCGGGCTCTTTGCGCTCCTGATGCTGCTCACACGCTGATGGTCCGCCTTACCCGGATCTACACCAAGGGCGGCGACAAGGGCCGGACCTCGCTCGGCGGCGGTAAGCGCGTGCCGAAGCACGCGCTCCGCGTCGAGGCCTATGGCACCGTCGACGAGGCGAACGCCGCGATCGGGCTGGCGCGGCTGAAGGCGTCCAAAGCGGCCGATGCCATGCTGGCGCGTATCCAGAACGACCTGTTCGATCTCGGCGCCGACCTTTGCCGCCCAGGCACCGAAGGGCTCCGCGTCGCCGAAGCGCAGGTCGTGCGCCTCGAGCGCGAGATCGATGAAATGAACGAACGTCTAAGGCCGCTCGATTCCTTCGTTCTCCCGGGCGGCACGCCGGTGGCGGCGGCGCTGCATCTGGCGCGCACTGTCGCGCGCCGGGCGGAGCGAGCGATCACGCGCCTGGCGGAGAAGGAGGAGGTGTCGGCGGTTGCCATCCGCTATGCTAACCGGCTCTCTGATCACCTCTTCGTCCTGGCTCGCGCCGAGAACGACGTTGGCGCCCGAGACGTGCTCTGGGTCCCCGGCCAGAACCGTTAACCAACCGCTGGCGGCCGTCTTGACGCGGTGCAGCATGGCGTCTACACCACCCCACCCTTCCCCTCAAATCAGCCGATGGGCACGCAATGAAAGTGCTGGTCGCGGTCAAGCGGGTCGTCGATTTCAACGTCAAGGTCCGCGTCAAAGCCGACAAGACGGGTGTCGAGACCGCCAACGTCAAGATGTCGATGAATCCCTTCGACGAGATCGGCGTCGAAGAGGCGATCCGCCTCAAGGAAGCCGGCAAGGCGACCGAGGTCGTCGCCGTCTCGATCGGCGTCGCGCAGGCGCAGGAGACGATCCGCACCGCGCTCGCCATGGGCGCCGATCGCGGCATCCATGTGCAGAGCGACGCCGAGCTGCAGCCGCTGGCGGTCGCCAAGCTGCTCAAGGCCGTGATCGAGAAGGAGCAGCCGAAGCTCGTTGTCCTCGGCAAGCAGGCGATCGACGACGACTGCAACCAGACGGGCCAGATGCTGGCCGCCCTCCTGGGCTGGGCGCAGGGGACGTTCGCTTCCAAGGTAGCGCCGGACGGCGACTCGATGACGGTGACGCGCGAGGTCGATGGCGGGCTCGAGACCGTGCAGCTCAAGCTGCCGGCGATCGTCACGACCGATCTTCGTCTCAACGAGCCGCGTTACGCCTCGCTTCCCAACATCATGAAGGCGAAGAAGAAGCCGATCGACGCGCTGACGCCCGAGGCGCTCGGCGTGGATCCCGCGCCGCGCCTGGTCACGCTCAAAGTCGAGGAGCCGCCCAAGCGCAAGTCCGGCGTCAAGGTCGGCTCGGTCGTCGAGCTGGTCGAGAAGCTGCGCACCGAAGCCAAGGTGATCCCATGAGCATCCTCGTCCTCGCCGAGCACGACAACGCCTCGCTCAAGGCGGCAACGCTGAATGCCATCGCTGCCGCCGCCAGGATCGGCGGCGACGTCGAGGTGCTGGTCGCCGGCCAGAACTGCAACGGTGCCGCCGACGCGGCGGCCAAGGTCGCCGGCGTCAAGAAGGTGCTGGTCGCCGACTCAGCCGAATATGCGCATGCGCTGCCGGAGAACCTGGCGCCGCTGATCGTCGAGCTCGCCAGGTCGCGAAGCCATGTAATGGCGGCGGCGACGACCAACGGCAAGAACGTGCTGCCGCGCGTCGCCGCGCTGCTCGACGTGGCGCAGATCTCCGAGATCATCGAGGTGATATCGGCCGATACCTTCGTCCGCCCGATCTATGCCGGCAACGCCATGGCGACCGTGCAGTCGAAGGACACGGTCAAGGTCATCACCGTGCGCGCCACCGGTTTCGATCCGGCGGCGGCGACCGGCGGCTCGGCCTCGATCGAGAAGGTCGCGGCCAAGGGCGCCGCCGGCCTTTCCGAGTTCAAGGGCGCGGAGCTGTCCAAATCCGAACGGCCGGAGCTGACCTCGGCCCGCATCGTCATCTCCGGCGGCCGCGGCATGCAGTCTGGCGACAATTTCAAGCTCCTCGAATCGGTCGCCGACAAGCTCGGCGCCGCGGTCGGCGCCAGCCGCGCGGCGGTCGATGCCGGCTTCGTTCCCAACGACTATCAGGTCGGCCAGACCGGCAAGATCGTCGCTCCCGATCTCTACCTTGCGGTCGGCATTTCGGGCGCGATCCAGCACCTCGCCGGCATGAAGGACTCGAAGGTCATCGTCGCCATCAACAAGGACGAAGAAGCGCCGATCTTCCAGGTGGCCGACTACGGTCTCGTCGCCGATCTGTTCAAGGCGGTGCCGGAACTCGACGCCGAGCTCGCTAAGGGGCGCTGACCATGATCAAGATCATCGGCGTCATCGGCGCCGGCCAGATGGGCAGCGGCATCGCGCATGTCGCGGCGCTGTCCGGCTATGACGTGCGTCTCTCGGACATCAGCGAGGACGCCCTCAAGCGCGCGGTCGAGAGCATCGGCAGGAACATCGACCGCCAGGTGAGTCGCGGCAAGGCGAGCCAGGCCGACAAGGACGCGGCGATGAAGCGCATCGCCACGGTAGCCGATTTGAGCAAGCTCCGCGGCTGCGACATCGTCGTCGAGGCGGCGACCGAGAACGAGGACGTCAAGCGCGGCATCTTCAAGAAGCTGGTGCCGGAGCTGGGGCCTGAGACCATCATCGCCACCAACACCTCGTCGATCTCGATCACGCGACTTGCCGCCTCAACTGATCGTCCCGGCAAGTTCATCGGCATGCACTTCATGAATCCGGTGCCGGTGATGCAGCTGGTCGAGCTGATCCGCGGCATCGCCACCGACGAGGAGACCTTCAAGTCGGTCAAGGACCTCGCGATCAAGCTCGGCAAGACGCCGGCGACCGCCGAGGACTTCCCGGCCTTCATCGTCAACCGCATCCTGCTGCCGATGATCAACGAGGCGGTCTACACGCTCTACGAAGGCGTCGGCTCGGTCGAGGCGATAGACACGGCGATGCGGCTTGGCGCCAACCACCCGATGGGTCCGCTCGAGCTTGCCGACTTCATCGGCCTCGATACCTGCCTTGCCGTCATGCAGGTGCTGCACGAGGGGCTTTCGGACTCGAAGTACCGGCCTTGTCCGCTGCTGGTGAAATACGTCGAGGCCGGGTGGCTCGGGCGCAAGACCAAGCGCGGCTTCTACGACTACTCCGGTGAGAAGCCCGTCCCGACGCGCTGACGAGCCTACCTCTGGCCTCGATCAGAGGCTCGGGCTCGCCGCGACATAGTGGCGGATCAGCGCCTCGGCATCCGTCGAATCCCAGGCGGCGTCGCCTTCCATCCGGCCGACTTCGCGCCCGGCACGATCGATCAGCAGCGTCGTCGGCAAACCGCGCACGCCGGACGAGCGCGTAAACTTCATGTCCTGGTCGAGATAGATCGGGAGCCTCTTAAGGCCCGTCTTCTCGTAAAAGGGCTCGACCACCTTGAGGCCAGCGCGGTCGGAGGCGATCGGCAGCACCGCGAAGCCGGGGCCGCCGAGACTCGCCTCTAGCCGGTCGAGCGACGGCATCTCGGCGACGCAGGGGCTGCACCAGGTGGCCCAGTAGTTGACGAGCAGCACGCGACCCTTGAAGTCGGCGAGCTTGGCCGCCTCGCCATCCTTGGTCTTGAACGCCGCCTCCGGCGCTGGCCGCGGGGTCGGATGCAGGGTAAACTTCTTCATCTGGCCCGCGAGCGGCGGCCGCGCGTCCGCCCTGGCGGTGCCGGCGGCTGCGAGCGCGAGTCCTCCCGCCAGCACCAGCCGCCGCGTCAGCCCCCAGCGATTCATCCCAGGATACATGGCCCGCAAGACCTCCAAGACCCCCTCTCGCTCCGCCAATGCGCTCTGGGGCGGTCGCTTCTCGGGCGGCATGGCCGCCATCATGGAGCAGATCAACGCCTCGATCGATTTCGACCGCCGGCTCTATGCCGAAGACATCCAGGGATCGATCGCCCACGCCGAGATGCTTGCGGCGCAGAATATCATCTCGCAGACCGATGCGAAGGCCATCGTGAAGGGGTTGCATCGGGTCAAGTCCGAGATCGAGGCCGGCAAGTTCAGCTTCTCGCGCGCGCTCGAGGACATCCACATGAATGTGGAGTCCCGGCTTTCCGAGATCATCGGACGCCCTGCCGGACGGCTGCACACGGCGCGCTCGCGCAACGACCAGATCGCGCTCGACTTCCGTCTTTGGGTCCGTCGTGCCATCGATGAGGCGGACGCGGCGCTCGGCGATCTTCAGGCCGCGTTGATCAGCCAGGCGGAGGTCCATGCCGACACGATCATGCCCGGCTTCACGCATCTGCAATCGGCGCAGCCGACGACCTTCGGCCATCACATGATGGCTTATGTCGAGATGATCGGCCGCGATCGCGGCCGCTTCCGCGACGCGCGTGCGCGGCTCAACGAGTGCCCGCTCGGCGCCGCGGCGCTCGCCGGCACTTCGTTCCCGATCGACCGTCATCGCACGGCGAAATCGCTGGGATTCGACCGGCCGACCGCGAACTCGCTCGACTCGGTCGCCGCGCGCGACTTCACCATCGAGTTCCTTGCCGCCTGCTCGATCTCGGCAATGCATCTCTCGCGGCTTGCCGAGGAGATCGTGATCTGGTGCTCGGCGCAGTTCCGCTTCGTGAAGCTGTCGGATGCCTTCACCACCGGCTCCTCGATCATGCCGCAGAAGCGCAATCCGGATGCCGCCGAGTTGGTTCGCGCCAAGGCGGGCCGCATCATCGGTGCACTGAACGCGCTCCTGATCGTCATGAAGGGGCTGCCGCTGACCTACGGCAAGGACATGCAGGAGGACAAGGAGCCGACCTTCGATGCGGCCGATGCTTTCGCGCTTGCCGTCGCCGCCACCGCCGGCATGGTCCGCGACATGAAGCCGAATGCCGAGGTGCTGCGCGCGGCCGCGGCGCAGGGCTATGCGACCGCGACCGACCTCGCCGACTGGTGCGTGCGCACGATCGGCATCCCCTTCCGCGAGGCGCACCACGTCGCCGGCCGCGCCGTCAGGCTCGCCGAGCAGAAGGGCGTCGACCTCGGCGCGCTCACGCTCAAGGACTTCCAGAGCATCGACAAGCGCATCACGCACGACGTCTTCAAGGTACTGACGGTCGAGCGCTCGGTCGCGAGCCGGACCAGCTATGGCGGCACCGCGCCGGCCAATGTCCGCCGCCAAGCCAGGGCGGCAAGGAAGGCGTGGCTGTGAGAACGCTGCTGGTCCTTCTCGTCCTTTCGGTCGCGGCGGCCGGCTGCGGCAAGAAGCCGGGCACGCTCAATGCGCCCGAAGAGGGCAAGAATATCCCCTACCCGCGGACCTACCCGACCCGATGACCGATTTCGTCTACAGGAACGGCCGTCTTCACGCCGAGGGCGTCGATCTCACGCGCATCGCCGAGAGCGTCGGCACGCCGGTCTATGTCTATGCTGCCGGCGGCATTGAACGCCGCTATCGCGAGTACGCCGATGCGCTCGCCGGCACCGACGCCATGGTCTGCTACGCGATGAAGGCCAATGACAACCAGGCGGTCCTGAGCCTGCTCAGGAACCTCGGCGCCGGCGCGGACACGGTCTCGGAAGGCGAGATCCGCCGCGCGCTCGCCGCCGGCTTCGACCCGAAGAAGATCGTCTATTCCGGCGTCGGCAAGTCGGCCGACGAGATGGGCTTCGCGCTTTCCGCCGGGATCGGCGAGTTCAACGTCGAGTCCGATCACGAGGTCGACCTCCTCGCCGATGTCGCGCGCCAGATGGGTAAGCGCGCCAAGATCGCGGTCCGCATCAACCCCGACGTCGATCCCAAAACCCATGCCAAGATCACCACCGGCAAAAAGGGCAACAAGTTCGGCATCGACTTCGACCAGGCGATGGGCGTGTTCAAGCGCGCCGCCGCGCATCCGTCGCTGGAGCCGGTCGGCGTCGCCAGCCATATCGGCTCGCAGATCACCAACCTCGATCCCTATCGTGCCGCCTTCTCGCGCATGGTCGATCTTGTCAAGGCGCTGCGTGCGGAAGGTATCGCGATCAGCGTGCTCGATGTCGGCGGCGGGCTCGGCGTCGGCTATACCGGCGAAGATCCACCCTCGGTCGCCGACTATGTGGCGGTCGCGCGCGATGCCGCCGCGGAGGCCGGCTGCAAGCTTGTGCTCGAGCCGGGCCGGCGGATCGTCGCCGAGGCGGGCGTGCTCCTGACCCGCGTTCTCTTCGTAAAGGAAGGCTCGGCCAAGACTTTTGTCATCGTCGACGGCGCGATGAACGACTTGATCCGACCGACCCTCTACGAGGCCCACCATCCGATCGTTCCCATCACCGAGCCGAAGCCGGGCACAGCCAAGCGTCGGGTGGACGTCGTCGGGCCGATTTGCGAATCGGGCGATTTCTTCGCCAAGGAGAGGGAGTTAGGCCCGGTCGGCGCCGGTGACATTCTGGCGATCACACACGCGGGAGCCTATGGCGCGGTCATGGCATCCAGCTACAATGCACGCAGGTTGACGCCGGAGGTGCTTGTTCGGGGCCAGCAATTCTCGGTAGTGAGGCCCCGTCCGAGCTATGATGAGCTGATCGGGCGCGATCGCGTTCCCGATTGGGTTTAGGAGCCTGTTCCCGGGCTCGTCGAGCCGGCCGGCGAGAGCGGCCAAGAGGTGGTGAGCCTGATGGAAGATAGTATCCAGCCCGGCCTCCTCGACGCCGGCACCCGAACCCGGGTCGCCCGCCAGATGGGCATGGCGCGGGCGGCCCTGTTCTGGGAGCGGCTCTGGCCGTCCCTCTGGCTTCCGGGCGCGATTTTTTGCGCCTTCGTCGCCCTGTCGCTCATCGACATTCTGCCCCGGCTTCCGTCCTGGGCGCACGCGGCAGCGCTCGCCGTCTTCGCGCTCGCCTTCCTCGTCGCCGCGTGGCGGGCATTGTCGTCGCTTGCGTTGCCCGACGAGACTGCCGCCAGGCGTAGGCTCGAGCTCGCTAGCGATCTCACGCATCGGCCGCTCTCGGGTATCCGAGACCAGCTGGCCCTCGGCGCCAACGATCCGGTGAGCCGGGCGCTCTGGGAAGCGCATCGCCGCCGACTCGCGCAGCGTATCGCCAGCCTCCGCGTCGGGGTGCCGGCAGCCGGCTGGGGACGCGCCGACCCGCGCGGAGTCCGTGCCGCCGCTGCCCTGCTTCTCGTGATCGGCATCGCCGTCTCGTGGGGCGACGGTTTCGACCGCATGAAGCGAGCCCTGAACCCGGATCTCTCGGGCAGCGGCTCCGGCCCCGGCATCACTCTCGACCTCTGGGTCAATCCGCCGACCTATACGGGTCGCGCGCCGATCTTCCTCGATGCCCGTCAGCAGCACGCCGAAACGCCGATCGAGATTCCGGTCCGCTCGGTCGTGCTGGCGCAAGTCAACGGCTTGAAGGCCTCGCCGAGCCTCTTCCTCGACGTCCAGCAGACGGCGTTCGAGAGCCTGGGCCCGACCAGCCATCGTGCCAGCGTGACCATCGTCGAGGGCAGCAAGATCGCCGTCTCGGCTGGTTCGAAGGATCTCGGCGTCTGGCGCATTTTGGCGGTGCCAGATCGGCCGCCGACCATCGGCTTCCGCCAACCGCCGTCGCAGAGCGACCGCGGCGCGCTCCGCATCGACTACGCGGCGACCGACGATTACGGCGTCGAATCGGTGCTCGCGCGTATCCGACGGGCTGAGGAGGG
The DNA here is from genome assembly GCA_016869285.1 of Alphaproteobacteria bacterium. Taxonomy (GTDB): domain Bacteria; phylum Pseudomonadota; class Alphaproteobacteria; order SHVZ01; family SHVZ01; genus SHVZ01. Next base: position 13,538 of record VGEN01000054.1, read on the forward strand.
ATCGTCGGAGCTCGACGCCGAGGAGGTCATCGAGCTGGCGCTGGCGCTTCCAGGGCTTGGCCTCAAGGAGGCGGCCAATGCGAGCTACCACGACCTGACGGCGCATCCCTGGGCCGGGCTCCAGGTGACGGTGACGATGATCGCAACCGACGCCATCGGCCAGATCGGCGAAAGCGAGCCGCAGAAGCTGACGCTGCCCGAGCGCCGTTTCCGCCATCCCGTCGCGCGCGCGATTGTCGAGGAGCGTAAGAAGCTGGCGCAAGCGCCGGCGACGAACCGCGCCGGTGTCATGCGCAGCCTCGCCGAGGTCGCCGCGCGGCCCGGAACATACGCCGATGACATCGTCGTCTTCCTGGCGCTGCGCTCGGCGATGAGCCGTCTTCGCCATGACGATTCCAAGGAAGGACTGCAGTCGATCCTCCAGCTCCTCTGGGACACGGCCCTCAGGGTCGAGGACGGTGATGTCTCGATCGCTATGCGCGAGCTCCGGCAGGCGCAGCAGGCGCTGGAGGACGCGCTCGCACGCAACGTCGAGGATCAGGAGCTGGCACGCCTCATCGACGAGCTTCAACGTGCGATTGACCGTTACCTTGAAGCGATGATGCGCCAGATGATGGAGCAGCAGCGTAACGGCGATCAGCGCGAGATGCAGGCCTTGCCGCCGGGCACGCAGCTCGTCGAGCGCCAGGACCTCCAGCGCATGCTGGACAAGGCGCGCGAGCTGGCGCGATCGGGCAATCGGGACGCGGCCAAGCAGCTCCTCTCGCAGCTGCGCGAGATGCTCGAGAACCTGCGCGGCGCTCAGCTCGGTCGTCCGAACGACCAGATGCAGCAGCAAATGCGTATGCTGCAGAACCTGCAGGATCTGGCGAAACGCCAGCGCCAGCTTCTGGATGAAAGCCACCAGCGTCAGCAGGGGCAGGAAGGTCAGGAGGGGCAGCAGGGCCAGCAAGGGCAACGCGGCCAACAAGGGCAGCGCGGCCAGCAGGGAATGCAGGGCCAGCGCGGTCAGCAGGGTCAGCGCGGCCAAGGCCAGCGCGGCCAGTCGGGACAGAGCCAGTTCGGGGAGAACGACGGGCAGGCTGCCTCCGGCGCGGCGGACAGCCAGGATGCGCTCCGGCGGATGCTCGGCGACCTGATGCGCCAGATGGGCGAAAACGGCGATATTCCGGGTGCCTTCGGCCGCGCCGAGCGGTCGATGCGCGATGCCACGGATGCGCTCCGCCGCCAGGGCTGGGGCGATGCGGTCGGCCCGCAGAGCGACGCGCTCGAGCAGCTTCAGCAGGGCGCCCAGCAGCTGGCCGAGGAGATGGCGCGGCGCATGGAGGGCCAGGATCCCGGCGAAGGCGAAGGCATGGGTGAGCCGGCTCCCGGCCAGCCGCGGCCGCAAGCCGATCGTCAGGGGCGCGATCCGCTCGGCCGTCCGACCCGGAACTCGGGCGGCATGAACCGCGGTCACGTCGACATTCCCGAGGAAGCCGACATCCAGCGCTCGCGCGAGATTTTCGACGAGCTTCGGCGGCGCGCTTCGGAACCGACTCGCCCACAGATCGAGCGCGACTACATCGACCGGCTGCTGCGCCGCTTCTAGCCCTTGGCGTTGGCGGGCAAGCGCGCTATCTCCGCCGGCATGCGGCTAAGGCACGCCAGGCGCCGATCGGCGCCCCTATCATGACGCTGGTCATTCTCGATCCGGGTCTGCACATGATCGCCGGCCATCACTTCGAGCTGGACACAGCCCTGCTTCAGGTCGCTTCGGCGTTTGGGACCGAGGGTCATATCTTCGGCCACCGCACGAACAATCCGCACCTCAACGACCATCCGCAGATCACGCCCTTCTTCGACGTGCTGACGCATCCGAGCACCCAAGATCCGATGATGATCGATCTGGATCGATTCCAGACGCAGAACGAGCGGCTCTACAACGACCTGAGGCGATTGTCGGAGGTGATCGATATCGAGCAATCTACGATCCTCTATGCGACGGCGACCTTTCACACGCTCACCGGCCTCGGACGCTGGGTGGCGGAGTGGAAGGAGCGGCCGCGTCAGCTCTTCGTGCTTCTTCCGGGCCATTTCGCCTTCGCGATTGAGGGAGGAGCCGGAACGCTGGACCAGCTCTTCTACCGTTATGGCTTCTCGAGATTCCCTTCAGGCGGCGACAGCCGGGTTCGCTTCCTGACGCTCTCGGCACGGCAGGCACGCGAGTTCTCGATGATTTCGCGACGGGAGGTGGAGCGGGCGCCCTATCCCGTCGGCTTGCTCGACAGGCTGTCTCCATCGGCGCATGAGACGTCATCCGGGCGCCGGCGGGTGCTGACCTGCGGCAGCAGCCGCGATTCCAAGGGTTTCGCTCTCCTGCCCGAGGTGATCCGGCGCGTGACGGCGAAGCGACACGATGTCGAGTTCGTGGTTCAATACTGCCCCACGGAAGAGGTGACACCCGATGCCATCGCGGCGGCGGGGGCGACGGTCATCCAAGGCTATCTCGACCGCGACTCGTACCACTCGATGATTCGTTCTGCCGACGTGATGCTGCTGCCCTACCTCGGCCCGGCCTATCGCTTAGGGACTTCCGCGGTCTTCGCCGAGGCTCGTTGGTTCGGGCTCCCGGTCGTCACGGCCGCGGAAACTTCGATGGGCGATGACATCCAGGCGGATGCGCGTATCGGGCTTGCCGTGCGACCGGAACCGGTCGCTGTCGCCGCCGCCATCGAGACGATCCTGAATGACTATCCGCGTCGCCGCCGTGCGGCTGAGGAGGCCGCTGACGCCTATCGGAGAGACAATGGTACGGTCCGCCTCGTCGAGCTCATGCTCGGGCGTGGATAGTAACGCCCGGCCCGTCAGTTGCTCGTGAAGGTCAGCGTCAGATCGACGGCCTCGGTCGAGGGGTTGGCGAACTCCGTGCCGAACTTGACGTACTCGCCAGGGACGAGCTTGGCCGTGTCGGCCGAGAAGACCCAGCTCTGGACTTCCTGGCGACGGGCGTCACGGAGGCTGACCCGGAGCTTCGGCACGTTCTTCACCTCCTGAGTCGGGTTGGCGATCGTGCCGGTGACGACCAGGACCGGAACGCCGCCCTGGCTCATGCGCTCCGTCGATACGTCGTGGAGGACGAGGCCGGCGCCCGGAACCGGCACCGGCAGCCCGACCATCTCGTAGAGGCGGGCTGACGGCGGCCAGGCGGCGACGATCGTGCCGCGACCGAGGACGCCACTCGCCAGCACCGCGACGATGAACAGACCCAGCAGAATCCAGCCGACCGGCGCCTTCTTCTTCTCAGGCCGGCGGCGGAGCGCCGGCAGGTTTGCGCCCGCACGGAGCGGCGGCGGCTCGATGTCCTCCGGCGGCGGGTCGACGACGAACTCGTCGAAGCTTTGCTGCGGCTCGGCCTCCGGCGGCGGCGCCTCCTGGAACCATGTCTCGCCGCAGGCCGCGCACCGGACCCGACGACCGGCAGACCCGAGCGCGCTCGAAGGGACGAGGTAGCGTTTGCTGCAGGCGGGGCAGGTCAGAATCAAGCCGGGTCGGGCTCCCCGTTGGCGGATGACGCCGGACGATGCCCATCTATAGGGTGCGCAACGGCCATTTTGCAAGGCGCGGCAGTCGGTTGCAGGCCGGGAAGGCCGCCTTTACGGGGCTTTGCAGCCCATGCGATGGTGCGGCCTGCGGCGGCGCTGGCCAAGGATGGGCGCCGTGGACGAAAGGGACGGGCGGGGTTGGTACGCTTCGAGGATGTATCGGCGCGCTACGGCCGGGGGCCTGACGTGCTCTCCGGGCTTACCTTCGAGCTGGCCGCTGGATCATTCCACTTCCTGACCGGGCCATCGGGGGCCGGCAAGTCGACCTTGCTGAGGCTGCTTTATCTGGCGCTCAGGCCGGTCACCGGCACGATCGAGCTGTTCGAGCGAGATGTCGCGCACATCTCCCGGCAGGAGCTGCCGGCGCTTCGTCGCCGGATCGGCGTCGTCTTCCAGGACTTCCGGCTGATCGGGCATCTGTCAGCGCTCGACAACGTGGCCTTGCCGCTGCGCGTCGCGGGCGCCAAGGAAGTGCAGATCCGCGACCACGTCGCCGAGCTTCTCGCCTGGGTTGGGCTTGCCGACCATCTGAACGACCTGCCGCCGACGCTCTCCGGCGGCCAGCAGCAGCGAATCGCGATCGCGCGGGCCGTGATCGGTCGACCAAGCCTGCTCCTCGCGGACGAGCCCACAGGGAACGTCGATGACCGTATCGCCATGCGGCTCATGTACCTGTTCGAAGAGCTGAACAAGATGGGGACGACGGTGGTGATCGCCACCCACAACGATGGCCTGGTCGCGCGCTTCCCGCATCCGCAGCTTCATCTCGAGGGCGGGCATCTCTTTCGCGTCCCCGGCCGTCCGCGAGCGCAGAAGGCGCGCGCTCGTGCCTAGGAGCGGCCGCGACCTGCCGCTGGCGGGCGATGCATCCGCCCGGTTCCTTCCCTGGGTTGCCGGGGCGATGGTGTTCCTGGCAACCCTTGCTCTTGCGGGAGCTCTTCTTGCCCAGACCGTGGCGGCGCGCTGGCATCGCGATCTCGCCGGCTCTCTGACGGTCGAGGTTCCATCGCGGCCAGGGATCGCCGCGCCTGAGCGCGAGCGGGCGGCGCTCGCCGTGCTCAAGGAGACGGCCGGCGTTGCCGCGGCAGAGCTGGTGCCGCGCTCGCGGCTCGAGCAGCTGGTCGCGCCTTGGCTCGGCGCCGGTGCGCATGTGGCTGAGCTGCCGCTTCCCTCCTTGATCGAGGTCCGCCTGGCGGAGAATGCGTCTCTCGACCTTGCCGCGCTCGGACACAGGCTCACCGCCGCCGCGCCAGGCGCCAAGCTCGACGATCACGCGCTCTGGCTCGCCGGGGTCGCTGCGGTGGTGCGTGCGGTCGAGGCGGTTGCGCTCGCTGTCGTCGCGCTGATCGCCGTGCTTTGTGCCGTCGCGGTCGGGTTCGCCGTGCGCACCGGGCTTGCTATCCATCGCGACGTCGTCGAGGTGCTGCACCTGATCGGCGCGCGCGACTCCTACATCGCACGCCAGTTCGCCGGGCACGCCTTCCGCATGACGCTCAAGGGCGGGATAATCGGCTTGGCTGCGGCGGTATCGCTGGTGGCTGCCCTCGCCGAAGGGAGAGGCGCCCTCGGGCCGCTGCCCTTGCCCGAGATCAGGCTTTCGGTAGCCGCCTGGGCGATGATCGGCGCGGTGCCGCTTGCGGCCGCGGTCTTCGCGCTCTTGGCAGCTCTGGCCACAGTGCATCGGCAGCTCAAGCGGATGCCGTGAGGCTGACCTTTCGACAACGCCGGGAGAGCAAGCGGCGCGCGCTGGTGCTGGCCGCCAGCTCGGTTGCGGTCGTCGCCTGGGGCATCGGGCTCGGTTGGTTCGCGGGTGAGATGCCATCGTCTGCACCGGCCGACATGCAGCCGGTCGATGCCATCGTCGTGCTGACGGGGGGCAGCCGGCGCCTCGGCGCGGGGCTCGAGCTCCTGGCGCGCGGCGACGCCAAGAAGCTGCTTGTCTCCGGCGTTCATCCCGATGTCGTCAAGGCCGAGATCGCTGGCGCCGACCGTCGCCTGCAGGCGCTGGCCGAGTGCTGCCTGGAGCTCGGCTACGAGGCAACCGACACGGTCGGCAATGCGCAGGAGACGGCGCGCTGGATGCGGCGTGAGGGCTACAGCTCGCTGGCGCTGGTTACCGCCACCTACCACATGCCGCGCAGCCTGACGGAGTTCCGCCACGCGCTGCCCGAGGCGCATATCCTCGCCTATCCGGTTTTTCCCGACAATTTCAAGCACGAGCAATGGTGGCGCTGGCCGGGATCGGCGGCGCTTGTTCTCGCCGAGTATCACAAATACATGCTCGCCAAGATCCGCCTCGGCCTGGCAGAGGCCGTAGTTGTGCGTGCCGATCCGGAAGCGCCGTCATGATCTGGGTCCGCTCGGCGCTGTTCAACGTCGTCTTCTTTGCCTGGACGACCGCAGCGGCCTTGTTGGCGGTTCCGGTGCTGGCGATGCCGCAGCGCGCCATGATCGCCTATTCGAGGACCTGGTCGCGAAGCGTGCTGCTGCTGCTCCGCCTGATCTGCGGCCTCGGCTATCGCGTCGTCGGCCGCGAGCGCGTGCCGGAGGGCGGCGTCATCATCGCGAGCAAGCACCAATCCGCGTGGGATACGATCGTGTTCTTCGCCGTGTTCGGTGCGCCGGTCTACATCCTCAAGCGCGAGCTGCTGGCGATTCCTTTCTTTGGCTGGTGCCTGCTCAGGTCGGGGATGATTCCGGTCGACCGCAAGGGCAAGGCCGCGGCGATGCGCAGTGTCATCGCGCGCGCCGCCGATGCCCTCGCGCAGGGCCGCAAGATCGTGATCTTCCCGCAGGGAACCCGGGTCCCGCCCGGCGACAAGCGGCCCTATCAGCCGGGAGCGGTCGGTCTCTATACGCAGCTCAAGGTGGCGGTGGTCCCTGTTGCGCTCGACTCCGGGAGATTCTGGGCGCGGCGCAGCTTCCTCAAGCGACCCGGCACGATCACGCTTGAGTTCCTCGAGCCGATCCCGCCTGGACTCCCGAGGGCCGCTGCGCATCGCCTGATCGAGGAGCGGATCGAGGCGGCGTCCGACCGTCTGCTGCGGCAGTAAGGCTCAGCCGCCGAGCAGACGATTGACGAAATGGATCGCCGCGCCGACGAGGCCGCCGAAGATCGTGCCGTTGATGCGGATGAACTGCAGGTCCTTGCCAACCTGCAGCTCGATCCGGCGGGCGAAGGCCTCGGGCTGCTGACGGTTCAGCGTCTCGACGATGAATCCGCGCACCTCCTCGCGCCAGGCCGGCACGTTTTCCATGAAGAAAGCCGCCACGGCAGCATTGATGTCGCGGCGAAGAGCCGGGCTGTCGAGCTGATCGGCGAGGGACTTCCCGACCGTGTCGAGGGCAGTCCGGATGCGCGACTGCGGATCCTGGAGATCGGCAAGCATCGTGTTCTTCAGCGCCGTCAGCGCGCCGGCGACGATCCGCGACGTGTCCGGGTGGTCGAGGACCCGTTTGATCACCTCGGGCAGCCTCTCAAGGCCGCCTTCCGCGCGTTCGATCGAGTCCGGCAGCGTCGCCAGCCAGCGGTCGAGCTCGCCCCGCTCCGGCGAGGTCTGGTCTTCGAGCGCCTCCAGCAGGTCGGTGACGCTGCCGACGGTCTTGTCGGCGATGTGGCGATCGACGAAACGGGGGATGAACCAGTAGCTGCGGGCGCCGACCCTTTCGCGGATCTCCTCGCGGTTCTCCTCGAGCCAGTCGATGCCCCGCTCCAGCAGGTCGTCGACGAGCTTGGCGAAATCAGGATGATCGATCGCGTGGTAGACAAGGCGCGCGATAGCCGGCCTGATATCGCTGCTGGCGATTCCGGAGCGGATCGCGGTCGCGACCGCCTCCAGGACGCCCGGCTGCGACCGTTCGTCGAGCATCCGCGGCAGGAAGCGCATCAGCCCGTCGATGAGCTTGCGGCGAGTGTCTTCGCTGTCGAGCAGCCGGCTGATCCGCTCGGCAATGTCGAAGCGCCTGAGGCGCGAGGCTAGCACATCGTGCTGCAGGAATTCGCGGTCGATATATGTGGCGACGCCCTCAGCGATTCGGGCCTGGTTGCGCGGGATCAACCGCGTGTGCGGGATCGGCAGGCCCAGAGGATGGCGGAAGAGAGCAGTGACGGCGAACCAGTCGGCGATGCCGCCGACCATCGCCGCCTCGGCCGCAGCGCGGACGTACCCGAGCGGCACAGGAGGCATCGGCACATAGTGCGTGCCGATCCAGGCGACGGCGGCGAGGATCAGCAGCGAGCCCGCATAGACGCGATAGCGCGCGAGGACTGCCTCGCGGTCCTCCGGGCCGGGCGTGTCCCTTGAAAGCGTGCTCACGCCGTCAAAGATGGTGCCAGTTCTTCGATTCCCCTAGAGGGCGGCAATCATGCCGCCGTCGATGGTCAGGACCTGGCCGTTGCAGAAGGAGGAGGCTTCGGAGGCGAAATAGATCGCCGCTCCGCCAAGCTCCTTCGGGTCGCCCCAGCGGCCCAAGGGCGAGCGTCCGCTGACCCAGTCGTAGAACTGCTTGTTGTTGCGGATGACGTCGTTCGCCTCGGTCGGGTAGAAGCCGGGGCCGATGCAGTTGACGTTGACGCCCATCGGGCCGAGCTCGACGCCGAGCGCACGCGTGAGGCCGTGGAGCCCCGCTTTGGAGGCGACATAGGAGGCGATGGTCGGGCGCGCGATGGTGCCCATGACCGAGGAGATCATGATGATCCGGCCCCACTTCCGCTTGACCATCCCGCGTGCGGCCTCGCGCGAGAGCCTGAAGCAGGCGGTGAGGTCCGAATCGATCACCGTCTGCCAATCCTGGTCGGTGGTCTCGAGCGTCGGCTTGCGGATGACGATGCCGGCGTTGTTGACGAGGATGTCGAGGTGCCCCTGATCCTTCTCGGTCCTGGCGACACCCTCGGCGACCGCGGGGCCGTCGGTCACATCGAAGATCGAGGACGATACGCTCCAGCCATTCTTCTTTGACTCCTCCAGCCTGGGCGCGACGCGGCCGGCGTCTCGGCCGTTCAAGACGATATGCGCGCCGGCGCCGGCGAGCGCCTGGGCGATGGCCCATCCGAGGCCGCGCGACGAGCCGGTAACGAGCGCGACCTTCCCCTTGAGCGAGAACTGCTCGAGCATCCTGCCTCCGATTTCCGATCGTGAACGGCAGTGTAGCGCGGCCCGCCGGCCGAGCCTAGGATGCGCCTCCCACGAGCTCTCCGAGAGGAAACATGCGTCCGAATCCGGTGAAGGCAAAGCTGGCGCGCGGCGAGGCGCAGTTCGGCACGATGATCCTCGATGTCGCGGGTCCAGGTCTTGCCAAGATCTTCGAGAACGCCGGTGCCGACTTCATCATGTACGACATGGAAGCGGCCTGCTTCGATATCGGCAAGATCAAGGATCAGTTGTCGATGTGCCGTGGCCTGAAGATCGTGCCGATGGTCAACGTCGCCTCGCAGGACCCGGTGATGATTCAGCTGCCGCTCGATTGCGGCGCCATGGGGCTGATGATCCCGGTCGTCGAGACGCGCGAGCAGGCGGAGAAGATCGCGGCGATCACGCATTACCCGCCCAAGGGCAAGCGCGGCGTCGCTTTCGGCATCGCTCAGGACGACTACTCGCTTGGCGGCCTCGACAAGCGCATCAGGGCCGCCGACCGGCGCAACATGATCATCCCCAAGATCGAGACGGCGAAGGGCGTCGAGAACATCGCGGAGATCGTCTCGGTTCCCGGCATCGACGCTGCCTTCGTCGGGCATATGGACCTCTCGGTTTCGCTCGGCGTGCCGGGCAACTACACGCATCCGAAGTTCCAGGCGGCGGTCGACAAGGTGATCGCAGCCTGCAAGCGCCACAAGAAGCCGGGCGCCTGCCTCGTCGCCTCGCCCGAGGCGGCCAAGGCCTGGATGAAGAAGGGGTTCCGCATGGTCATGTACTCGACCGACACCATGCTGCTGGCGGGCGCCTATCGCGCCGGGCTTGAGGCGATCAAGGGCAAAGGGAAGTAGCCAGGATGGCCAAACGCGTCCTAGTCGGCGGCATCTGGCACGAGACCAACAGCTTCTCGCCGGTAGCGACGGACCTCGACGCCTTCCGCCGCTATCTGTTCCTCGAAGGCGAGGCGGTCATCGCCGGCTCGCGCGGCACCAATACCGAGCTCGGCGGCATGATTGCGGCGGCACCGGCGGCGGGCCTGGATCTAATCCCCTCGATCTATATCGGCGCGGCACCATCCGGCATGGTCAGCCGCGCCGTCGTCGATCTCGTCGTCGATCGGCTCAAGGCCGACATCGAGGCCAATGCGCCGCTCGACGGCGTGCTGCTGGCGCTGCATGGCGCGATGGTGGCCGAGGGTATCGATCAGGCCGATGCCCATGTCGTGCAGGCGGTACGGGAGGCGGTCGGCCCGGACCTGCCGCTGGTCTGCACCATCGACTTCCATGCCAATGTCGAGCGCGCGCTGGTCGATCCCGCCGACGTGCTGATCGCCTACAAGACCCTGCCGCATGTCGATATGGGGGCCCGCGGCGAGGATGCGGCGCGCATCGTCGCGCGGCTGATCGCCACCGGGCGGAAGCCGCACAAGGTTTTCCGCAAACTGCCTCTCCTCACCGTGCCGCAGCGCCAGCCGACCCATGAGAGCCCGATGCGTGAGGTCATGGCCGATCTCGCCGAGGCCGAGCGCGATCCGGCGATCCTCACCGCCTCGGTGATCGGCGCCTTCGCCTATTGCGACGTGCCGCAGCTCGGCATGGCGATCCTCGCCTATGGCGAGAAGGGGGCCGCGGAGGATGCGGCCGATCGCCTGGCGGAATCGGTCTGGTCGCGCCGCGAGCAGTTCAAGCCCGATCTCGTCGAGCCGGCGGAAGCCGTGCGCCGCGCCATCGCGGCCAATGCCGGGCCGATCTTCCTGGTCGAGCCGGCCGACAACATTGGCGGCGGTGCGCCGGGCGACGGCACCTACCTGCTGCGCGCGCTGCTCGAAGGCCGTGCGCGCGAGGCGGCGACCGTGATCTGGGACCCGGCCGCAGCGAAGGCTGCCGCGGCCCTCGGCGTCGGCAGACGCTTCAAGGGCAAGGTCGGCGGCAACACGCTCAAGCTGCATGGGGAGCCGGTCGAGATCGAAGGCAGGGTGACCTTCGCCCAGCCGGTCAGCTATCGGCGCGATTCGACCTGGATGACCGGGCAGCCGGCCGATCTCGGCCTGGTCGCAACGGTCGACACCGGCGGGGTCAAGGTCATCCTGACCACCGAGCGCGCGATCCCCTTCGACACGCTGCACCTGCGCATCCCCGGCGTCGAGCCGGAGAAGGCGAAGATGGTGACGGCAAAATGCGCAAGCGCCTGGAGCGGGATCTTCGGCAAGATGGCCGAGGGGCATGTCTATGTCGACACG
>VGEN01000055.1 GCA_016869285.1 Alphaproteobacteria bacterium
AATAGCTGATTTTTCGCGGCAATTGAGAATCGAGGCTGCCACGGTTTCAAAGGCTTGCGATATCAGCCATGTGAGCGCCCACTTGGTTTTCTTGAGAATAGCTAAAATCATCGTGAATAAGCTCGGATAATCCGCTTCAATCCGCCGCAGGACATGACGTTGAGGTTTCCCAATTGCTTCAACGACGGCAACGCCATTTCGACGAAACTGTTTCTCGAGTCGATGAAGGTTCTTGGCTTCAGCAAGGTTGAGCGGATTCCGCCGCCACCAGGAGGGATCCAGGACAAGGAGCCGCTCTTCGGAATAAAGCGCTACGGCATCATGAAGGCGTTTCTGTGCCTGCGCTGACCAAGTAGGCTCGGCGAATGGACCTGCGAAAGTTCGGGCTCTCGTCGGAGACGGCGGATGCCGCCTTCTCCGTCTTGAGCTACCAGCCATTCGTCATTGATGACGACCGCTACACGGGCACCGCCTATGCCTGGCTGCATACCGATGACGCCGCACCGCCAGCAACAGGGGCTGCAACTTCGACCGGCGGGCACTTTCGGAGGAAAAATACCGCGCCAGCTTCGCCGCCAATCGAATGCTCGCGGCCACCTATGACAACTTCATCGAGGTCGTCACCGTCCAGGTTCCCGGCGGTACGCTGCTCGATGTCGCCTGCAACAACGGCTACTTCCCGGTCAGCGCGTCCCTAAGGGGCTGCAGCCGCGCGGTCGGACTCGACCCCGGCTCCCGAACAATCTTGAGCGTGAGCGTCGGCGCTCTGAACGCGATCACGGGGGCGAAGGCCGAGTTCCTGTCGGGCGGCTACTCGTCCGATCACCACCTTCTCTACACGGCGCCGGACGGAGTCAACGCCACGCCTTTCGAGGAGACCTTCGACATCGTGACGAATTCGGCTCTTCTTTGCCACATGTCGGAGCCGCTCTATTTCCTGTCGACACTGTCGCGGCACGCAAGGCGGGCACTGCTGATCTACAGCGGCTTCATCGAGGACGACGACTACTTGTTTCGCTACAACTCGGTATCGAACTGGAACGTCACCCTGCCGTTCCCGAACTGCTTCAACGACGGGACGGCGATGTCGATCAAGCTCTTCCGCGAATCCATGCGGCTACTCGGGTTCAAGTCGGTCGAGCAGATCGCGCCGCCACCAACCGGGCTACAGGATCGCGAGCCCTTCGCCGCGATGAAGCGCTACGGCACGATGAAGGCGTTTCTCTGCCTGCGCTGAGCCTGACTCAGGCTCCTTGCATCGCCCGCCAGACTTTCTCCGGCGTCAGCGGCATGTCGATGTGGCGGACGCCGTAACCCGACAGCGCATCGATCACGGCATTGACCACCGCGGGCGGTGCGGCGGCGCAGCCGGCCTCGCCGCAGCCCTTCACCCCCATCGGGTTGGTCGGCGCCGGCGTCGGCGCGGAGATGAACTCGAAGGGCGGGAAGTCGGCGGCGCGCGGCAGCGTGTAGTCCATCAGGCTGCCGGTCAGCAGCTGGCCGTCCTTGCCGTAGCGGATCTCCTCCATCATCGCTTGCCCCAGGCCTTGAGCGACGCCGCCGTCGATCTGACCTTTCAGCAGCAGCGGGTTCAGCACCACGCCGAAATCATGGACGATGAGGTAGCGCTGGATCTCGACCACGCCGGTCTCCGGGTCGACCTCGACCTCGGCGACATGGCAGCCGTTGGGATAGGTGTGGTTGGTCGGCTTGAACAGGTGATAGCCGGTGACGTCGAGCCCGGGCATCAGCGCGGTGAACGCGACCTTCCGGTCGGTGCCGGCGACGAGGTAGTGACCATCGTCGAACTCGATATCGACCTCGGCCGCTTCCAGGCGCTCGGCCGCCTTCGGCTTCACCTTCCGGATCACCTCGTCGATCGCGCCCTGGAGCGCCGAGCCGCCGAGCACGAGCGAGGCCGAGCCGCCGGTGCCATGGCCTTCGGCGAGTCTGTCGGTGTCGCCCTGCACGAATCCGATCTCCTCCGGCCTTATGCCAAGCCGGATCGCCACCAGATGCGCATAGAAGGTGTGGTGGCCCTGGCCGTTGCCCATGGTGCCGGCATAGACCGTGGCCTTGCCGTTCTCGATGCGAAGCTCGGTGTTCTCGACCCAGGCGCCGGCGACACGCTCGCAGAGATGCGCGAAGCCAAAGCCGCGCAGCTTGCCGCGAGCCGCGCTGTCGTCGCGGCGCGCCGGGAACTGGCGATGCTTCGCCTCCGCGAGCGCGCGGTCGAGGATGTCCTCGAAGTATCCGGAGTCGTAGAGCAGGCCGAGCGGCGTCGCCCGCGGCAGGTCGGCAGGCTGGATCAGGTTGAGCTTGCGCAGCGCCACCGCATCGCGCCCGGTCTCGCGCGCCGCCGCATCGACGGCGCGCTCGAGCGCATAGAGCGCCTCCGGGCGGCCGGCGCCGCGATAGACATCGGTCGAGGCAGTGTTGGTGAAGACGCCGCGAACCCGCACATGGATCGCCGGCGTTCGGTAGACCCCGGCGAAGGCCGGCGAGTTGTTGACCGGCGAATTAAGTCCCTTGGGCGAGATATAGGCGCCGAGTGCCGCGAGACCGTCGACGCGCATGCCGAGGAAGCGGCCCTCGGCGTCCATCGCCAGCTCGACCGTGGTCAGGTTGTCGCGTGCCGCATAGTCGGAGGAGAAGGCCTCGGCGCGGTCGGAGACCCAGCGCACCGGCCGGCCCAGCCTCTTCGCCGCCCACAGCACCAGCGCATGCTCGGCATAGAGCGCGTTCTTGAGCCCGAAGCCGCCGCCGACATCTTCGGAGACGACGCGGATCGCGCTCGGCTCGACGCGCAGCATGCGCGCCAGCGTCGCCTTGATGCCGTGGGGCATCTGCGTGCCGGTGGTCAGCGTGTAGCGCCCTTCGAAGACGCCGAGGGCGACCCGCGTCTCGATCGCCGCGCCGGAAACGCGGTTGTTGACCACGGTAAGACGCGAGACTTGGGCCGCTTTGGCGAAGGCGGCCTCGGTCGCTTCGGGATCGCCGCCATGCCATTCGAAGGCGATGTTCTGAGGCGCCCCCGGCCAGATCGCCGGCGCATCCGCGATCGCCGCCTGCATGTCGATGACCGCCGGCAGCATCTCGTAGTCGATCTCGATTGCCTCGATCGCGTCGCGTGCGGCTTCCTCGGTCTCGGCGACGACCATCGCCACCGGCTCGCCGACGAAGCGCACTCGGCCCTGCGCCAGCACCGGCAGTTCAGGCTTTACGACGGTGCCGGGTTTCGGCCCGTTCTTGGGGAAGGTCGGGAGACTGAGCTCGGAGAGCACCGGGCCTGGCCCGTCGATGGCAACATCTGCGCCGGTCAGCACCGCGAGCACGCCCGGCAGCTTCCTGGCGGCGCTCGCGTCGACCGATCGGAGCCGCGCATGCGCGTGAGGCGAACGCAGGATGACGGCGCGCGCCTCGCGCTCGAGCCTGATGTCGTCGGTGAAGCGCCCCTCGCCGCGCAGCAGCGCGTCGTCCTCGAGCCGCGTCAGTGGCTGGCCATAGGCGTGCTCACCCATGAGAGACCTCGCGCTTCGCTCCACCCCCACCCCATCCCTCCCCCGTCAAGGGGGGAGGGGCAAGAGGCGATGGTGCCTTTTCGTATTCCCTCCCCCCTTGCGGGGGAGGGTTAGGGTGGGGGGTAATGCCGCGCACGCTGCTGCCGATCAAAAGAATGTCTTCACCGCGCCGGTGACGGTGAAGTCGTCGTCGATGCGCCAGACCACGTCCCATTTGTCGAAGGCGGTCGAGGTGTGCGAGATGCCGAAGGAGAGGATGTCGCCGATCCGGACATCGGCGCCGTCGGGATACTCGACATAGCAGTGCTGGTCGTTCGACTTCGTCATCCTCCAGCCGGAGCCGAGATTCTCGATCAGCCTACCGTCGCGGAAGCGCTGGAGCGGGATCGGCAACTCGATGTCGTAGGGCAGGTCGCGCATGCCCATGGTCATGATCGCGAGCCGCGGATCGGGCAAGGACTGCACCGCGGCCCAAAGCTCGAGGCCGGGCTTGAAGTCGCTGGCCGAGCCGGTCTTGCCGCCGGCCATTGAAAGCCGCCCGCGCTTGTCCATGTCGAGCGCGCGCCGGCGGTAAAATCCATGGTCGAGGGCGAGGAAGGCGCCGCCGCGGACGACGATACGCACGCCGTTGTCCTTGGAGAGATGGCCGAAGCGGCGGATGGTCTGGTCGAAGGAGGTCGAGCTGCCAGCGGAGAGGATGATCTCCTCGCCCGGCGCGAAAGCGCCGATCTGCCGACCATGGTCGAAGACCGCGAGCATGAGATCGAGCAGACGGTCGATGCCGCCCCAGACCTCCTCCGGCGTGGGCGCCTTGACGCCGCCCTCATAGGCCTCGACGCCGAGGAGCTGCAGCTCCGGCGCCGATGTCACCGCAGCGATCGTCGCCTTCGCCTGGTCGAGGGTGCGCGCGCCGGCGCGGCCGCCTACCGGCCCCATCTCGATCAGCAGACTGAGCTTCTTGCCGTTCAGATGCGGCTTCGCCCATTTCGCCAGCATCTCGGCGCCCGCGGCCGAATCGACCAGAGCGATGAATTTCGTCTGGGGAAACGTCTTCATCAGGCCGACGAAGTGCGCGACGTTTGCCGGCGCCGCCAGCTGGTTCGCCAGCAGCACGTTCTTCGCCCCGGTGCGGGCCGCCAGCAGCGCCTGCTGCACGGTCGCCGCGGTGAAGCCCCATGCGCCGCCATCCTTGAGCATCATCCGGTAAAGCTGCGGGGCCCCGGTGGTCTTGGCGTGCGGGGCCAGCGAGATCCCGTGGCTGGCGGCAATATCGCGCATCAAGGCGAGGTTGTTGGCGACCGCGGAGTCGCGCAGCGTCATCGCCGGCAGGGCGATGTCGCCCCTGATCACGTTCCAGCCCTTTGCGCCGACATCGCCGAGCCGGATCGTTCCCTCGGCAAAGGGGATGCCCTTGGTCGTGCCGTCCAGCGCCAGATCGTCAATCGCCTCGATCGCGTCCATTTTTCCTCAGGTCTTCCTCAAGAAGGCGAAGGAGCTTGCCGCAGAAGCGCGCTCCTGGCCACCATTGCCTGATCTTATTTCGCCGAGGCCCGCATGCGCATCGCCGTCGCCCAGATCCTCCAGGAAACCAACACGTTTTCGCCGATCCCGACCACGCTCGAGACCTTCCAGCGCTACTACTACCTCAAGGGCGAAGAGATGCTCGACGGGCTCGAAGGCCAGCGCATCGAGATTCCGGGCATGCTCTCGGTGCTGCGCTCATCGAACGTCCAGGTGGTGCCGCTGCTGGCGACATCGGCCTGCGCGTCCGGCACGCTGACGCGCGAGACCTACGAGACGCTGACCGGCGAGCTGATGAGCCGGCTCAAGGCTGCGGGTAAGGTCGATGCGGTGCTGCTGGCTCTGCACGGCGCCATGGCCGCGGAAGGCGAGGACGACCCCGACGGCGCGATTATCGAGATGGTGCGCAGGCATGTCGGCCCGGACGTGCCGATTGGCGTCAGCTTCGACCTGCACGCGTTGATCACGCGCCGCATGCTGCAGCCGAACGTCTTCCATGTCGGCTACAAGGAATACCCGCATATCGACATGTTCGAGACCGGCGAGCGCACGGCGCAGCTCATGCTGGACACGCTCGCCGGCAAGAAGAAGCCGGTGATGTCGCTCGTCAAGCTGCCGCTGCTGGTGAGCCCGATGGTGACGCGAACCACCGACGGGCCGCTCAGGCCCGTGGTCGAGCGCGCCCGTGAGATGGAGGCCAAGGGCGAGGTCCTTCATGCCTCGCTCTTCCCGGTCCAACCCTGGCTCGACCTGCCGGATCTGGGCTTCGCCGTGCTGGTCTGCGGCGACGGCGACCAGGCGACATGCGATGCCGCCGCGAACGAGCTCGCGAGCATGGTCTGGAACCGCCGCAAGGAGTTCGAGACCAACCTGCTGCCGGTTGAGGAGACAATCGAGATCGCGATGAAGTCGTCGGGCGTTACCGTCGTCGGCGACTCAGGCGATGCACCGACCGGCGGCTCGGCTTCAGATTCGACTGCGGTGCTGGCGGGACTCTTGAAGAAGGGGGCGGACAAGTGGGAGCGGCCGAGCCTCCTCTCCTTCGTCGATCCCGAGGTCGCCAGGGAAGCGGCCGCCGCCGGCGTCGGCACCACGAAGAAATTCAGGCTCGGCTACAAGATCACCAAGGATGCCGGCACGCCGATCGAAGTGACCGCGCGCGTGACGACGATCTCGGAAGGCGTCTACGCCCAGCGCGATAAAGGGGCGAAGGGCATGAAGATCGACAACGGGCTGACGGCCGTGCTCGCCATCGGCGCGATCCGCATTGCCGTGCGCTCCTACCCGGCGATGGAGTGGGATACCGGCATGTACTATTCGGTCGGCCTCGATCCCACCGAGGCGGGGCTTGTCTTCGTCAAGTCGCCCTCGCATTTCCGCGTCGCCTACGGGCCTTTCGCCGACCGCATCCTGATGGCGGACACGCCCGGACCGACGCTCGGCAACATGCGCAACCTCACGCTCAAGCGGGCGCCGCGGCCGCTCTACCCCCTCGACGAGAGCGCGAGCTGGTCGCCGGCGTAGACGCCTGCGGTCGGCCTCGTACCTCCTCCCCGGCTTCGCCGGGAGAGGGAGCACGAATGCGCGGCGAGGAGAGTTTTCTTCGATAGCGTGACGGCCGTGTGAGTTTGCGCGCTCCGCTCCTCTTCGGCGGGGCCCTAGTACTCTACGGTCGTCCGCGTTCCTCGCTGGAGGGTTACGGCGCCGCTGAGGCTGTGGCACGATGGGCGTCCCGTTCACGCTTTCCCTCCCGGACGTGCCTTGAGAGAAGCTGCTCCTTCGGTCGAATCGCCGCTCGGCTGGCAGATTGCGACTGTGTCGATGCTGCTGATGGCCATCGCCTTCGGCGGCCCCTACATCACCGTCGTCGCGCTCAAGATCATCGCCGCCGAGTTCGACTGGCCACGCTCGGTGCCGTCCCTTGCCAGCTCGGCGACCTACATCGGCGCCGGCATCGGCGGCATCGCCATGGGCTGGTTCGCCGATCGCGTCGGTGTGCATTGGATCACGCTGGTCGGTGCGGTCATGATCGGGCTCGGCGCCATCGTCGCCAGCTACGCGGAAGGCATGGCGCAGCTCTACTTCGCCCATGGCGTGCTGTTCGGGCTGCTCGGCAACGCCACCACCTTCGCGCCGCTGATCGCCAACACCACGCGCTGGTTCGACAAGCGCCGCGGCGTCGCCGTTGCGCTTGCCGGCAGCGGCCAGAGCGTCGGCGGCTTCGTCTGGCCGCCGATCCTCAGCTACACGGTGGAGAACTGGGGTTGGCGCGAGACGATGTTCTGGTGGGGACTCCTGGCGATGGCGACGATGATCCCCCTCTGCTTCCTGCTGCGCCACCGGCCACCGGTCTCGCCGGTGCGTGCCGGCGTGCGCGAGCCGCAGAAGGGCGACCGCGTACTCGGCCTCAACGGCAATCTCGTGCTCTTCCTGCTCTGCCTCGCCATCGTCGGCTGCTGCGTCGCCATGGCGATGCCGCTGACGCATATCGTTGCCTACTGTACCGACCTCGGCATCGCGGCGGCGCGCGGTGCGGAGATGCTGTCGCTGCTGCTGGGCTCGGCCTTCCTCAGCCGCCTCTACTGGGGCAAGCTTTCAGACCGGGTCGGCGGCCTGAAGACCATTCTTTACGGCGCCGCCGCCCAGGCGATCGCGCTCGCCCTCTACATCGTTATCGACGGCATGATCCCGCTCTACATCCTGTCGGTCGCCTATGGCCTCGCCTTTGGCGGGATCGTCCCGGCCTACTCGCTGGTCGTGCGCGACATCTTCCCCGCCAACGAGGCTGGTTGGCGCATGGGCGCGCTCTACCTCTTCGGCACGCTCGGCATGGCGATGGGCGCTTGGGTCGGCGGCGCGGTCTTCGACCTTGCGCTCGACTACCGCCCGGCCTTCCTGGTTGGCGTACTGTTCAACCTGTCGAACGTCGCGATCATCGGCTGGCTCGTCTGGCGCCACCGGCACCCGGAGCACGGGGCGGTCGTCGCCGTCCAGGGGGCGTGAGGGTCAGCTGCCGCCCGGCTTGGCGTTCGGGAAGAACAGCGGCTCGCCGTCGATACGATAGGCGGCGACCGCCTGCTGGCCGTCGGCGCCTGTGATCCAGTTGACGAAGTCCATGCCGAGGTCGCGCTTCACATGCGCGTGGCGGGCCGGGTTCGCCAGCATGACGCCGTACTGGTTGAACAGGCGCGCATCGCCCTCCGAAAGGATCTTGAGGTTCGCCCGGTTCCTGAAAGCGAGCCAGGTGCCGCGGTCCGAAAGGATGTGGGCATCCATGGCCGAGGCGATGTTGGGCGCCGGGCCCATGCCCGAGCCGGTCTCGCTGAGATCGCCGCCCATGCCAACCTTGCTTCAGCTCTTGCAGGGATAGACCGTCTTCAGCGCGTGGCCAATCAGGATTTCGGCCGGCGAATCGCGCCGCTCGGTGTCGGTCTTCAGATACGCGATGATCTTCTCGATCGTCTCTTGAGCCCCGACACCGGCAGGGATGCAGGCGCGGCCGGGGTCGGTGCGCGGCAGCAGATGCTGGGTCGTGTCGATCACGCCCATGATGTAGCTGATGCAGATATAGCGCTCGTCGATCGATGGCGCGGTGCAATGGCCGTGGAGATCCTTGCCGCCGAGGAACCCGGCAATGCCGGGCGAGGCGAAAGCGACGACCACGACGATTGTCGCCAAGAGACGTTGCATGAGACCTCCTCGGCGTCGGCCGGGGCTGGAGTCGGCGAGACGCCAGTTCAGAAGCACGTCGAGCACAGCGCCGAGGAAGCCGGGCCGTTCGTTCCGGCGGTCAAAGTAATGGGCACGTCCCCGTACGTCGATGGCCGGCGACGTTCCGCGCGGCTTGCGCCGCCTTCGGTCGCCCGTTACCGTCACCGCCAACACGTCCATGAGGAAGCATCGGCGGCATGGCGAACCCGTTTCAGAACCTCTTCAATGCGGTCGTCGAGCTCTACATCTGGTGCCTGATCGTCTGGGTGATCCTGAGCTGGCTCGTCGCGTTCAACGTGATCAACACGCGGAACCGCTTCGTCTCGATCGTCGGCGACTTCCTCGACCGCATCACCGAGCCGGTGCTCAGGCCCATCCGCCGCGTGCTGCCCAATCTCGGCGGTATCGACATCTCGCCGATCATCCTGATCCTGCTGATCTACTTCATCCGCGACTTCGTCAATTGGTACATCTTCTGACGCCGGCCCAGGGCGGCGCTCTCCTCACCATCCGCGTGACGCCGAAGGCGAGCCGCGCCCGCCTCGGCGCAGCCGCGACGGTCGCGGCCGGCAGGCCCGTGCTCAAGGCCTGGGTGACGGCACCGCCGGCCGATGGCGCCGCCAACCGGGCCCTGATCGAGCTCGTCTCGGGCGCGCTCGACCTGCCGAAATGCGACGTCGAGATCCGGCGCGGCCACAGCGACCGCACCAAGACACTGTTTATTGAGGGCGACGCCGGCGAGCTGGCGCAGCGCCTGAAGAAGGCTCTGGGATGACGGCGAGGATCATCGACGGCAAGGCGGTCGCGGACAAGCTCAACGCCGAGACCGCGGCCAAGGTGGCCGCCTTCGTAAAGACGCATGGCCGCGCGCCGGGCCTGGCCGTCGTGCTGGTCGGCGAGGACCCGGCGAGCCAAGTCTATGTGCGCAACAAGGGCAAGGCGACCATTGCCGCCGGCATGCTCTCGGTCGAGCACAAGCTCCCGGCTGAGGCCTCCGAGGCCGAGGTGCTGGCGCTGGTGGGCAAGCTCAACGACGATCCGAAGATCGACGGCATCCTCTTCCAGCTTCCGGTGCCCAAGCACATCAACGCCGACCGCGTGATCGACACGATCGATCCTGCCAAGGACGTCGACGGCTTCAACGTCGTCAATGCCGGCCGCCTCGCGGTCGGCTTCGACGGGCTCTTTCCCTGTACGCCGCTTGGATGCCTCGTTCTCCTCGACGAAGCCGGCGTTAAGCTCGAAGGCGCGGAGGTGGTCGTGGTCGGCCGCTCGAACCTCGTCGGCAAGCCGGTGACCCAGCTCCTGCTCCGGCGCAATGCCACCGTCACCATTGCGCATTCGCGCACGAAGGATCTCGCCGCCGTCTGCCGCCGCGCCGACGTCGTGATCGCCGCGGTCGGGCGTCCGCGCATGATCCAGGGAGACTGGATCAAGCCGGGAGCGGCGGTCATCGATGTCGGCATCAACCGCATCGAGGAGGGCGGCAAGAACCGGCTGGTCGGCGATGTCGACTATGACGCCGCGGCCAAGGTCGCCAGCGCCATTACGCCGGTGCCGGGCGGCGTCGGTCCGATGACCATCGCCTGCCTCCTGCGTAACACGCTGACCTCGGCGGAACGCCGCGCGAAGCGGTAGCCCAACGGGGATCAGATCCCGGCAATCTTGCCGATGCGCAGGCGGAGGGCGTTCAGCTTGATGAAGCCCTCGGCGTCCTTTTGGTTATAGACCGAGTCCTCCTCGAAGGTGACGTAGTCGAGGCGGTAGAGGCTGTTCGGCGATTTGCGCCCGATCACCTGGACATTGCCCTTGTAGAGCTTGAGCCGCGCGGTGCCGTTGACGCGCTTCTGGCTGTCGTCGATCGCCGCCTGGATCATGCGGCGCTCGGGCGAGAACCAGAAGCCGTTGTAGATAAGCTCGGCGTAGCGCGGCATCAGCTCGTCCTTCAGATGCGCCTGGCCGCGGTCGAGGGTGATGCTCTCGATCGCGCGGTGCGCGACATGCCAGATGGTGCCGCCGGGGGTCTCGTAGACGCCGCGGCTCTTCATGCCGACGAAGCGGTTCTCGACCAGGTCGAGGCGGCCGATGCCGTTCTTGCCGCCGAGCTCGTTGAGCCTGGTCAGGAGGGCCGCCGGCGACAGCCGCTTGCCGTCGACGGCGACCGGGTCGCCCTTCTCGAACTCGATCTCGACGATGGTCGCCTTGTCCGGAGCCTCCTCGGGCGAGACGGTACGGCTGTAGACGTAAGGCGGCGGCTCCTGCCACGGGTCTTCCAGCACCTTGCCTTCGGCCGAGATGTGCAGGAGGTTGGCGTCGACCGAGAACGGCGCCTCGCCGCGCTTGTCCTTGGCGATCGGGATCTGGTTCTTCTCGGCGTAGTCGATCAGCGCCGTGCGCGAGGAGAGCTTCCACTCGCGCCAGGGGGCGACGATCTTGATGTCGGGCTTGAGCGCGTAATAGGTCAGCTCGAAGCGCACCTGGTCGTTGCCCTTGCCGGTGGCGCCATGGGCGACCGCGTCGGCGCCGGTCTCCTCGGCGATCTCGATCTGGCGCTTGGCGATCAGCGGCCTGGCGATCGAGGTGCCGAGCAGGTAGCAGCCCTCGTAGAGCGTGTTTGCGCGGAACATCGGCATGACGAAGTCGCGCACGAACTCCTCGCGCAGGTCCTCGACATAGATCTTCTTGGCGCCCAGCATCTCGGCCTTCTTGCGCGCCGGCTCCAGCTCCTCGCCTTGGCCCAGATCGGCCGTGAAGGTCACCAGCTCGGCGCGATAGGTCTCCTGGATCCATTTGAGGATGATCGAGGTGTCGAGGCCGCCGGAATAGGCGAGCACGACGCGCTTGATGGGGTCGGCCATGGGGGACTCTTGAAGAAAGGGCAGGAAAATCGGCGCGGAGCATAGGGACGGGGCTTTTCCCCCGCAAGCGTTCCCGGGTGCTTCGGGGCGCAAGACGATCCTGCAATTCAGGGGAGCCCCCGCCTTGACCTGACCTTTCTCCCCGCTATGGTGGCGGCCCCCGTTCCGGCCTCAACCATGACCGCCGTAAAGCCAACCTCGGGCGCCTGGCGCGCCGAGGCCAAAGCCACTCTCGTGCTCGGCCTGCCGCTGGTCGGCTCGCAGCTGGCGCATATCGCCCAGACCTCGACCGATGTCCTGATGATGGGCTGGGTCGGGCCGGAGACGCTTGCCGCGGGCTCGCTCGGCTTCAATCTTTGGGTGACCTTGTTCGTCTTCGCCATGGGCGTGGCCTATGCTGCCGGCGGCCCGATGGCGCAGGCCCGCGGCGCGCGACGGCCGGGCGAGATCGGCTATCTGCTGCCTCAGAGCCTGATCGCGACCACGCTGGTCGCGCTTCCGCTGGCGCTGCTGCTGACGCAGAGCGAGCAGCTTCTGCTTCTGTTCGGCCAGACCCCGGAGAACGCCGCTGCCGGCGGCCTCTACGCCCTCACCATGGCGCCGAGCTTCCTGCTCGCCAACTGGTTCATCACGCTGCGCGGCTTCATGGCCACCTATGGCCACACCCGCATCGTCCTCGTGGTCGCGGTGCTCAGCGTGCCGCTGAATGCCGTGCTGGTCTACGCGTTCCTGTTCGGACGCTTCGGTGCGCCCGAGCTCGGTCTCGTCGGGGTCGGACTCGCTACCAGCCTGGTCAGCCTTCTGTCCTTCATGGCGCTTGCCGGCTACGTGGTCGCGGTGCCGAAGCTGCGCCGCCACCTGTGGTTTCCCTGGCGGCCGGACTGGGAACGCATCGCCATGCTGCTGAAGCTGGGCCTGCCGATCGGGACCACGCTCCTCCTCGAAGTCTCGTGCTTCTCGGGCGCGGTCATGCTGATGGGCATCCTCTCGACTGAGGAGCTCGCCGCCCACCAGATCGCGGTGCAATGGGCGTCGATGACCTTCATGGTGCCGATGGGATTGGCCCAGGCGGCGACCGTGCGGGTCGGCTACAGCATCGGCGCCGGCGACATGACGGGGGCACGGCTCGCCGCGCATGTAGCGCTGGTGCTCTCCGGCGGCTTCATGCTGGCAGCGGCGCTGATCTTCTGGTTCGTGCCGGGCCCGCTGGTCGCCGTCTTCATCGACGGCAGCACGGCGCCGCTGGTCGCCAGCCTGGCCGCGACATACCTTGCCATTGCCGCGATCTTCCAGCTGGTGGACTCGACCCAGGCGGTCGGCGCCGGTTCGCTCCGCGGCCTCAAGGACACGCGTTGGCCGATGATCATCGCCGCCTTCGGCTATTGGCTGGTCGGCTTCCCGATCGCGGCTTTCCTGGGCTTCTGGGTCGGCTGGCGTGGCGTCGGGGTCTGGATCGGGCTTGCCATCGGGCTAGCCGTGACCGCGGCCTTGATAGTTGGGCGGTTCGAGGTACTGACCCGCAAGCCCTTGCGTATTAAGGAACTCGCAACCGAAATCGGCTAGTCTCCTCCTTCCGGTCGGAGAGACAGGGGAGCGCGCATGGCGCATGACTTTGATCTGGTGGTGATCGGCTCGGGGCCTGCCGGCCAGCGGGCGGCGATCGCCGCGGCCAAGCTCGACAAGAAGGTTGCCCTGGTCGAGCACCGCCAGGTGGTCGGCGGCGTCTGCATCAACACCGGCACGATCCCGTCCAAGACGCTGCGCGAGGCGGTCCTGCACCTCTCGGGCTATCGCGAGCGCGGGATCTACGGCGCGTCATACACGGTGAAGCAGAACATCGGCATTCAGGACCTGCTGTTCCGCACCTCCCATGTGATCCGCCACGAAATCGACGTGACGCGCCACCAGCTCATGCGCAACCGCATCGAGATGTTCGAGGCCTCGGCGGGATTCGTCGACGCCAACACAATCCGCCTGACCAATCTCAACGGCAAGGGCCACCGCGACGTCTCCGCCACCGCCGTCGTCATCGCCTGCGGCACGCACGCGACCCAGGACAAGCACATCCCTTTCGACGGCCAGTCCGTCTTCATCTCGGACGACGTGCTGACGCTGCAGAAGCTGCCGCGCTCGCTCGCGGTGGTCGGCGCCGGCGTCATCGGCGCCGAGTATGCGACGATCTTCGCTGCCCTCGGCATCCGCGTGACCTTGATCGACAAGCGGACCACGCTGCTTCCCTTCATCGACACCGAGATCACCCAGGCGCTCGCCTATCACATGCACCAGAACCGGGTGACGCTGCGGCTTGGCGAGGAGGTCAGCGGCATCGAAACCTTCGCCGACGACCGCGGCCAGCATGTTCGGATCAAGCTGGCCTCCGGCAAGCAGGTGGTGACCGATGCTGCGCTCTACTCGATCGGGCGCACCGGCGCCACCGAGAAGCTCAACCTTGATGCCGCCGGCGTGAAGGCGGACAGCCGCGGCCGGATCCAGGTCAACGAGAACTACCAGACCTCGGTCCCGCACATCTATGCCGTCGGTGATGTGATCGGCTTTCCCTCATTGGCCTCGACCTCGATGGAGCAGGGCAGGCTCGCGGCCTCGCACTCCTTCGGCGTTCCGGCCAAGTCGATGCCGGGGCTCTTTCCCTATGGCATCTACACGATCCCGGAGATCTCCACCGTGGGGAAGACCGAGGCCGAGCTGACCGAAGCCGGCGTTCCCTACGAGGTCGGCAAGGCGCGCTACAACGAGATCGCGCGCGGCCAGATCATCGGCGACACCGGCGGTCTGCTGAAGCTGCTCTTCCATTGCGACACACGCGAGCTGCTCGGCGTTCACATCATCGGAGAGGGCGCGAGCGAGCTGATCCATATCGGCCAGGCCGTGCTCGCGCTCGGCGGCACCATCGACTACTTCGTCAACACGGTCTTCAACTACCCGACGCTGGCCGAGTGCTACAAGACAGCGGCCTTCGACGGTCTCAATAGGCTCGGCTAATGATCCTCCGCACCGCTCTTGTCGTGCTTCTTCTCTCCGGCCTCGCCGAGGCGCAGACGCATTCGCCTTATGCGGGCCACGCCCAGCGTGCTGTCGCTGCGCTCTCCGAGCAGGAGATCGCCGACCTCCGCTCCGGTGCCGGCATGAGCATGGCGCTGCCTGCCGAGCTCAATGGGTATCCGGGACCGCGCCATGTGCTCGACTTGGCTGAAGCGCTTCATCTGACACCGGTGCAACGCGTCGCGGCGGAACAGTCCTTCGCCTCGATGCGCGATGCGGCACGCCCGATCGGCGAGCAGGTGATCGCCGCTGAGGCGGCTCTCGACCGCCTTTCCACCGAGGGCAAAGCGACGCCGGCGGCAGTGGCCGAGGCGAGTGAGCGGATCGCCCGGCTTCGCGGTCAGCTCCGGACGGTGCACCTGGCCGCGCATATCGACATGCACGGCCTGCTGAGCTCTGATCAACGTGCGGCCTACGACCGCCTTCGCGGCTATGGGCGCGCGCACAAGCCGCATTGAGCGGGACGCCATTTTTCTCTAGGTTTCGGGAGTCGTCCGCTCGGCTGCGGATCGGTTTGCAGGTCGCAGGACGTCATGGCCCTTGAGAATGCCCTGAACGCACCCATCCAGGTCGACCGGACCCAAGGGGCCGTGCTGTCCGGATTTCTCCGCGACTGCGCCGCCGAGCTCGAAGGCCTCGGCTTCAAGAACGTCAAGGTCAACTACAGCGAGATCGAGAAGGAGGTCCTGGAAGATCTCCAGAAGGGCAAGGCTTTCCGCCTGCGCGAACGTCGTACGCTCCTGGTCGGCGCCAAGCTCAGCTTCAGCATCGCCGACGGCCAAGTGAACGTGCTCGACCAGCTCGGGGTCAAGGGCGTCGAGTTCATCCGTCACGGCCGCACCGCTGGCCTGCTCAAGGAGTACGGCCTCGACGACCCCTACAATGCCTGTGTCGTGATGATCATCACCAAGCTGCTTTCGACGGGCATCGCCGATACGATCGAGATGGGACATCCCTTGCCCGAGAGCGTTCTGATCTTCCTGCAGCCGCCGAGGAGCGAGGAGGAAGCGGTCCGCTCAAGCGTCGATGTCGTCATGGGTGCGCTCTCACGATTCAAGGCGCTTTCCCAGGCCGAGTTGATCGACTTCGCCGACAAGTACCGCATGATCGCCGTCCGGCTGTCCGGATGCGGCATCCCCAAGTTCCGGCTTACCGCCGACCGCATCCTGACTACGATTCAACAGGAAGCCGTCCGTGCCTGCGTGCGCATCGATGTCTGGTATCGCGTCTGGCGATCCTTCGACGAGGCGATGGAGCCGGCGAACGAGCTTCGCGCCTGCGAGGCGGTGAAGGCGATGCCGGAGAACGTCGTGCTTGCCGACAAGATAATTCAGGCCTTCAAGCGCCAGATCGTCGTCATGCAGCAGCATCTGCGCAATCTCGACCGGCTCAAGGCGACGGTGGTCGGCAGCAAGCAGTTCTATATCGATAGCCTGCTTTTGATCATCTATGTCTACGAGAACAAGCAGGCGGTCGAGGGTATGTACGCGATGCGGGTCGCCTGGGCCGAGGCCTGCAAGGCCGCGGTCAAGATCGGCTCGATGCAGGGTATCCAGAACGCGCTGGTGCCGCACGAGCGAGGCATCGACGACGCGATCGCGATGCCGATCCCGCCGACGGTGAAGCCGGTCTGAAAGACGGGCTATCCGCGGGTGGCAACCCTGAACTAGTCTCTCGTCCCAGCCGGGCGAGGATTGTCAAAGATGTCCCAGAACTCGGACACCGCAGCCGGTGTCCTGCGCCGCTCCGTCGCCGCTCTGCCGCCGCATCGCGGGCCGCAGATCGAAGAGGATCTGAACGCCAAGCCCGGCGCGCTCCGGCGCATGAGCCTGAACGAGTCGGCCGAGCCGCCTTCGCCCAAGGTCGCGGCCGCCGTCGCCGCGGCGGTCGTCAATGCCAACCGCTATCCCGACCCGAGGGCGCGCGCGCTG
Organism: Alphaproteobacteria bacterium; assembly: GCA_016869285.1. Lineage (GTDB taxonomy): Bacteria > Pseudomonadota > Alphaproteobacteria > SHVZ01 > SHVZ01 > SHVZ01. Next base: position 16,603 of record VGEN01000055.1, read on the forward strand.
GCCGAGGCGATCTCCGACCGCACCGAGGTTCCCGTCTCGCGCATCGCCTTCGGCAATGGCAGTCATGAGCTGATCATGCTGATGGGCACCGCCTTCATGGAGGCGGGCTCGCGTATTGTCGTGCCCAGCCCATCGTTCCAGCCCTACCAGACAGCGGCGAGGATTGCCGGTGCCGAACTCTCCATCGTGCCGGTCGATGCCGAGGGCGCCAACGATGTGGACGCGATGCTGGCGGCCTGCACGCCCGTACCGCGCATGGTGATCGCGGCGACGCCGAACAACCCGACCGGCGCGCTGCTCTCGCAAGTCGCCCTCGACAAGCTGATCGCCGGCGTTCCGAAGACAACGCTGCTGGTGATCGATGAGGCCTATTACGAGTTCGGCCGGCTCGCCGGCGGCCCCGACGTGCTGAAGGCTTTGAAGGCGCGGAAGGCCCCGTGGCTGGTGTTGCGCACCTTCTCCAAAGCATACAACCTCGCAGGGCTCCGCGTCGGCTATGCACTGGCGAGCCATGACGAGATCGTCGAGGGTATCAACCGGGTGCGCGGCGTCTTCAACGTCAACCGCCTGGCGCAGGCCGCCGCGCTCGCCGCGCTCTCGGACGAGCCCTACGCCCGCGCCTCGCAGAAGCGCACCGCGGCCGAGCGCGACCGGCTTGCCGTTGGCCTCAAGGCTATGGGTCTCTCGCCGCTGCCCTCGGCGGCGAATTTCGTCTGCGTGAAGACGTCGAAGCCGGCGAGCGACGTGGTGTCGGCGCTCGCCCGGAAGGGCATCATGATCGTGCCGGTCGGCGGGCCGCCCTACGAGAACCACATCCGCATCACCCTTGGCACGCCCGAGGATACGGATGCGGTGCTGACCGCTCTGAAGGAAGTGCTTTAGTCACGAGTCCCCCCACCCCATCCCTCCCCCGCAAGAGGGAGGGATGGGGTGGGGGGATGATGCCGGGGCGAGGAGGTTGAATGCGCATTCTGGTCCTGGGTGCAGGTCTCGCCGGCGTCACCGCCGCGCATTTCCTCGCCCGCGACGGCCATGAGGTCGAGGTCGTCGACCGCCAGGCCGATGCTGCGTCGGAGACCAGCTTCGCCAATGCCGGCATGGTCACGCCCGGCCACGCCTTCCCTTGGGGCAACCCGAACGCGCCGAAGATCCTGCTGCGCTCGCTGTTCAAGGCCGACCAGGCGCTCCGCCTCAAGCTCGTGCCCGATCCGCAGATGTGGCGGTGGGGCCTCAAATTCCTCGCTCAGTGCACGAGCGAGAGGACGCGGATCAACACGGTGCGCAAGGCGAGGCTCTGCGTCTATTCGCAGAAGAAGCTGCACGAGGTCGCCGAGGAGACCGGCATCCAGTATCACGCGATCCGCAGGGGCTGCCTGTTCCTGTACCGCGAGCAGGAAGCCTTCGAGCGAGGCGCGGCTCGGATGAAGATCCTTCAGGATCTGGGCATCGCGCTGACCACGCTCGATCCGGCCGGTTTGGCCGCGACCGAGCCGGCGCTCGCGGAAGCGAAGGACAAGATCGCCGGCGCCATCTTCGCTCCCAACGACGAGAGTGGCGATTCCTGCCTGTTCACGCGCAAGCTGGCTCAGCGCCTGGAAGGCCTGGGCCATCGTTTCCGCTACAACACCACGGTCGCGCGTTTCCGCGCCGAGCACGGGCGGATCGTCGGCGTCGAGACATCGGCAGGGCTCCTGACCGCGGATGCCTATGTGCTGTCTCTTGCCAGCGAGTCGCCGAAGCTGGTGCGCCGCATGGGCATCGACCTGCCAGTCTATCCGGTTAAGGGCTATTCGCTGACCTTGCCGATCCGCCCGGAGCATCGGCCGCCGACCATCGCCGGCGTCGACGAGGGCTATCTCGTCGCCTTCGCCCGTATGGGCGACGAGCTGCGCCTGACCGCGACCGCCGAGTTCTCCGGCTACAACACCGACCATCAGCCGAGCGATTTCGATGGCATGATCCGCCTGGCACGCGATCTCTTCCCCAACGGCGCCGACTTCGAGCATCCGAAATACTGGGCCTGCCTCCGACCGATGACGCCGGAAGGAACGCCGATCGTCGGGCGTTCGCGCTACGAGAATCTCTGGATCAACACCGGCCACGGCCATATGGGCTGGACCATGTCCTGCGGCACCGCCCAGGCGCTCGCCGACCTGGTCGCCGGCCGCAAGCCCGAGCTCGATCTCGCCGGCATGGAGGTCCCGTCATGACGCTCGCCGCCGCGGACGATCTTCTCGTCAACCGCCAGAACCTGCCCTTTACGCTCGATGAGGGCATCGGCGCCCGTGCGCGCATCGGCCTCATCGTGCTGGCGACCGACCACACGATCGAGCACGAATGGCGCTCGCTCATGGCGATCCCGGGCGTCGCCTACTACGAGAGCCGCATCTTCAATTCGAGCGAGATCACGCCGGAGACGCTGGCGGGCATGGAGCGCGACCTGACCCAGGCGACCGCGGTGATCCGCCCCGGCCAGCCGATGGACGTGATCGCCTATGGCTGCACGTCGGGCGCCATGGTCATCGGCGAGGACAAGGTGGCGGCCCGCATCCGCGAAGCCCGGCCCGGTATCGCCGTCACCAACCCGATCGGCGCCGCCATTGCCGGCATGAAGGCGGCCGGATGCAGGCGCATCGCGCTGCTCACGCCCTATATCGACCGCATCAACCGCATGATGCGGGATTACATCCTCGCCCGCGGTCTCGCGGTGCCGGCAATGGGCTCCTTCAACCACGAGGAGGACAACGAGGTAGCGCGCATCGACGCATCCTCGGTCCGCTCGGCCGCGCTCGAGATCGGCCGCCATCGCGAGGTCGACGGGGTCTTCGTCGCCTGCACCTCGCTTCGCGTCGCGGCGCTGGTCGAGGACCTGGAAGCCGAGCTCGGCAAGCCGGTCACCTCCTCGAACCATGCCATGGCCTGGCATGCCCTCAGGCTAGCCGGCGTGAGAGAGGCGTTGCCCGATCGCGGCAGGCTGTTTCGCGTCTAGCCCGGCTTCTCAGCTTGGTTACGGCCTGAGCCTTCACATGGACCGGCATCCGGTCGCGAATCGGGTTCCGTCCTGCCGCAACCCTTGGCATTGTAGGCGGCAATGACCGCCCCCGACGCGAGCCCCAAGACCCGCCGCGGCGTGCGATCCATCGCCATCCGAGGCGTTGTCGCGTTGCTGGCCGTGGCCGCGGTCGCCGCTGCCGGCCTCCTGGCGCAACGCCGCGTCGTCGAGACGATGGGCGAGCCGGCGGTCGTCGTCGGGTTGTCGGGCTGGCTCGGCACCTTGGCGGCGAAGGCGGGATTGGCTGCCCGCGATCTTGCGCAACCGGCCGATGAAGGCCTGCGGGTCGAGGCCCGTATCCGCTTGGCGGTGGTCCTCGATGAGATGATCCAGCAGCGACAGCGCCTGTCGCGTCGTGCCGCCATCCCCGCCGATGTGCAGGGAATGCTCGACAGCTTCCTCGCCGCCGGGCGCGCGCTGGTCGACAACGAGGCCGCCGACCTGGCGGATCGCCCAGCCTACCGTACGGTGATGGATCTCGGGCCGGAACGCCTGCCGGTCGCGCTCGATCGTCTCGCCGCGCGGAACGAGGCGGAAGGCCGCGCCCGCGCCGAGACCCTGATGCAGATCCAGATCGCGACCGGCGCCGGCATCCTGCTGGTGCTGGTGTTGACGGCGATCGCGATCGTGCCGGCGATTCGGCGCGCTTCTGCCGAGCGCCGCAGCCTCGAGGAGGAGGCGGCGCGTCTGACCGTCGGCTCGGCTGCCGCCGATGCCAGCCGGCGCGACCTCTCGCAGTTTCTGCTGCGCCTCGAGCAGACGCTGGCTGCCGCGGTCAAGACCGTGGTGGGCTTGTCCGATGTGCTCGCCCTCGGCGCTGCGGGCCCGCTCAACGACAAGCAGCGCGAATACGCGCAGCGCATCCGTGCCGACGGCCAAAGGCTCGCCCAGCTGCTCGAGGACGTGCACGACCTGGCGCTGATCGATGCCGGCCAGCTCAAGCTCGACGACAAGACGATCGATCTCGGGCCCTTCATCGCCCAGACGCTGGATCAGATGCGGGTCCAGGCCGACCGCGGCCGCATCGCGCTGATGCACAGCCTGCCGGTCGACATGCCCAGGCTCTCGGCCGATCCGAGCCGGCTGCGCCAGATGATGCGGCGCCTGATCGACCTCGCCATCCGCACCGGCGACAATGGCGGTCAGGTGCATGTCCGGGTCGCACGCGAGCCGGCCGGCGGGCTGGCGCTCTCGGTCGAAGCCGGGACCCATGGCTTCAGACCTCCTGATGCCGAGCTGGCGCTGTCGCGGGCCGAGGGGCCGGGCGGCGCCTCGGTCTTGACGCTGCCTCTGGTCAAGGCGCTGGCCGAGCGCCATGGCGGGCGGCTCAGCATCGGCCCGGCGCCGGGCCGCGGCTCGGTCGCGACCTTGCACTTCCCACCGGTGAGAATCATCCCCGCTTAGGCCGGCGCGAAGGCCTCGCGTTCGCCGAGGATGCCTTTGAAGCTGTGGCGGCCCAAGGTCCGCGTCTTGGTGCCCGCGGCCTTTGCGGCTTCGGCCGAGAGCACGATCTGCTCGCCGAGCGGCTTGCAGAGCTGCGCGAGCCGGCTCACCAGATTGACCGCCGGGCCGATCACCGTGAAGTCGAGGCGCTCCGGTGCGCCGATATTGCCGTAGGTGACGGGGCCTAAGTGAAGCGCAATGCCGCAGCGGATTTCCGGGTAGTTGCCGCCACCGCCGCGTTCGTCGTTGATCGTCGCCATGCGCTTGAGCAGCGCATTCGCGGCGGCGAGCGCGCGCGTTGCCGCGTCGGCATCGCCGTTCTCGCAGCGGAAGATCGCGAAGATCGCATCGCCCATGAACTTCAGGACCTCGCCGCCGGCCTCGGTCACCGACTCGACCGCGACCGAGAAGTAGACGTTGAGGAGCCCCAGCATCTCGTCGCGGGCAAGCGTCTCAGACAGCGTGGTGAAGTCCCGGAGGTCGCAGAGCCAGACCAGTGCGCGCGTCGTGTGCCCGATGCCCTGCACGACCTCGCCGGCAAGGATCCGCCGCGCCGGCTCGCCGCCAACATAGGTATTGAGCAGCCCCTCGATCGAACGCCGGCTGCCATAGATCTGGCCGACCGCCGCCAGGGCTGGGCTGATCGCGTCGAGAAGACGCAGCTGGTCGTCATCGAAGCCTTCGGCTTGGTCGGTGCCGTAGGTGACGATACCGCCCTGTAGCCAAGGACCCATGTCGAGCGGCAAGACATAGTAGTCGGTGAGGCCCTTGTCTCGGAGCTCCTCCAGTACCGGAAAGTCGAATTCGGCGTCCGGACCGGCCAGGCGCCGGCGCAGCGGTTGCCGCGTGCGCATGACCTGCGCGATCGGGCTGTGAGAGAACACCCGCGACGTCATCGTGTCGCGCCGCCGCCCGATCTCCCGCGCCGGCTGGTCGCGCCACCATTCCCAGCTCGCGGCGCGGAACACCGGATGGAGCTGGCTCAAGGTCAACGTGAAGCGGAAGAGCGGGATGCCGGAATCGATCAGGCGCTGGGCCATGCTTTCGAGAAAGGCCTTGGCCGAGTCGAAGCGGTGACCCTCGGACAGCAGCCAGCCGACGAGTGCCGTCGCGCTTGGCCGGGTCTCGGCACCGGTCATGAGCCCGGCTTCGCCGGCGTAGGGGCCGGCTGCGGCCGGGGTGCCGGGCGGATGATGACGTTGTCGACCGGGCGGCCCCAAATGCCGAGGCCGCGCCGTTCGGCCAGCCTCTCCCATTGCACATACTCGAACGGCGCCTCCAGCCCGGCCATGGCCCAGCCGTTCATGATCATCCAGCCGCCGAGATCTTCTCCGAGCACCGAGCAGCGCCCAAGCATGGCGTTGCCGCCATCGCGGCCGAGGTCCTGGCAACGCACGAACTCGGCGCCGACCTTGCGGATGAGCTGAAGGACGGCGCGCGGGGCGCAGGTCGCCAGCATGTCAGGCTGGCCGCAGAGCCGGTCGGTGGGCGGGATCGAGACGCCTTGCAGGCGCACATGCCTGCCGCCGACCGAAAGGCTGCCGTCGTCGAGCACGCGGGCCCAGCTCGAGACGTCTTGAGCGGAAGCCGACGCCGAAGCCAGGGCCAGCGCGACGGCGATCGGGGTGACGCGGAAGGAGGGCATGAGTGGCTCGGATGGGACGGTCGGCCCGAGCACAGCATATAGGAACGGCAAGATCGTGGCGAAAGTGGCAGCTTGTAGAGCCCTCACCCGGTGGGAGAGGGAGCATGAATACGAAGCTTAGCGCTTGCGGAGAATCGTCACCGTCTCGCCGACATTCGTCAGCGCCAGTGCCAGCTCGATCTCGAAGGGGATCGCATAGCGTTGGAGGATCGCCACCATCAGCGCCAGGAACTCCGGGTGGCTCCAGACGTGGAAGTGGATGCTGTAGTCGATGCGCTCGAGATAGGCGGGGTCGGTCAGCAGATGCAGCGTCTTCTCGTACATCGGCACGCCCGCGAGCTTATACATGGCCTCGGCGAATTCGCGGAAATGCTCGCTGCGCGAGATCGACGGCCCCTGCTCGTGATCGGCGATCAGGTGATCGATCGTCGTGGTCGGGCGGTCGATGTCCCAGGTGTAGCGCTTGTCGGGAACAGCCAGATAGAGAATGCTGCCGGGCCTGAGCACGCGCGCGAAAGCCTGGAGCGCCGCGATCGGGTCCTCGCAATGCTCGAGGAAGTGATTGGCGATGACGAAGTCGAGCGCGCTGTCGGCGAAGGTCGCAAGCCGCTCGCCGTCGTCGACGATGTCGGGCTCGATCAGCGGCGTCGATTCCAGCTCCGGATATTGCCGGCGGAGCTCCGCCACCGTCATGCGGTCGACATAGCGGACGCGGGCGCCTGGCGGCAGCGGCAGCGGATTGTGCAGCGCGCCGACCTCGATGCCGTCGCCCTTGAGGTAGAGCGCGGCGAGCGCGTCGCGGTCGAGGGCGGAGGCCGCGGCCGGGCCGAACCACGCTGCGATCCGCCGCCCGATCGCCTTCAGCCTCATGCGATCCGGCTGGCGAGCGCGACCAGGCCGCCGCGGATGGCTGCCCGCCAGCCGCCGCCCGGCGGCCGGCGGAAGACGCCGACCGTGTCGCCCCAAGGCGCACTGTCCTCGGAATGGTGCGGTGCCCAGTCGGTCGAGACCTCGACCAGCTCTAGCCCCGCATATTTTGCCAGCGCGCGGTAGCCGTCCGGATAGAAGCGCCAGCAATCGGTCGGATAGGCATGCTCGGGCCCGCGCGAGGGCGCGATCAGGAAGATCAGGCCGCCGGGCTTCAGCACCCGTGCCATCTCCATGAAGGTCATCCAGAAATACTCGACATGCTCGAAGGCCTGGCCCGAGACGATCACGTCGGCGGTGCCGCCGGGCAGCGGGAAGCGATAGGGCGAGGGCAAGAGCAGATCGACATTGGGTCCCTCGACCATGTCGACGCCGCGATAACGCCAGCCCGGATGCTCGAACAGCGGCCGGTAGCTGCCGGGGAGCGCCGGGTCGGCGGTGCCGTAGTCGCAGGCGCCGATGTCGAGGATCTCGAGCCGGCGTTCGCGGTCGAGGTGGCGCGCGATCAGGTCCCGCATGTGCTGATAGGAGCTGTGGTGCACCAGTACCCGCTTTCGCGGAGATCTGATTCATGATTCAACATTGGGATGATAGCCGATGCAGTGGTAGTCCGGCTGACGCCGGAGGAGCGCGCGGTGCTTGAGGCTCGGCTCCGTGCGCCGACGACGGA
>VGEN01000056.1 GCA_016869285.1 Alphaproteobacteria bacterium
CTTGATCGACGAAACCGACGGGTCCCTCGGCTCCCCCACGGCCTTTGCAGACCTCAGGGCGTGACGGGATCCCGCCGGATGCGCGGCGAGCCGGTCTATTTCGGCTCGCCTCTTTCCTACACACAAGGGCAGGGTGGGGGCACGAGCGAAGCGAGGGTGGGCGGGTCAGCTCTTGGGAATTTCCGACCGCGCTGACGCGCGGCCCCTACCCTTCGACGCATTGCGTCGAACCTCCCCCGCGTAGGACGCGGGAGAGGGGGTACGAAGCGAGCGCTCGCCCCTACTGCAGCAGCCGTTTGCGCGTCTCGACGAACTCCTCCACCGCGGCGACCAGCGCGTCGCCATCGGCGTCCGTCAGCGGCAGCGACAGCGCCATCATGCCGCGGCGCGCGATGTAGATGCCGCGCGTCAAGAGGTCGAGGAAGAACAGCTCGCCCAGGTCCTTGTTGCCCTTCTTGGCGTCCCGGCTCGACTTGATCTCGCCGCGCGCGAAGTGCACGCACAGCATCGAGCCGATGCCGGTGAACTGCATGTTGAGGCCCTTGTCCTTCGTGATCGCGTTCAGCCTGGCGCGCAGCCTGTCGCCGAAGGCGTTCAGCTTGGTCGCCGCCTCGGGCGTGTAGAGCTGCGTCATGCCGGCGACGCCGGCCGACATGGTCAGGATGTTGTTGTTGAAGGTGCCGGCATGGGGGAGCGCGTCGGCGCGACGCGGATCGAATCGCGACATGATGTCGGCCCGCCCGCCGAAGGCGCCGAAGCTCATGCCGCCGCCGATATACTTGCCGAGCGAGGTCAGGTCGGGGGTGATGCCGTACTTCGCCTGGATGCCGCCGGGCGAAAGCCTTGAGGTCATCACCTCGTCGAACAGCAGGAGCGCGCCGACCTTCTGCGTCTCCTCGCGCAGCATGCGAAGGAAGGACTCGTCCGCGGCGATGCAGCCGCCGCCGCCTTGCATCGGCTCGATTGCCACGACCGCAAGGTCCTTGGCGTTCTCTTGGATCAGCTTCTTCGTGCCGGCCGCGTCGTTGTAGGGGGCGATCACGAAGTCGAAAGGCCCGTTCACCGGGTTGTTGCCGTCGGCGAAGGTGAAGACGCCGCCGTGATAGCCGCCCTCGAACACCATCACCTTCTTGCGGCCGGTGAAGTGGCGGGCGACGGTGATCGCCATCAGGTTGGCTTCGGTGCCGGAGTTGGTGAAGCGCACCAGCTCGATCGAGGGGAAGCGCGCGACGATGATCGAGGCGAGCTTGCCTTCGAGCTGGTTGTGGGCGCCGCGGTTGATGCCTTCGTCGAGCGCCTGGTCGATCGCCTTCCGGATCACCGGATGCGAGTGGCCGTAGATGCCGGCGGTGTATTCGTTGAGGAAGTCGATGTACTTCCTGCCGTCGGCATCCCAGAGGTTGGCGCCCGCGGCCTTGACCATGGTCACCGGGAAGGGGCCGTAGAACAGCACGGTGCGCGTGTTGCCGCCGGGCAGGCTGGCGCAGGCCTCCTCGTGCAGCTTCTGGCTCTTCGGGTTGCGCCGGACGAAGTCGGCGCGGGCTTCCTCGAGCGCCGACTGGATGTCGGCATTGGCCGGATGGGCAAGCGTCTGGGTCATGGGCCGGTCCTTCGCGTGCGTGCGGATGGGAAAAGTCTAGCCGATCGGAAACACGCGCGGCCAGCGCGCCCTTGCACCCATGAAACCGCCCCGCCATTGTCCGATGAATGAGCCTTCAGACCGACTTCAAGCCGGCCGACCCGGATTTCGAGAGCCGCGTGCGCGCCAGCTTCGCCCGCCAGGGCATCATGAGCCTGCTCGGCGCGCGGATGACCCGGGTCGCGCCCGGCGAGGTTTCGATCGAGCTTCCCTTCCGTGCCGACCTTTCCCAGCAGCACGGCTTCTTCCATGCCGGCGTCACCTCGACCATCGCCGATTCCGCCGGCGGCTATGCCGGCTTCACGTTGTTCCCAGCCGACGCCTCGGTGCTGACGGTCGAGTTCAAGATCAACCTGCTGGCACCGGCGAAAGGCGACCGCCTGGTCGCCACCGGCAAGGTGATCAAGCCCGGCCGCACGCTCACCATCTGCAACCTCGAGGTCGACGTCATCGACGGCGCGAAGTCGACCCCTTGCGCCTACGGCCTGCAGACGCTGATGTGCATGTACGGCAAGCCGGACGCACCGCAGAGCTGAGCGCGCCTTCACGCCGACCTCGCTGACGCTCGGCCCCCACCCTGGCCCTCCCCCGCCTTCGGCAGGAGAGGGGATACGGGGAGTGCCTCATCGCCATCGAGTCCCCTCTCCCGCGTCGTACGCGGGGGAGGGCCAGGGTGGGGGCGAGCGAAGCGAGGTCGTAGGCCCGCTTCATCGCGTCGCTATTCGTGTAGTGACACGCAGACACCCTCGCTACGCTCGGCCCCCACCCTGGCCCTCCCCCGTCCTTCGTCCGGGAGAGGGGACACGAGGCGCGGCGTTCGCGCCTGAAAGTCTCATGCCCTCCGCCATCCTGCTGGCCGGTGCCGTCGTCATCCTATGGTCGCTGCTGGTCATCGGCATGCGCGCCGCGCTGTTCAATTTCGGCGTCCAGCCCTGGACCCTGGCGCTGGCGGTGCAGATCTGCGGTGGGGCGGCGCTGCTCCTTGCGGCGGGCATCGGGTCGCTGCCCCTGGAGCCCATCCGCCGTTGGGCGACCTGGGCGATCGGCGGGCTTCGCGTCGTCACCACCTGCGCCTTCACGACCGCGCTGCTCTACGCCTCCGCCGGGCAGGTCAGCGTGCTCACCACGATCAACGTGCTGATCGCCATGCTCGGCGTCTTCCTCGTCTTCCGCCGCGGCCGGCAGCCGATGGAGATCCCCGGCATCCTGCTGATGCTCGGCGGGCTTGCGCTGCTGATCGGCCAGCTCGACGGCGGCTGGAGCAATCTCGCGGTCCGCTACATCCTGCTCTCCGAGACCTCGGTGGTGATCGCAAGCCTGCTCGCCGAGCGCCACCCCGACAATCTCGGCGACCGCCGCCAGCGGCTCGCGCTCACCGGCTTCGTCACCCTGCTCTCCGCCTGCGGGCTGCTCGTTCTCTGGGTCGCCGCTGCGGCGCTGCTCACTGAGGCCGCGATCGGCCCCGACATCGAGGCGGTGACGGCGACGCTCGCCTCGCCCTGGCTCTGGCTCATGGCGTTCATCCTCGGCGCGATGCTGCGCGGCCCCGGCACCTATGGCGCCTTCCTCCTGACCGCTCGCCTCGGCGCCGACGGCTACATGCTCGGCATGGCGGCGATGCCGCCGCTGGTGATGGGGCTCGAGCAGGCGGCATCCTCCTTCGCACTCGTGCCGAAGCCGCAGAGCGCGCTCGCCGATCTCGCCGTCGCCGCCATCGTGATCGCCGGCGGCGTGTGGGTCGTCGCCGCACGCTACCGCCGCCGATGAACGCGCTCGCCTCGCCCGCCTTCCTCATCGCCGTGGCGATGACCGCGATGTGGTCGGTGGTCACGGTGATGCTGCGGGGCGTGCTGTTCAACCTTGGCTTCGATCCGTGGACGCTGGCGATGGCCACCATGCTCTGTGCCGGGACCACGCTGCTGATCGCCGCCGGCATCACCTCGTTGCCGCTCGATCCCTTGAAGCGCTGGTCGACCTGGGCGATCGGCGGCATCCGCGTGCTCACCACCTGCTGCTTCTCGGCGGCGCTGCTCTACGGCTCGGCGACGACGATCACGCTGCTCTCCGCGATCAACGTGCTGATCGCCGGCCTCGGCGTCTATGCCGCGTTCCGGCGCAAGCCGCGCGTCGCCGAGATCCCCGGCTTCCTCCTGATCGGCATCGGCGTGGCGCTGCTCGCGGGCGAGCTCGATGGCGGCTGGTCGAGCCCGGCGATCAGGTTTCTCCTGGTCTCGGAGACGGCGGTCGTGGTCTCCAGCGTGCTCACGGAGATTCATCCCGACAATCTCGGCGACCGCCGTCAGCGCCTGGCGCTCACCGGCTTCGTCTCGCTGCTCTCGGCCTCGGGCCTGCTGATCGTCTGGAGCCTCATCGGCCTCGCCTTGCCCGACGCGCCGCTCGGTCCCAATGCCAGCGACGTGCTGGCGACGCTCTCTTCTCCCTGGCTCTGGGTCGCGGCGCTCGTTTTCGGTGTCGCCTTCCGCGCACCGCTCACCTACATGTCGTTCCAGATCACCCGTCTGATCGGCGCCGACGGCTACATGCTCTCGATGGTGGCGCTGCCGGCGACGACGCTGCTGGTCGAGATCCTTGCCGGCAATACCGGCCTGCTGCCGGCACCCAGCCTCGATCCCGCCCATCTCGCCTATTCCGCGATCATCGTCGCCGGCGGCACCTGGATCGTGCTGACACGGTATCGGCGATAGAGACGATGCCGGAAGCCACGATCGTCAGGAAGGCTTTGGTCTACCTCACGCAGGGGCATCGCCTGCTCGTCTTCTCGCATCCCTTCCATCCCGAAGCCGGGCTTCAGGTGCCCGGCGGAACCATCGAGGAAGGCGAGGATCCCGCCGACGCCGCGCGACGGGAGCTCACGGAGGAAACGGGACTCGGCGGCTTCGCGCTGCAGGGGCTGCTGGGACAGGCCGACTATGCTTGGCAGGCGCGCATCGACCGCCGGTTCGTCTTTCATGCGACGATCGCGGTTCCGGTGGCGAAGACGTGGCGGCACTTCGAGGCCAACGGCAGGCCGTGATCGGCCGCTTCATCGCCGACTTCGCCTGCTTCGAGCAGAAGGTCGTCGTCGAGCTCGATGGTGGACAGCATGCCGAGCAGGTCGTCTACGACGGTGAGAAAAGCCACTGGCTCATGACGGGGATTTCGGCGTCCTGCGCTTCTGGAACAACGACGTGCTGTCGAACCTCGATGGTGTCGTCGCAAGGATTGCTGAAGCGGTGCGTGCGACACAGACCGCGCACGAGCCCCCGCCCTAACCTTCCCCCACGCTTCGCGGGGGGGGGGGGGGGGGGGGGGAAGAGGACGCGATCCGGCTGCAGATAAGTTGAAAGGTCGAAAAACCTGCCGGCGGCGGAAATCGCGTACTTGCGGTCTTCCGCAAGCCGGAGCGATTTCCGTGATCGCCGGCTCCGCAGCCTAAGCTTCTATCAGCGCCCTCGCTATCGCCGCCACCGCATCCGGCAGTGCCGCCGACTTCCGAGCATCGAGGTCGAGGCAGACGGCGACGATCTTGGCTTCCATCGCGAGATCGCCTGAGGCCTCGACCAGGAGGCGGTGGCGGAAGGTCAGCGACTTGGTGCCGACCGTCAGCATCTGCGTCTCGAGGCGGATCGCCTCGCCCGCGGTCAGCTCGCGGCGGAAGTCGATCTCGCAGCGGAGCATCGAGAGTGCGCGCCGCCCATGGGGCGAGCCGTCGCCGAGGCCGATCTTCTCCATCACCGCGAAGCCGGCGAGGCTGATGCGGCCCATATAGTGCTGCACGTTCATATGGCCCAGACGGTCGAGCTCGTGCGCCTCGACCTGTCCTTGGTAGGTGGTGAACCAGGACATGCGGGCGGACCGTAACGGAAAGGTGGGCTCGCCGTCACGGTTTCGCCTTGGAACGACCGCAACGCCGCCCGGTTGGGGGCGCAGCATGGCGGCCGTGACCCTTCCTCTCCCGATCGGCGCCCTGACCTGGATCGATCTCGCCGATCCCTATCACCTGCTGCGCTGGTGCCGGCGCTTCGGGGTGACCGAGAGCCAGCTCCGCACCGCCGTCCGCTTCGCCGGCGGCGATCCGCGCGCGGTCGAGGCGGCGCTGACGCGGGCCCGCATGGCGACGCCGATTCTCATCCGCGAATTCCGGTTGCGGGACGAGCGTGCCTCCGGCCAGGAATGAGCCATGGCACGGCATGGCAGCGGCGCCTGGACGATCGGCGAGCATCTCGCCGAGCGCTACACGCTCACCGTCTACTGCAACAACCCGCGCTGCGCGCGCGCCAGGCGCCCGCAGGGCCGCCAGCTCGACCTCTCCGCGCTCGATCCGACCCTGACGCTGGAAGGCCTGCAGGCACGCCTTTCCTGCGTTGACTGCCACTACCGCCAGGCAATCGTGATCAGGACGCCGCCGGAGCCGCGCGAGACCGAGCTGCCGGCCGAGCGGGCGCGGCTGCGCTGATCAGTCCGCCGCCTGCGCCTACTCCTTCGCCAGCAGCGCGTTCAGGTATCGCGCGATCGCGCCCATGCCGGAGATTTGGGCCTTCGCTTCGGCATCCGGGTTGTAGTTGGTGTTGGTGTTGACGTCGTAGGTCCAGGCGCGTCCCTCGGCGTCCTCGGCGAACTCGATGCCGGCAATGCCGATGCCGTTCGCGGCGAGAAACGCCTGCCACTTCGGAATCAGCGGATGGGTGAAGCCGTCGATCACCTTGAACTTCTCGGCCGGCGCCGCGGCGGGGCAGGCGGTGTCGCCGACCTGGCAGGCATTGGCCGGGCAGAGCTGGAAGCCCTCGGAGGTGTCGACGCGCACGGCATAGAGGAACTTGGCCGCAACGAACTCGACGCGCGTGATGAAGGGCGCGGGCGTCTTGATGTAGCGCTGAACCAGCGTGATGCCGTCGACCGAAGGCTCGTACTCGTGCGAGGCGAGATACTCATCGAGCGCCGCCGGCGAGTGGAACAGCCGCACGCCCAGGCCCTTGCCGCCGCGGTTGTGCTTGAGGATGACGGGGAAGCCGAGCTTTTCGGCGGCGGCGCGCAGATGCGGCTTGCCGACGACCGCCAGCGTCGCCGGCGTCGGGATGCCGAATTTCGCCAGCGCCTCGTATTGCGCCACCTTGCTGATCTCGAGCTGGAGCGCGCGGCCGTTGTTAACGAGGGTGCGGCCGTGGCGCTCGAGCCAGGCCAGCACCGCGCCGGTGTATTCCGCCGCATAGCGATGGTCGCGCGTGTGCGAGCTCGCGCTCATCCGGTTGTAGAAGACGCCTTCCGGCGGCGGCTCGGTCAGATCGAGCGTACCCTCGTCGAGGAACCACTCGGCGAATGGCGCTCCGATCGCCTTGAACTGGGCGCGCAGCGGCTCGACCCAGACATTATTCTCATGGATGACATGGATCTGCGCCATGGTGGAGCTCCCGGATGTTCTTTTACATGATTTAACATTCAGACAGTCGGCTTCAATGCAAATTAGCAGTGTGTAATTGATAATATACATAAAGCACATTTTAAATGTGTATTTTGAGACCCGAGGCACCCCCTTATCTTCGGCTGGCCTTTCCTGGAGCCCGCTTATGAAATTCCCCGATTCCGGCCGTCCGCGTGCCGAGGTGATGGCCGAGCTCTCGGCGATGAAGAGCGGCGATGCCGACTGGAGACGGGGCCGTGTGCCGCTTTACGTGTTCAAGGCGACGCAAGAGGCGGCGGAGGTCGGGCAGGAGGCCTTCAACCTCTACTTCACTGAGAACGCGCTCGGCGCCAAGCGCGCTTTCTCGAGCCTGAAGAAGATGGAGGACGAGGTCGCGGCGATGGCGCTCGACCTCTTCCATGCACCTGCGGGCGCCGTCGGCAACATGACCACGGGGGGAAGCGAATCCATCCTGATGGCGGTGAAGGCGGCGCGCGACTTTGCGCGCAAGCAGCGCGGCGACAGGGCGCATCGCGGCAATCTCGTGCTGCCGGGAAGCGCGCATCCCGCTTTCAACAAGGCGGCGCTCTTGATGGACCTCGAAGTCCGCCGCGTGGCCGTTGCCAAGGATTTCCGCGCCGATCCCGCCGCGATGGCAGCCGCCTGCGACCGCGACACGATCATGATCGTGGGCTCGGCGCCGTGCTTTCCCTATGGCGCGATCGATCCGATCCGCGAGCTCGGCCAGGTCGCGGGAGCGAAGAATCTCTGGCTTCATGTCGATGCCTGCGTCGGCGGCTATGTCGCGCCCTTCGTCCGCGACGAAGGCTGGCCGGTGCCGGATTTCGATTTTTCTGTGCCCGAGGTCTCCTCGCTCTCAGCCGATCTGCACAAATTCGGCTTCGCGCCGAAGCCCGCCTCGACCGTCTTCTATCGCGATGCCGAGAAGCGCGCCGGGCAGACCTTCTCGATCGACGAATGGCCGAACGGGCGCTTCGTCACCGAGACCCTGACCGGCACGCGTGCCGGCGGTGCCGTCGCCGCCGCCTGGGCGTTGATGCAGACCCTGGGGCGCCCGGGTTATCGAAGGATCGCACGCGACCTCATGCGCATGCGCGATGCCTATGTCGAGGGCATCGAGAAGATTCCCGGCTTCCGCGTCTTCGGCGCACCGCATCTCACCCTGCTCGGCTTCGGCGCTGCCGATCTCGACATGGGCCGCGTCGCCGAGGGCATGCAGAAGCGCGGATGGGTTCCCGGCATGCTTAAGGACCCGCCGGGTCTGCACCTGATGATGTCGCTGCTCCATGCGGAGGCGCGCAACGACTATCTCCGCGATCTCGCCGCTTCCGCCGCCGAGGTTCGCGCGACATCGGGCAAGGCGAAGATCGAGGCGGTGTATTCTTAGTCGGACCCTCGCCCGAATTTCGGAACCCTCTCCCGGCTGCGCAGCAGATGGGGAAGGTAGGGTGGGGGCCGAGCATAGCGAAGGGCCGTCCTTGGCCGATCGACATGCCCTCGCTACGCTCGGGATCCCGCCCAGCCCTCCCCCGCGCTTCGCGCGGGAGAGGGGGCATGACGCGACTTCACCGTAGAGCCACCCATGCCCCACCGCGTCCTCGCCGCCTCGATCAAGCATGAGACTCACGCCTTCAACCGCCTCAAGACCACGCTGGCGCATTTCAAGGCGCAGCAATTCGCGCTCGGCGACGAGATTCCCCAGAAATACGCGGGCGTGCGGCTCGAGATGGGCGGGTTCCTCGACGCGGCGAAGCGGTATGGCTGGGAGTTGCACCATCCGGTCTGCACCTTCGCCACGCCCGGCGGTGCCGTCGCCGACGAGGCCTTCGAGTTCTTCTGCGGACATCTCGTCGAGGGGCTGAAGCGGGCCGGCAAGCTCGACGGCGTCGCGCTGGCCCTTCACGGCTCGATGGTGACCGAAAGCCACGACGATGCCGAGGGCGAGATCCTGCGCCGCACGCGCGCGGTCGTCGGCCCCGACATTCCCGTCGCGGTCACGCTCGACCCGCACTGCAATGTCACGCGTGAGATGGCCCGGCTTTCCAGCATCATCACCGCCTTCCGCACCAGCCCGCATGTCGACCAGTACGAAACGGCGCTGCGCGCCGCGGCGATCCTCGACCGCGCGATGAGGGGCGAAGTAAAGCCGCGCGTCTACCTCGCGCGCCGCGCCGCGCTGAATGCCTTCGACTCGGCCCGCACCTATACCGGCAAGGGGCCGATGATCGAGGCCTTGAAGCGCGCCGCGGAGATCGAGCGCGAGCAGGGGATACTCTGCGTTTCCATCCACTCCGGCTTCTCGCGCTCGGACTTCGCCGAGGTCGGACCCTCGGTCGCGGTCACCAGCGACGGCAAGGCCCGGCGCGCGCGCGAATTCGCCGAGCAGCTCATGGAGTTCGGCTGGCAGAACCGCCGCATCCAATCTGAGCAGGTTGCCTCGATCGAGGAGGCGGTCGCCGCTGCGAAGGCGGTGAGGCCCGGCGACAAGCCGCTGATATTGGGCGACTACGGCGATGCGCCGGGCGGCGGCGCCTATGGCGACTCGACCTCGATCCTGAAGGCGCTGCTCGACGCCGGCATCAAGAATGCCGCGCTCGCCGCGATTTACGATCCGGACTCCGCACACAAGGCCCGTGCGGCCGGCGTCGGTGCGACCGTCAATCTCACCCTCGGCGGCAAGCACGATCCCGCTTTCGGCGGCGGACCTCTCGAAGCGGAAGCAAGAGTGATCGCGCTCTCCGACGGCGCCTTCGTCTACAAGGGCCCCTACGGCACCGGCACGCGCGGCAGCTTCGGCGAATCGGCAGCGGTCGAGGTCGATGGCATCGCCATCATCCTCTCGACCCTCAACAAGGGCATCTACGACCTCGAACAATTCCGCATCTACGGCATCGAGCCAACGGAGAAGTCCGTGCTCGTGGTCAAATGCATGCAGGGCCACCACGCCGCCTTCGACCCGATCGGCTCGCGCTCGATCGATGTCGATTCCGGCGGGCTGACCACCATCGACATCAAGCGCTTTCCTTACAGGAAGGTGCCGCGGCCGGTCTGGCCGCTGGACGAGATCTGAGATGACCGCCTATCGCTCGGGCGGACGCCAGGTGACGCGGCGCGTCGAGGCGGCGAGCACGCCCTATCGCACGATCACGGTCGAGAAGCTGACGCCGATTATCGGCGCCGAGATCGGCGGCATCGATCTCGCACGCCCGCTCTCCAGCGAACAGCGCGACGAGATCGCGCACGCGCTCTTGGAGAACCTCGTCATCTTCTTTCGCGACCAAGACCTCACGCCCGAGCAGCACATCGCCTTCGGGCGGCTGTTCGGCGATCTGCATCTCCATCCGGCGGCCCCGCATGTCGAGGGGCTGCCGGAGCTGATGATCATCCGCGCCGACCGCAACTCGAAGCGCGCGAACGGCGAGGACTGGCATTCGGATGTGAGCTGCGATGCCGAGCCGCCGATGGGCAGCATCCTGCGCATCGCCGAGTGCCCGGCCGAAGGCGGCGACACCTTGTTCGCAAGCATGTCTGCGGCCTATGACGCGCTGTCGGATCGCATGAAGGCCTATCTCGACGGTCTTGTCGCCGTGCATGACGGCGAGAATGTCTATCGGGGGGCTTACGAGGATTTCGGGATAGGGGACAAGGAGAGCTATCCCCGCGCCGAGCATCCGGTGGTACGCACCCATCCGGTCACGGGGCGCAAGGCGCTTTACGTCAACCGCATTTTCACCACGCGCATCTTGGGACTGCCGCGCGAGGAGGGCGACGCGCTGCTCGCCTTCCTGCTCGCGCATTGCGAGAGCCCGCTCTGGCAATGCCGCTTCCGCTGGCGCCCGCATTCGATGGCCTTCTGGGACAACCGCGCCGCCCAGCACCGCGCCATGTGGGATTACTGGCCCGAAACCCGCGCAGGTTTTCGCGTCACGGTGAAAGGTGAGCGGCCAGTTTGAATGACGTATTACGTATTGCGTAAATCGTAAAGTATACTATATTTAGCATATGATCCGGAGTTTCCGGGACGCCGCGACGGAGCGGCTGTACCGCGGCGAGGCGGTAAAGCGCTTTACTGGTATCAGGGCATCGGCGCTCAGGAAGCTCGACATGCTAGCGGCGGCGAAGACGCTTGCTGACCTTCGTGTGCCGCCGGCGAACCGCCTCGAAGCCCTCAAGGGCGATCGCAAGGGGCAGCACTCGATCCGCATCAACGACCAATGGCGGATCTGTTTCGAATGGACCGCTGACGGCCCTGCCGCCGTTGAGATTGTCGACTATCATTAAGGACCGGCCATGACGCCCGACCGCATCACCTCTCATCCCGGCGAGATCCTTCGCGAGGAGTTCCTGAAGCCCCTCGGCCTGTCGGCGCATGCGCTGTCGCTGGCGTTGCGCGTGCCGGCCAATCGCGTCGGCGCGATCCTCAAGGGCGAGCGTGGCGTGAGCGCGGACACGGCTCTCAGGCTTTCCCGGTTCTTCGGCACGACGCCGGAGTTCTGGGTGAATCTGCAGGCGATGCACGATCTGACGAAGGCGAAGGCGGAGCTCGGCACCACGGTCACCCGCGAGGTCTCGCCGAGGCGCGCTGCCTGACATGACCGCCCCGCACCGCGATGAAGGTTCCCGCACCAAGGGATTCCAGGAGGTCGAGCGCCGGCCCTATGAGGCGATCCATGTGCGCCGGCTGACGCCGCTGATCGGCGGCGAGATCTCGGGCGTCGATCTCTCCCGGCCGCTCGGCAACCAGGTCTTCGACGAGATCCACCGCGCGCTGATGGAGCACCTGGTCGTCTTCTTCCGCGACCAGGCGCTGACGCCCGAGCAGCATCTCGCTTTCGGCCGCCGCTTCGGCGAGCTGCACGTCCATCCGATCGCCCCGCACGAGCCCGGCCAGCCCGCGCTGATGCGCGTCTATACCGATGCGAATTCCGCCCGCGTCAACGGCGAGCACTGGCATACCGACGTCTCCTGCGAGGCCGAACCGGCGATGGGCAGCATCCTCTACATGCGCCAATGCCCGCCCGAGGGCGGCGACACGCTCTTCGCCAACATGTATGCCGCCTACGAGTCCCTCTCGGACCGGATGAAGGCGCATCTCGACGGCCTGAAGGCGCTGCATGACGGCGAGCAGGTCTATCGCGGCGCCTACGCTGGACAGGGCCAGGCCGACCTCAAGGACTACGCCAGGGCCGAGCATCCGGTGATCCGCACGCATCCGGTCACGGGCCGCAAGGCGCTCTACGTCAATCGCGGCTTCACCCGCCGGATTCTCGGCATTCCCGGCGAGGAGAGCGACGCGCTCCTGCGCTATCTTTTCGAGCATGCCGAGAACCCGCTCTGGCAATGCCGCTTCCAATGGACGCCGAACGCGATGGCGTTCTGGGACAATCGCTGCGCCCAGCACCGTGCCATGTGGGACTACTGGCCGCACACGCGGCTCGCCCACCGCGTCACGGTGAAGGGCGACCGGCCGTTCTGAGACGGCGGCGTCCGGATGCGCTAAAGGTGGGGCCTTCGCTACGACCGGCTCCCCTGCATCCGTGTCCCGCTTGAGTCTCGCCGCCCGACGCCTTGCCGCCGCCTGGCTCCGCCTGCCGCCGGTCGCGCTCGCCGCCTTCTGGATGAGCGTCTGCGCCGTCGCTTTCTCATCGGCGGCTGTCGCCGTCCGCTTCGCCACGGCCACCTTGCCGGCAGGCGAAATCACCTTCTTTCGCAATCTCGGCGCGCTGATCTTCCTGGCACCTTTGTTCGTTCGCCGCGGCCGCGCCGTGTTCCGCATGCCGCGCCCGTGGACGGCGGCCACGCTGGCTCTGTGGCAGGCGATCTCCAACCTCTGCATCGTGCTGGCCTTCGCGGTGATCCCGCTCGCCGACGCGGTCGCGATCAGCTTTCTCTCGCCGCTCATCGTCATGGCGATGGCGGCGCTGCTCGGGATCGAGCGGGTCGGCGCGAGCCGGTGGGCGGCAACCCTGATCGGATTCGCCGGCATGCTGCTGATCGTCCGCCCCGGCTTCCAGCAGATGCCGCCGGAGACGGTGCTGGTCCTGTTGTCGGCCACGGTCACCGCCTTCTTCGGCCTGACGGTGCGCAACCTCGGCCGCGACCACCACCCGGACGCTCTCGTCCTGATCGCACTCGGCGGCTCTCTTCCGATCCTCGCCGCCGTCGCCTTCTGGTCCTGGCGGATGCCGGAGCCGGGCGAAGCGGCCATCCTGCTTGCGATCGGGCTGGCCGCGGCGGTCGGCCAGGCGGCGATGGTCCGCGCCTACGCCGTCGCCGAGTCGTCCTCGGTGATGCCGTTTACCTTTCTGCAGCTGCCGGCGACCGCAGTGGCCGCCTATGCGGCCTTCGGCCAGGTGCCCGACCTCTTTACATGGGCGGGCGCCCTGGTGATCTTCGCCAGCGCGCAATACACGATGCGCCGGGAGACACGCTCTTAGCGGACCGGCACGAAAGCGAGGTCGATCAGCCTGAGCTTTCCGTCGCCGATGGTGCCCAGCGTCTTCGCCATGCCCTTGGCGACATCGATCTCGATCAGGCTCGCGCCTGAGATCGCGTAGCCGGCATAGTCGTCCTTGGCGTCGGTCAGGATGTCGAGGCCGCGGATCTCGCGCTTGCCGAGGCCGGTATCGGCGACGGTGCCGAGCACGCCGTCATTCGGCGGGTCCTGCACGATCCAGGCGCCGCGGGCGCTGTCGATGTGGAAGAGCTGCGTCGCCGACGCGCCGGCATAGGAGTTGATGTAGGCGCCGGCCATGACCGAGGGCGTGCTGCCGGCGGCCTTGTCCTTGGCGTCGTAAGCGAGGGGCTTGTCCTTGATCACCTGGCCGGTGTCGACGTTGATGCGGTAATTGAGCTTGCCGTCGTCGCTGATCAGCCGGAGCCGGTCGGCCTGCGGATTGAAGTCGACCACCGCGCCTTTGGCGGCAACGAAGGGCTCCGACAGGTTGGCGACGAAAGTCGCCGCCCCGGTCTTCGGATCGATGGTGTAGATGGTCGCGTTCGCGGCGACGCCGTAGAGGCGCTTGTTGGCCGGGCGGAAATCGATGCCGAGCAATGGCGCCGAAAGCCCGGTGACATCGACGACCGTGGTGCGCGAAAGCGCGGCCTCGGTGAACAGCACGAGCTGGCTCTTGTCCGTGAGGCCGACGAGGTCGTAGGCGGCGGCAGGATGGCTGGCGATTGCCGCAAATGCCGTGAATGCCGCGGCGGCTGCGATACGCGCGATGCTCTTCATTGTCTTCCCCTTCGGCGGCGCCTTCGGCTCGCGCTTTTTTGTTCCCTGTCCTGCTACGCGCGCAAGCCCCCAGCGGATCACGACCTCGCTATCGCTCGGCCCCCACCCCACCCTCCCCCGCGCAAGACGCGGGAGAGGGAGCACGAGGCGTTCGTCGCGTGCGCCTCGTCCCCCTCTCCCGCCACAGGCGGGGGAGGGTGGGGTGGGGGCCGAGCGATAGCGAGGTTGGACAATTATGCGTCCGCGGCGCATCGTCTTCGGCATCAGGGAGGGTCCTCGATGAAAAGCCGCGTTCTTGCCATCGCCACGCTTGCGGCGCTTGCGCCCGCCGTCGCGTTCGGCGCCAATGTCCGTATCGGGCTCGGCGGCGATCCGGATGTGCTCGATCCGGCGATCGGCGGCAGCTTCCTCGACCGCGTCGTCTTCGCCGGCCTCTGCGACAAGCTCGTCGACATCGACCAGAACCTCAACTACGTCCCGCAGCTTGCCGAAGAATGGGCATGGTCGACCGATGCGCTGACGCTCACCATGAAGCTCCGCCGTGACGTCACCTTCCATGACGGCGAGAAGATGGACGGCGCTTCGGTCAAGGCGAACATCGAGCGCTCCAAGACCTTGGCGGAGTCGCGCCGCAAGACCGAGCTCGCGGCGATCAAGGAAGTGGAAGCGGACGGCCCGACGGTACGGTTCAAGCTGGCGCAGCCCTTCGCACCCCTGATCGGCGTCTTCACCGACCGCGGCGGCATGGTCGCCTCGCCGAAGGCGCTGGCGGCGATGGGCAGCACCTTCGCGACCAAGCCGGTCTGCTCAGGCCCTTACAGCTTCGTCGAGCGCGTCGCGCTCGACCGCATCGTCGTCAAGAAGTTCCCGCAGCACTGGAACCAGGCCGCCTACAAGATCGAGCAGGTGACCTACCTGCCGATCCCGGATTCGACCGTGCGCACCGCGAACCTGCGCTCAGGCGGCTTGCAGGTGATCGAGCGCGTGCTGCCGAGCGACCTGGCGGCGCTCGAGTCGGATGCGCGCACCAAGGTCGTGGGCTCGCCGGCGACCGCCTACTACACGATGTCGATCAACCTGAACCATGGCGAGCGTGCCGCCACGCTCGGCAAGGACCCGCGCGTACGCGAAGCGCTCGAGCTTTCGCTCGACCGCGAGGTCATCAACCAGGTCGTCTACAATGGCGAGTTCATCGCCTCGAACCAGCCCTGGGCGCCGGGCAGCGCCTGGAACAACCCGGGCCTCCCGGTGCCGAAGCGCGACGTCGCCAAGGCCAAGGCGCTGCTCAAGGCGGCGGGCCAGGAGAAGCTCTCCTTCACGCTGTTCGCGCCGAACACGACGACCGAGATGCAGCTTGCCCAGGTGATGCAGGCGATGGCGGCCGAGGCCGGCATCGAGATCAAGATCGAGGTTCAGGAAGCGACCACGATCGTCCAGCGTAATCTCAAGGGCGACTATCAGGCCGCCTTCGGCATCTGGAGCGGGCGGCCCGACCCCGATGCCAACGTCTCGATCTGGTTCGCCTGCCAGGGCTTCGTCAACTGGGGCAAGTACTGCAACCAGAAGCTCGAAGACGTCCTCGACAAGGCGCGCACCGTCACCGCGACGCCGGAGCGCCAGAAGCTCTACCACCAGGCGGCCGAGATCATCCTCGCCGACCGCCCGCATCTGATCCTCTACCACTATCGCTGGTTCTGGGGGCTCGCGGCCAGGCTCGACGGTTTCAAGCCCTACCCCGACGGCATCGTCCGCCTCGACGGGATGACGCTGGCGAACTGAGGCGTCACACGCTTTCTATAGCGTGCGGCGCACGGGGAGGGGCGGCGTGGCGCTCGCCCGCGGCTGCTGACCGGCGAGGCGTCAGGATCGCGCCTTTATTCGGATGGCCTGCTGCACCAGCTCCGCGACGTTCCTGGCGCCCATGCGCTCCATGACCCAGGCGCGATGGTTCTCGACCGTCTTGGGGCTGATGTTCAGCCTCGCCCCGATGTCCTTGTTCGACATGCCGGTCGCGACATGCTCCATCACCTGCCGCTGGCGCGGCGACAGCGAGTTGAACTGCAGCAGCAGCTGCTCGACGCTCTCCTGCTCGACCCGCTCGTCCCGGCCTCGTCTGGCGGCGCTCCGGATGATGCCGAGGAGCCGGCTTTCGTCGAACGGCTTCTCGAGGAAGTCGAAAGCACCGCTCTTGATCGCCGACACCGCCATGTCGACGTCGCCGTGCCCGGTGATGAGGATGATCGGGCAGTTCCGGTGCCGTGCCGCCATTTGGTGGACGAGCTCGAGGCCGGACATGCCCGGCATACGGACGTCCGATACGACACAGTCGAAGCGCTCGTCTCGGTCGATGGCCGCGAGAAAGCCCGCCGCGGATTCGAAGCACGACGCAGCGACCCCTTCGCCGCGAAAGTACAGGCGCAGCGCATCGAGGATCGCCATGTCGTCGTCGACGACCGCGACATGCGTCGAGTCGTTCACGCAGGCACCTCCTTGGCCAAAGGCAGAGTGAAGGTTACGATGGCGCCGGCCGGGCCGCCGGCCATCGTGAGTCTTCCGCCGTGGCTCTCCACGATAGACTTGCACAACGACAGCCCGATACCGAGCCCGTCGGCTTTGGTGGACGAGAAGGGCAGGAACGGGTCGGCCAGCAGGCTCGGCTCGAATCCCGGCCCTGTATCGCGGACGTTGACCTGAACGAAGTCCGGATCGAATTCAGAGATCTCGACGGTGATCTGCCTCTGCGGCTTCCCGGAGGCTTCGATCGCCTCGATCGAATTGCGGAACAGATTGATCAGAACCTGCTGAACCTGCAGGTAGTCCACCATCATCGGACCCATGCTCGCGGGACGGACGACATGGACCCGCACCTGGGCGCGATCGAGGTCGGATTGGCACAGTTCGACCGCCTGGCTGACCAGAACCTCGATGTGGCAGGGCGCACGCAGATTGCGATCGAGCTTGACCAGGGCGCGGATGCGGCGGACGACCTCGGCCGCGCGTTCGACCTGAGCGGCCGCCTTTCTTCCGGCGTCGGCGACCGACGCGGCGTCGCCCTCGCCGGTCTGGAGCGCGTTTGCGACCAGCCTCGTATAGGTCCCGGCGGCCATCAGAGGCTGGTTGATCTCATGCGCCAGCGCCGCCGCGAATTCGCCGAGGCTGCCGAGCCGCTCGACATTGGCCAGGGATTCCTGATGCCGGCGTAGGCGGATCTCGGCGCGTCGGCGTTCGTTGACCAGCGCTCCGGCGATCAGGCCCGTCCCGGCGATGATGATCATGCGGGTCTGGTAGTCAGAGATCTCGATAGCCTCCTGCGGCAGAAGCTGAGCCAGGACGACCAGGATGATCTGCGCCGTCAGGATACCGACGCAGACGCCTTCGATCCCCGAGCGCACGGCCATCCACACGATCGGTATGAACAGAAGGTAGAAAAGCTGGATGTGGGGGCCTGACGGCAGCCCCAGGATCAGGATCAGGGCCGCGAGCACGGCAGCGAGCTGGAATCCCGTCTCGAGTGTGGGCCTGAGCGCTTGCGGGCGCGTCAGGGCAATGAGCGCGAACGGCGCGACGACGATGATGCCGATCGTGTCGCCGACCCAGTATGTCGCCGTCGCGGACACGAACGCCTCGGAGGGCAGCGGGCCGAAGAAGGTCATCAGGCAGACATACGACAGGGCGACGAGGAGCGGTCCGGCCGCGGCTGCAGACAGCAGCACGAACAGGTCGCGGATGGTGGTCAGCGCCGGGTCGAATCCGATGCCGGGCCGCATCAGGGTGGCCAGTACGGCGGCATAGCCGCCACCGACCACGGCCGCGGCGCCGAGCTGGATCGGCAGCGGGAGCGTTTCGCCTTGGGCGATGAGGTTGGCCAGGAGCGGCGCAAGGAAGAGGAACGGAAGGAACTTCCGGCCGAACACCAGCACGAACGCGAAGCTGAGGCCCGTCGACGGATTCCATGGCGTGATGCCCGACGGCCCGATCGGATCGATGAAGCTGATCCAGTCGAGCAGGACGTACCCGGCGAGATAGGGCAGCCCGGCAACGAGCATCTGAAGGTCGCGAATCCGCCGAACGATCATGGTCTTGCTGGCACCATCGATCTGCCGTCGCCCGTCTGCCCTACCGCGATTCTTGTCAGCAGTACCTCCGGATCAATCCCTGGGGAATATTACCTGGGTGATTTCCCTCAGGGCATCGTCCGGAATTTCGCCGCGTGCTCGGTCCCTGTAGTTTGCTCTCTACGGCGCGTCCCGCTCGGCAAAATCGATCGAGCGGCAGCCTAGCCAGAACGGCAAGGAAAGGTGACTTCGATGCCGATCCAGAACTCGATCAACACGAATATCGGCGCGTTCGTCGCGCTGCAGAACCTTAACGCGGTCAACGCTCGACTCGACACGGTTCAGAACCGCGTCTCGACCGGCCTTAAGGTCAACAACGCGGTCGACGATGCGTCGAGCTTCGCGATCGCTCAAGGCGTTCGCGGCAACCTGAAGGCCTTCGAAGCGGTTTCTCAGGGCCTTGCCAATGGTCGCGGCGTCGCCACGGTGACCCTGGCGGGCGCGACTGCGATCTCCGATCTGCTGGGTGATATTCAGAAGAAGATCACGGAAGGCCAGAACGCCGGTAACTCGACGGAACAGCAGCAGATCCTCAATGCTGACTTCCTCAACCTGGTCTCCCAGATCAACACCTTCATCCGCAACGCCACCTATAACGGCCGCAACCTGCTGTCGAACCTGTCGACCTCGATCAACGTCATCGCCAATGTCGACGGCACGACGCTGACCATCCGGTCGAACAGCGCCTTCGCGCAGTCGTCGGTTAACCTGGGCTCGCAGAACCTGAGCTCGACCATCGGCGCCTTCAAGGCCCTCTCGGCCCTGTTCCAGGCGACGGCGATGATCAACACCGTGCTCGGCAACCTCGGCGCCGATACCCGGACGCTGAACTTCCAGGAGAGCTTCATCTCGAAGCTGTCCGACGCGGTCAGCGAGGGCCTCGGCTCGATCGTCGATGCGGATCTGGCGAAGGAGTCCTCGCGTCTGCAGGCGCTCCAGGTGCAGCAGCAGCTCTCGGTCCAGACCCTCAACATCGCCAACCAGAAGCCGAGCGGCCTGCTCAGCCTGTTCAGGTAACCTCGGCATCCTGCCGCCGCCGCTTCACGGCGGCGCCGGAAGCGAAAAGAAAAGGGCGGGTCTTGCGACCCGCCCTTCGCGTTTGGACAAGCGAAGACGCTACTTCTCGGTGATGCGGCCCTCGACCTTGGGGCTCACCGTCTTCTTGGCGGCGATGTAGTCGATCACCTGGCTCGCCATCAGCTTGGCGGCCGACTCGTCGATCATCGACTTGCCCTTCTTCAGCACCTCGAAGCCGTCGCCGCCGGCGGCGACATACTCGTTGGTCGCGACCTTGTAGGTCTTGTTGGGATCGAGCGGCTGGCCCGCGACCTTGATCTCGACCACGCGCTTGCCGCGCTCGGCCTTGGGATCGAAGACCAGCGTCATGCCCGAGACCTGCATGAAGCGGCCCTGCTTCTCCTCGACGCGGCCGACCGAGGTCTCCATCGCCTCCTTCAGGTCCGAGCCCTTGAGCTCGAGCAGCACCGTCTTGTTGCCGAAGGGAAGCTCGGTGAGGATGTCACGCCGCTTGAGGACGACGCCGGCATCGTAGGTCTTGTCGCCGCGGATGCCGCCGCCGTTGGTAAGCCCGACATCGGCGCCGACCGCTTCGCGGATCGCATCCGAGATCAGGTTGCCGATCGCCGTCTCCTTGGTGCGCACGTCGTCGCGCTTGGACGACATCGCCACCGTCGAGGTACCGATCTCGACGTTGAGCTCCACGTCGAGCTTGTCGTTGTGCTTCTTGACGATCGCGGCGATCTCGGGATCGGGCTGCACGCCCATGGTCGGGATCATCTTCCACGAATGCATGACCTCGACGCGCGGCGGGCCTGAGGCTTGCGCGCGCTTGTTGACGTTGAGCTCGACCACCGCGAGCCAATGCGCGTCGTAGCCCGCCTTGTGGATCAGGGTCGTGCCTTCGTACCAGGTGATCGGCTCGTGGTCGTGGCCGCCCAGGATCAGGTCGATGCCCTTGACGCGCCTGGCGAGCTCGCGGTCTTCGGCGATATTGATGTGGGTCAGCGCGACGACGACGTCGGCGCCCTGGTCCTTGAGCTGCTTGACCAGGCGCGCGGAGGCGGCGAGGTAGTCCTCGAACTTGAGGTCCTTGCCCGGGCTCGCGAGATGCACGGTCTCGGGCGTGATCACGCCGAAGAAGCCGAATTTGAGGCCGCCATACTCCTTCATCGAGGTGGCGATCGCGGTGTGAAACAGCTTGCCGTCGGCGCCGGTCAGGTTGCCGGCCATCCACGGGAACTTGGACTCGTTCATCCGCGCCTTCAGCACGTCGTCGCCGAAGTCGAACTCGTGGTTGCCGAAGACGGCGAGATCGGTGCCGAGCGCGTTGTAGAGCTCGATCATCTGCGCGCCCTTGGTCAGGCCAGACATCAGCGAGGGCGAGATCAGGTCGCCGCCGAAGGTGGTGATGTGGTGCTGCGCCTGGGCGCGCTCGCGCTTGAGCAGGGTGGCGAGCTCGGCGAGCCCGCCGCGGCCGCGCACCGGCGAGATCTCGTAGACGTCATTGGTATGCAGGAGGGTCAGCTTGACGCTCTGCGCGAGCGCGGCGACGGGTGCGAGCGTCGCAATCGACGCCAGCAGCAGCGCGACGAGGACGAGAGACGATAATCGGCGGAAAAGACTCATGACAGGCTCCCGGAAGCGCTTGGTCGATGGGCCATGTTAGCACCCGCCGGGAGCGGGGGAAGGGGCACGGAGAGGGGCCCGGCCGTCGCCGACGCGATCATCCGCCCGGCGCGGCGTTCATCGGCATCGGGCGGCCGTAGAGGTAGCCCTGGCCGAGGGTGGCGCCGATCTCCTGGCAGGCCTTGGCCTGGGCCTGGACCTCGATGCCTTCGGCGATCACCGGCACGCCCAGGTCCCGGCAGAGCCCGATCATCGCGACCAGGAAGGCCTTGTCGCGGAAATCGGCGGCGGCATGGCGGACATAGCGGCGGTCGATCTTGGCGAAGTCGATGGCGAAGGCGGAGAGATACTGGAAGGACGACGCGCCGGCGCCGAGATCGTCGATGCAGAGCGGATGGCCGCGCGCGCGCAGCCTCGCCGCGAGCTCGGTGGCGCGGCCGAGATCGCCGATCGCGGCGGTCTCGGTGATCTCGAACAGGACCTGGTCGGCCGGCAACCGAAAACGGTCGATCAGGGCCTCAAGCGCGCGCACGAACTCGGGCGACCCGATCGAGCGGCCGGAGAGGTTGACGGCGACCGCGACCTCGCGTCCGCGCGGCAGCTTGGCCATGTGCGCCAGCGTCTCCTCGACCACCATCAGGTCGAACTCCGGCGCCAGCGCCGCCTGCTCGGCAGCGGCGACGATGAGGGTCGCGCTCGATCCGTCGGCCATGCGGCTGAGCGCCTCGTAGTGATGCACCTGGCCGTTCTCCAGGACCACGATCGGCTGGAAGGCGATGTTGATGCGGCGGGCGCGGATGGTGTCGCGAAGCTTCTGCACCGCCTCGGCTGCGTCAGCGAGCAGCGCCGGCAAGCCGCGTCCGAGCGCGGCGATGCTCTCGACCGAAAGCTCGGCCTGGGCGAAGCGGCTCATGGCGTAGAGCACCGCGCGCCCCGCATCGGCGCGCGAGAGGCCGGACGTCTCGAGCGAGATGGTCGCGGCCCTGGCATCGACCGGCGGCGCCGACGGAATGATCTTCTGCGCGGCGCCGGAGAGCGTCTCGGAAAGCTGCTTCTCGTCGATCGGTGCCGGCCCGACGACGCCGAAGCGTCCGTCGCCGAGCAGGCCCGCGATGCCGCCGCCGGTCGCCTGCGCCAGGATCTCGTGGATGGTCGCCAGGAGCTGACGGCGATGCTCGGCATCGGCGCTCTCGATGAGCTTGGCGAGGTCGCCGAGATCGAGGAAGGAGAGCGTGTCGCCCTCGATGCCTTCGGCGAGCCGATCGGTCAGCGCCGCGCCGAAGCCGGCCTTGGTCAGAGCGCCCGATGCGTTGTCGCGCTCATGGATCGGCGCCGGCCGGGGGAGCATCTGAGTCAGCGTGACGAAGGTGGAGGCGCTGCTCGTCTCCGGCAGCCGGCAGGCGCCGAGCATGACTTCCCGCCCGCTCGCCAGCACGATGCGGGCGGGGCTGAGCCGCCCGCCCGGCCCGAGCGATTTCAGCAGCGTATCCGCGCTCTTGCGGTCGGGCGCCGCGACCAGCGAGAGGAACGCGATACCCATCAGCGCGTCGACGTTCCGCCGCGTCAGGCTCTCGACCGCGCCCGAGGCATAGACGATCTTGCCGTCGGCGCCGACCTCGATGACGGCATCGGCGGCGGCGAAGGCGAAGGCGACGAAGCGGTCGCGCTTCCTGATGTCGTCGTTGACCGGCGCCGTCATCAGGGGATGAGCACGATCTTGCCGATGTGCTCGCTCGACTCCATCAGCGCATGCGCGCGGGATGCCTCGACAAGCGGAAAGGTCTTGTAGACGATCGACTTGATCCGGCCCGAGGCCAGGAGCGGCCAGACCTTGGCCTTGAGCTCGACGGCGATGCGGCCCTTCTCTACGGCCGAGCGCGGCCGCAGCGTCGTTCCGGTGATGATCGCGCGCTTGCGCATCATCTTGCCGATGTCGAGCTCGACCTTGTTTCCTTTGAGCGCGGCGATGTGGACCATGCGCCCGTCGGTGTTGAGGATGTCGAGATTCTTGGCGAAGTAGGGGCCGCCGACCATGTCGAGGATCACGTCGACGCCCTTGGGCGGCGTCGCCTTGATCACCTCGGCGAAATCCTCGGTCCGGTAGTTGATCGCGCGCGCGCAGCCGAGCGCGGTGCAGGCCTTGACCTTCTCGTCGGAGCCGGCGGTCGCGAACACGACCGCATCGAAGGACCTGGCGAGCTGGATCGCGGCGGTGCCGATGCCGGAGGACCCGCCGTGGATGAGGATCGCCTCGCCGGGCTTGAGGGCGCCGCGCTGGAAGACATTGGTCCAGACGGTGAAGAAGGTCTCGGGCAGGCCGGCGGCCTCGGTCCAGCCCATGCCGTCCGGCACCGGCAGGCACTGCACGATGGGCGCGGTCGCGTATTCGGCGTAGCCGCCGCCGGCGAGCAGCGCCGAGACCTTGTCGCCGGGCTTGTAGTCCCAGCGCATGTCGTCCGGCACCGCCGGACCCTTGGGCCCGAGGGCCACGACCTCGCCCGCGACCTCGAGGCCGGGCAGGTCCGAGGCGCCGGCCGGCGGCGGGTAGTGGCCGGCGCGCTGGATCATGTCCGGGCGGTTGACGCCGGCGGCCTTGACCCGGATCAGCACCTCGCCCGGGCCGGGCTCTGGCACCGGCCGCGTCACGGCCTTCAGCACCTCGGGCCCGCCGGGGGTCGAGATCTCGATCGCGGTCATGGTCCTCGGCAGCGTCATCGGCCTCTCTCCATTCTGGATCTTTTTGGGTTTAGTATCGCGTAACGACCGCTTGAGGAAGGAGGCGCCGCGATGGACTTGGACGATCTGGACCCGCGGGTGCCGAAGAAGACGAAGAAGAACCTCGAACCGATGGCGGTGGCCGAGCTCGAGGAATACATCGAGGCGTTGAAGACCGAGATCGCCCGCGCCGAGGCGCAGATCGCGGCCAAGAAGAGCCAGCAGAAGGGGGCAGCGGAGCTCTTTAAATTCTAGCAGGGGCTGTCCCAGATAACTCGGTTATGGAGTTATCATGGGACGGATACGACGGAGCCGATTGGGGGTCTCGAAGCAGGATCGCCTGATCGAACATTTCGTAGCAGGAACGACGGCGCGTACCGCATCGAGTCTCTGCGGAGTGAACCGCAAGACAGGGGCGTTTTTCTTTCATCGCCTTCGTGAACTGATCGC
>VGEN01000057.1 GCA_016869285.1 Alphaproteobacteria bacterium
CCATGGGCACAAGACGCCCAATCAGATCAGGGCCGAACATAAGGCTCTTGCATCCGAAGCCGCCACGGAGTTCAAATTGGCAGCGTAACCGGCGCAGCGAACTGTCTCATAACCGTGCCCCGGTACACGCCGCCGCAAGGCAGGCGAACTGCGCCAGAACCGAACTGCCGAGACTGCTCAGCACCTCGACGCCGACCAGGACCGCGACGCCGGCAATGCCAAGCACGACCCCGGCGATCTTCGCCGGCGTCAGGCGTTCGTCCCGGGTCAGGAAGTGCGCGAGAACGGCTGTGAACAATGGTGTCGTCGCATTGAGGATCGAGGCGAGCCCGCTGGCGATCTCGGTCTGCGCCCAGAAGATCAGCGCAAAGGGCAGCACGTTGTTGATCGCGCCCATGCCAAGGAAGTCGCGCCAGCGGCCGAGCGGGATTCCGATGCCGACAAGCCGGCAGACCAGGAGGAGCGTTGCCGCGGCGAGTAGCACGCGGGCGCCGACCAAGGTCAGCGGCGGCAGGGCACCGACAGCGATTTTGGAAAAGAAGTAGGAGGCACCCCAGAGCAGCGAAAGCGCAAGCAGAAGGGCCCAGTCCTGGGCTTCGAGACGCGGGTTAGACATGGCGCAGCCTTGCGCGGACCGCTTCGCTGTTCCATCCGACTCTTGCGATGAAAGCCCGGCTCAGCTCTCCGGCCAGCGGCGATGCAGCCACAGCCACTGCGCCGGCCTGGCTCTGATCCACTCCTCGAGCAACGCATTGACTTTGGTCATTCCGGCCTCGAGGTCCGCGTGCCGATCGGGACCGGCCTCGAAGCGGATCGGAGGCAGCACCGTGATGCGGAAACGCACACCGTCCAGCCTCTCGATCCGCGCTGGGTAGGCCGGGATCTTGAACTTCCGCGCGAGGTCGACGAGGGCTGTCGCGGTCATCGCCGGCCTGCCGAAGAACGGCACGGCGATCCCGTCATTCATCTTCTGATCGACGAGCAGAGCGAGCGGTCGTGCGGCGCGCAGGCCGGCGACGGCCCGTCTTGCGCCTTGCGCTCCCTTCGGATGCAGCGCGCCGACCCGGATGTTCTGAATCATCCGGTCGATCCACGGGTTGTTTGCGGCGCGATAGACGGATTCGAGCTCGATACCGTGGTGCCGCGCCAAGATCGGCAGCAGCTCCCAGTTGGCCAGGTGGCCCGAGAAGAAGATGCATCCTTCGGGCTCGGTTGCAGCGCTTCGGACATGCTCGAGGCCGACAACCTCGACGCGCCCGCCATCGGGATCGAGGCGGGCGATGTGCGGCATCTCGCCGGCGAAGCGGCCGAGATTGTCCCACATGTCGGCCACGATACGGTCAACGTCCGCTGGCGTAAGCTCCGGCATGACGAGCGCAAGATTGCGCCTTGCCCGCCGAGAGAGGCCGAGATGCGGGCCTAGGTTGCGTCCGATCCAGCCGCCGGCCGCAGACGCCCAATCGATCGGCAGCGCGCGAAAGAGGCCATAGACGACGAGCACACCGGCGGTCTCGGCGATGTAGCGCAAGCGTCGGCCGAGAGTGAGCTCAGCCACGCCGGAGATCCTTGAGCCGGCGCATGACAGCGTCTTCGTCGGCAAAGCTTAGATCGACGTCGACAACCGACACCATCGATCGAGCCGAGACCGGCAGACGGACCCAGTCCTTGCGCGTCGTAACCGGCGTCGCGCCGAGCCTGGCCGCTTCCTCAATGAGGAGAGCGGCGATGTCCTCGTCATAGGGGTGGTGATCCGGAAAGGCGCGAGCGGCAACCACCTCGGCACCGATCTCGCGCAGCGTGGCGAAGAACTTCCCCGGCCGCCCGATGCCGGCGAAACCAAACACCCTGATACCACGGAAGCGCAGCGAGGCCTCGTTAGGAACGAGACGCGCGCGCCAGAGCGGCCGGCTGGTATCGATGCCGCCGTCGCCGATGAGGACGATCGCATCGGCGCGCGCAAGACCTTCCGAGATCGGCTCGCGCAAGGGACCTGCCGGGAGCACGCGGCCGTTGCCGAAGCCGGCGCCGGCATCGACAACGACGAGCGCAAGGTCGTGCCGGAGGCGCGGGTCCTGGAAACCGTCGTCGAGGACGATGACTTCGGCGCCGAGCTCGACGGCAGCCCGCACACCGGCGATCCGGTCCTTGGCGACGATGGTCGGAGCGGCCTCGGCCAGCAGCAGCGGCTCGTCGCCGGTATCGGCCGCCAGGTGCGTGCGCGGATCGACGCGCACCGGCCCGCCGAGCCTGCCGCGATAGCCGCGAGAGACAAGCACCGGCTTGCAGCCGATGACTGCGAGGCGCCGGGCAAGTGCGACGGCAGTCGGCGTCTTGCCGGTGCCGCCCACGGTCAGGTTGCCGACGCATATGACCGGCACAGGCGCCTGCCACGGCGTCGCCGCTTGGCGCCGCCAGCGTCCGCCGAGCGCATAGAGATGGCCGAGCGGTGCCATCATCAGCGCCAGCGCGTTGTCGCTTTCCCAGAAGGCCGGTGCCTTCACGGCGCCATCCGGTCGAGGATGGGAGCAATGCGGGCCAGAATCGCATCGAGCACGCCTTCGTGCTGGACGACCACGGCGCGCGCATTGCGCGCCAACGTGCTGCGACGGCCTGGACTAGCGAGGAGATCGGCAAGCTTGCGTGACAATGCTGCCGGGTCGCCGACTTCCAGAGCGGCACCGGCGTCGATCAGCATCTGCGCTGCCGCGGCGTTGTTGCGCCGGTCCGGTCCCAGCAGGATCGCGGTGTCGAAATGCGCCGCCTCCAGCGGGTTGTGCCCGCCGACGGCGACAAGTGAGCCGGCGACGAAGGTTTGCTGCGCCACGGAGTAGAAAAGCCCCATCTCGCCGAGCGTATCGGCGAGATAGACCTGGGTCGAGCCGGTGACGGGCTCGTTGCGCGAGCGTCGCGCGAGCGTCAGCCCGGCCGAGCGGATCAGCATCTCGATCGCATCGCCGCGGTTCGGGTGCCGCGGCACGATCATCGTAAGAAGGTTCGGGATTGCCTGTGCGCGGTGCGTATCGAGGACAATGGCCTCTTCGCCGTCATGCGTATTGGCGGCAAGCCAGCGCGGCCGGTCGCCGAGCGCGTCACCGAGCGCTTGCCGTGTCGCTGCATCTACCGGCAGCGGCCGCGCCGCGAATTTGAGATTGCCGACATAGTCGGCATCGGGTGCCCCGAGCGCCGAGAGCCGCGCGGCGTCGGCCGTCGACTGCGCCAGGCGGATGTCGAAGGCAGCAAGCGTCGGCCGGATCAGCTCGGGAAAGCGTTGCCAGCCGGCGAGCGAGCGTTCGGAGATCCGGGCATTGACCAGCGCCATCGGCACGCCGCGCGCGCGTGTCGCATGGATCAGGTTCGGCCAGAGTTCGCTCTCGATCCACAGCGCCAGGTCCGGCCGCCAGTGATCGAGGAAGCGCTCGACCCAGGCGGCCCGGTCGACCGGCACATACTGATGAAAGGCACCGTCGGGAAGCCGGCGTGCCATCAGCTCGGCCGAGGTCGTCGTTCCCGTCGTGACCAGCACGCCGATATGCGGCCGCTCGCAACGCAGGCGTTCGATCAGCGCCAGCACCGAGGTTGCCTCGCCGACCGAGGCCGCGTGCATCCAGGCAAGCGAACCCGGCGGGCGTGCAAGGCTGGCGATGCCGCGGCGCTCGCCGGCGCGAGCTGCATCCTCCTTGCCGCGACGGCGACGAAGATGAAGCGCGAGCAGGATCGCCGGAGTCGCCGCCGTGGTCAGCCCGCGATAGAGCGACGGGGTCAGCATCACGCCGGCTCGATCGGTGTCTGGCCGACCAGGCGGTCGGCCTCGGCGCTGATTCGGTTCAGCTCCGCCTCGAGCGTGCGCCGCGTGGCCTCGACCTCTTCGTCGCCCGCGTCGCGCGCGATCTCG
Source organism: Alphaproteobacteria bacterium (assembly GCA_016869285.1). Taxonomy (GTDB): domain Bacteria; phylum Pseudomonadota; class Alphaproteobacteria; order SHVZ01; family SHVZ01; genus SHVZ01. Next base: position 3,893 of record VGEN01000057.1, read on the forward strand.
ATTGCCTTACCCCAGACGAAGACGCCGGCTCCGAAGGGCCAGGCGAGGAGGAAGCGGTCCCACGACCGCAGCACCTTGCGCCGGGCGGTGGCGAGCGACACCGGCACCAGCGGCGCCCCGGCGAGCCGCGCGGCTTGCACGGCTCCGGCGGCCGCGTGCATTCGAGGACCGCGCGGTCCGTCCGGCGTGATCGCGACCGATATGCCGGAATTGAGCGTCGAGATCATCGCGCGTAGCGCGTCGGCGCCGCCGCGGCTGCTCGAGCCGACGATGGTATCGATGCCGAGGCGGCCGATGATGTCTGAGATCAGGCGCCCGTCGCCATGGCGGGAGATCAGCATCGCAATGCGCCGATCCGCGGGCCAGATGAAACGCATCAGCAGCAAGCGGTTGTGCCAGAAGCAGCCGATGAACGGCCGCCCCTCGGTCCAAAGCCGCTCCGGCGTCTCGCGGCCGACCGTGGTCCACCGCGTCGTGGCGTGCACGAGCCGCACATAGCCGGCGCCGATCGACGCAAAGGCGTTCCGCCCGGCGTCGGAGCGGACGATCCGCTTGAGCAGGCTCATTCCGCGACGGCGGCCGCCGGCGCATCGTCGAGGCTGTCCTCGGTGAGCGCGGTGCGGTAGAGGCGGGCATAGGCGCCGCCCGTCTGCAGCAGCTCGCCATGCCGCCCGGACTCGATGACGCGGCCGTCATCGATGACGTAGATCCGGTCGGCGTCGATCACCGTCGACAGCCGATGCGCGATCAGCAGCGTGGTCCGTCCCCGCATCAGGTCCTTGAGCGCGGCCTGCACCAGGCGCTCGCTCTCGGTGTCGAGCGCGGAGGTCGCCTCGTCGAGCAGCAGGATCGGGGCGTTCTTCAGCATGGCGCGCGCGATGGCGATACGCTGGCGCTGGCCGCCGGAGAGCCTGACGCCTTGCTCGCCGATCCGCGTCCAGTAGCCTTCGGGCAGCGCCTGGATGAAATCATGCGCCTGCGCGGCCTTGGCGGCGGCGACGATCTCCTCCTCGCTCGCGCTCTGCCGGCCATAGGCGATGTTGGCGCCGATCGTGTCGTCGAAGAGGCTGACCTCCTGGCTCACCAGCGCGACGGCCTCGCGCAGCGAGGCAAGTGTCACCTCGCGGACATCCTGGCCGTCGACGGCGACGCGGCCGGAATCGGCGTCGAAGAAGCGCGGAATCAGGTTGAGGATGGTCGACTTGCCGCCGCCCGAAGGCCCGACCAAGGCCACGGTCTTGCCCGACGGGATGTCGAGCGAGACGCCGGCGAGCGCCGGCTTGTCCGGGCGATAGGCGAAGCGGACATCCTCGAAGCGGATGGCGCCGCCCGAGACGGCGAGCGCTCCGGCGCCCGGACGATCGACGATCTTCGGCGGCTCGTCGAGCACCTGATAGACACGCTCGGCCGCGGCAAGGCCTTCCTGCAAGCCCGCATTCAGCTGGGTCAGGCGCTTCATCGGCTCGTAGGCGAGCAGCAGCGCGGTCACGAAGGAGAAGAAGGCGCCAGTGGTGCTGGTGCCTTCGATCACCTGCCAGCCGCCATAGAGGATGACGGCGACGATCGCGACGCCGCCCAAGGTCTCCATGATCGGATGGCCGGCGGAGCGGATGCGGGCCGCCTTGTACATGAGGCCGGTGACGCGATCGATCAGGCGCTCGGCGCGGCCGGTCTCGTAGCCCTCCATGCCATAGGCCTTCACATGACGCGACCCCTGGAACACCTGCGAGAGCAGCGTCGTCAGCTCGGCCATCTCGGCCTGGGTGTTGGCGGTCACCTTGCGCGTGCGCCGGCCGATGCGAAGGATCGGCCAGATGGCCGTCGGGAAGGCGAAGAACGCGATCAGCGCCAGCTTCCAGTCCTGCCAGAACATCAGCCCGACCAGGAAGACCAGCGTCAGCAGGTCCTTGCCGAAGCCGGTCAGCACATTGGCGACGATGCCGCGCAGCATCGAGGTGTCGTAGAGAACGCGGCTCACCAGCGTGCCAGTGGAAGTGTCCTGGAAATAGGCGAGGTCCAGGCGGATGACGTGATCGACGACACGGGTCTGCAGACGCGCGACGATACGCAGGCCGACGCGGCTCATCAGCACGCTCTGCGCGTATGTCGCGAGGCCCTTGACCACGAAGACGGCGAGCACGGCGAGCGCCACGGTCAGGAGCTGCTCGCGGTTGCGCTCGGTGAAGACCTGGTCGAGCACCGGCTCCATCAGCTTGGCCAGCGCCGCCGTCGAGAGCGCGACCACGATCATGAAGAGGAAGGCGAGTGTCAGCGCGCCGATCTCGGGCCGCACATTCTCGCCGAGGAGGCGCTTGAACAGCGGCCAGCTCTCGCGCGAAAGCCGTCGAGGGCCGGATGCGTTAGCCATGCGGGGCGTACATACCCCGTCTAACCCCGCAAGACCACGCCGAACCCGACGTTCCGTCGCTTGTGGCGCGTGATCCGCCTGACTACACTCTTCGCAATTTCTGCCCGATATCAGGCACTTGAGAGGAGTTCCAATGACCTACCGCCTTCGGTCCAGCCGCCGCGCGCTGCTTCAGGGAGCGGCATCCGCCGGGCTCGCCGCGAGCCTTCCCTTCGGTGCAGCCCGTGCCCAGGGGCCCGCCCTTAAGATCGGCGTGATCCTGCCGCGCTCCGGCTACCTCGCCCAGGCGGGCCAGTCCTGCCAGCGTGGTGTCGACATTGCGCCTCAAGTCCTCTCCGATCTCGGCCACCGGGTCGATGTCGTCTCCGTCGACTTCGAATCGAATGTCGATCTCGCCCGCACCCAGGCCGAGAAGCTGATCGCCGACGGCGCCCAGGCGATCGTCGGCGCCTTCGATTCCGGCGGCACCAGCGCCATCGCCCAGGTCTGCGAGCAGAAGGCGGTGCCGCTGGTGATCAACGTCGCGGCTGCGCCGCAGATCACCGAGCAGGGATTCAAGTACGTGTTCCGCAACTTCCCGACCAGCGTGATGCTGGTCCGGAACGGGCTCTCGCTGATGAAGGAGATGTTCAAGGCGACCAACGTCACGCCGAAGAGCGGCATCTTCATCCATGCCAACGATACCTTCGGCCAGGCCAATCGCGGCGCCATCGACCGGCTGTTCCCGACGCTCGACATGCCGTTCAGGCTGGTCGACGCGATCGCCTACGATCCGCGGGCCCAGGACCTGTCGGTCGAGGTGACCAAGTGCAAGGCCTCCGGCGCCGACTTCGTCATCGTCACGACGCGCGCCGGCGATGCGATCCGCCTGATCCGCGAGATGGTCAAGCAGCGCTACGAGCCCAAGGGCATCGTCAGCCCCGGCAGCCCCGGCATGTACGACCAGGAATTCTATGACGGGCTCGGAGGCTATTCCGACTACACGATCACCAACCTGCCCTGGCCCAACTTCAATGCGCCGATCACCAAGCGGCTCGGCGAGGCCTTCGCCAAGCGCTTCCCGCAAGCGCGCTTCGGTGTCGATGCGTTCAATGTCGGCTTCACCTTCGAAGCGATGCTGGTCGCTGCCGACGCCGCCAAACGCGCCGGCTCGCGCGATCCACGCGCCATCGCCGAGGCGCTGCGCTCGACCGACATCGCCGACCATGTGATGACCGGCGGCACGATCAGCTTCGACGCCAAGGGCCAGAACAACAACATCGCCTCGGCCATGGTGCAGAACCTGAAGAAGACGCCGACCGTCGTGCTGCCGCGCGACGCAGCTCAGGCGAAGCCGGTCTTCCCGATGCCCGGCTGGCGCGGGCGGCAGGCCTGATCCTCCCCCGTCGGAACCCTCTCCCGCCGCAGGCGGGGGAGGGCAGGGAGGGGGCCGCCTCGCATCGCGAGGCGGTGACAGCCGAGTATCCCAATCTGCCAGCAACCCTCGCTTCGCTCGGGCCCCCACCCCAACCCGCCTGCGGCGGGAGAGGGGGGCCGATTTGACCGTCTACCTCGACATCGTCGCTTCGGGCGTCCTGACCGGCCTCGTCTACGGCCTGATGGCGCTCGGGCTTTCGGTGATCTTCGGTGTCGTGCGCGTCGTCAACTTCGCGCATGGCGAGCTGACCGTGGCGGCGATGTACATGGCCTGGGTCCTGGCGGGGTCGCTCGGCGTCGATCCGATCCTGACGCTGCCGCTGATCGCCGCGGCGCTCTTCGCCGTCGGCTATGCGCTGCAGCGCCATCTGGTGGAACCCTTCATCGGCCGGCCCGAGCATGAGCAGTTCATGCTGCTGCTCGCGGTCTCGATCATCATGCTCAACGGCCTCCTGCTCGCCTTCGGCCCCGATGCGCGGCATGTGCCGGTAGACTACGCCTATGACTCGATCGAGCTCGGACCGATGCTGCTCGACACGGTCCGCGTCTATGCCGCGGCGGCCGCGGTCGCGCTCGCGCTCGGGCTCTACCTCTTCTTCCGCTTCACCGACCTCGGCACTGCGATCCGAGCATGCGCCGACAATCTTCTCGGCGCCCAGGTCGTCGGCCTCGATGTCCGGCGTCTCTACGCGCTGGCCTTCGGGCTCGGCTGCGCGCTCGTCGGCGCCTCCGGCACGCTGATGGTGCTGATGCGCGACGCAACGCCGATCCTCGCCGTCCAGCTTACCCTGCTCGCCTTCATCGTCGTCATCATCGGCGGCCTCGGCAGCATGGCAGGCGCGCTGGTCGGCGGTGTCCTGATCGGCGTCTCCGAGGCGCTTGCCGGCTTCGTGCTGATGCCCTCTCTCAAGAGCCTCTTCAGCTATGGACTCCTGATCCTGGTGCTGCTGCTCCGGCCCGAAGGGCTGATGGGTCGGCGCGCATGAGCGCGCGGAACCTGCTGCTCGGCCTGCTCGCGCTGCTCGTCGTCGCGCCGGCGCTCGTCGGCGCTTACCCGCTCGCCGTCCTCATCCTGATCCTGCACTACGCCTATCTCGGCATCGCCTGGAACGTGATGATGGGCTTCGCCGGCCTGCTCTCGCTCGGGCACACGCTCTATGTCGGGCTCGGCGCCTATGTCGCGGCTGCGCTTTATGCGTCCTTCGGCCTGCCCGCCTTGCTGGGGGCGATTCCCGCCGCAATCGTCGCGACGCTGGCGGGCCTCGGCATCGGCGCGCTCGGATTCCGCTTCCGCGTGAACGGCGTCTACTTCGCGCTTCTGACCATCGCCTTCGCCGAGTTCACGCGCATCCTCTTCGACCATATGGGCTGGACCGGCGGCTCCAGCGGCTTCTTCCTGCCGGTCGAGCACGGGCAGGTGAGCCCGGTCGCGCTGCGCGGACCGCCGATCCTCTTCTACTACGTGGCGCTGGCGATGGCGGCGGGTGGCTTCATGCTGGCGCGCAGCCTGATGCGCACGCGGCTGGGCTATGCCTGGCTCGCGATCCGCGAGGATCCGGACTCTGCGGCGGCCTCCGGCGTCGACGTGTTCCGCGCGCGCATGGCGGCGGTCGCGGTGTCGAGCGCGCTGACCTCGCTCGGCGGCGTCTTCTACGCCTTCTACTACAACAATATGTATCCCGAGCAGATCTTCTCGATGGCGCGCTCGATCGAGATCATCCTGGCGCCGATCATCGGCGGACTCGGCACGTTGTTCGGGCCTGTCCTCGGTTCCTTCGTGCTGACCCTGCTCGGCGAAGGCACGACCGGCTTGCTCGAGCATCTCGGACTGGCCGCGCCCGGCGCCAAGCAGGTGATCTACGGCGTGGCGCTCCTCGTCATCGTCACGGTGCAGCCGGCCGGACTCTGGCCCTGGCTTGCCAAGCGTCTTCGGATCGGCCGCGATGGCTGAGCCGCTGCTCACGGCATCCGGGCTCTCGAAGGGCTTCCGCGGCCTCAAGGCCGTCAACGGCGTCTCGTTCTCGATCGGCTCAGGCGACATCCTGGCGATGATCGGGCCGAACGGCGCCGGCAAGACCACCTGCTTCAACCTGATTGCCGGCGCGATGCTGCCGGATGCGGGCGAGGTGCGGCTGGCAGGCCAGCCGATCACCGGGCTCCGCGCCGATCAGGTCTGCCGTGCCGGCATCGGCCGCACCTTCCAGCTCGTGAAGCCCTTCGCCGGCCTCTCGGTGCTCGACAACGTCACGGTCGGCGCGCTCAACGCCGTGCGTCATGTCGCCGAGGCGAAGGAACGGGCACGCGCCGTGCTCGATCTGCTCGACCTCGGCCACAAGATCGGCGAGCCCGCCTCGGCGTTGACCCTGCCGGATCGCAAGCGGCTGGAGGTCGCGCGCGCGCTCGCCACCGGACCGAAGCTTCTGCTCCTCGACGAGGTGATGGCAGGGCTGCGGCCGACCGAGTGCGACCGGCTGGTCGAGATCCTGGCCGGTCTGAATCGCCGCGACGGGCTGACCATCCTCCTGATCGAGCATGTGATGCGCGCGGTGATGAAGCTGGCGCAACGCATCCTCGTCCTCCATCACGGCGAGAAGATCGCCGAGGGCGTGGCGGAAGCGGTGGTGCGCGATCCTGCCGTGCTCGACTCCTATCTCGGCGAGGAGGCGCCGTGAGCCTGATCAGCATCGAGGAGGTGAGCGTCCGCTACGGCGACGCACAGGCGCTCGACCGGGTCAGCCTTGCGGTCGAGGAAGGCGAGATCGCGGCGCTGATCGGCGCCAACGGCGCCGGCAAGACCTCGCTGATCCGGGCCGTCTCCGGCATCGTGCCGTTGGCCGGCGGCCGCGTCGTCTTTCGGGGCCAGGACATCACCGGCTGGCCGAGCCACCGGATCGCCGATCTCGGCATCGGCCAGGTGGCCGAGGGGCGCCAGGTCTTCCCGACGCTGACGGTCGAGGAGAACCTGCGCATGGGCGCCTTCCTGCCGCGAGCGCGCGCCAAGCTGGCACCGACGCTGGAGCGGATCTACGGCCTCTTTCCGCGTCTTGCCGAACGCCGCCGGCAGACCGCCGGCACGCTCTCCGGCGGCGAGCAGCAGATGCTGGCGATCGGCCGCTGCCTGATGGGCCAGCCGGACCTCATCATGTTCGATGAGCCGTCGCTGGGCCTGGCGCCGACGGTGGTGCAGGAGGTGTTCCGCACCATCCGGCGCCTCAACGAAGACGGCATGACCATCCTCCTGGTCGAGCAGAACGTGGCGCAGTCGCTTAGGCTCGCGGGCCACGCCGCCGTGCTTGAGCAGGGACGCGTCACGCTGACCGGCACCGGCGCCGGTCTCCTCGCCGACGACCGCGTGCGGCAGGCCTATCTCGGCCTCTAGAGGGCCGCGTTGCCAGCATGGCGTTGAGCTTGTCATGCTTGCCTCGTTAGTCTCTCCCTCGATGGCCGCCACCTTCCTCGACCGCACCATCGCCAACCTCGCCGCCGCCTGGCGCGGGATCGCCGAACGCACGGGCCTGGCCGAGCGTACGCTGCGCGATCCGGACATCGGCGGAGACGAAGCCGAGCTGTTGAGGGCGCAGCTGCGCGAGTGCCTGGAGGCCAAGGGCGGCGAGGTTTCCGCGCGGGCGCGCGCCGCCTCCCTCGGACGCACCTTCCTGACGCTGTCGCCGGAAGGCACGAAGCGCTTCCTCAAGATCCTCGCCGAGGACTTCGCGCTCGATGCCGAGGCGTTGGTCGACGCTGCCGGTGCCTATCGCGTCACGATCGGCACGCCGGGCGCGATCAAGGCGGAGCGCCGGTTGCGAGCGGCGACGATGGCGCCGCGCGTCAAGCTGCTGACGCAGTTCACCAGCCTGCCGGACGGGGTGAAGTTCCTGGTCGACATGCGCGCGAAGCTCCTCGACCTGGTCGGCGACGATCCCGGTCTTGCCAGCCTCGACGAAGATATGCGGGCGCTGCTGGCCGCCTGGTTCGACATCGGCTTCCTCGAGCTCCGGCGCATCACCTGGGATTCGCCGGCCTCGCTGCTCGAGAAGCTTGCGGCCTATGAGGCGGTGCACCGCGTCCGCTCCTGGGCCGACCTCAAGAACCGGCTCGATGCCGACCGGCGCTGCTATGCCTTCTTCCATCCGCGCATGCCGACCGAGCCCTTGATCTTCGTCGAGGTCGCGCTGGTCAAGGGCATCGCCGACAATGTGCAGCGCCTGCTAGATCCGGCTGCACCGCAGGAGAACCCACGCGAGGCCGACACCGCGATCTTCTATTCGATCTCGAACACGCAGGAGGGGCTGCGCGGTATCGGCTTCGGCAACTTCCTGATCAAGCAGGTGGTCGACGACCTCGCCTCCCAATTCCCGAAGCTTGCCACCTTCTCGACCCTGTCGCCGATTCCGGGATTCCGCCGCTGGCTCGGTAGGCTGCCGAAGGATCAGCTCGACGCCTTCCTTCCCGGGGAGGAGCGCGAGCCGCTGGTCGCGCTCGCCGAGGACTGGCGAGCCTCGCTCGATCGCCAATGGATGGGCGATCCGGACCTCGCGCCGGCGCTCAGACCGGCATTGACGCGCCTCTGCGCGGTGTATCTGTCCACCGAGAAGCGCGACGGCAAGCCGGTCGATCCGGTCGCGCGCTTTCACCTCGGCAACGGTGCCAGCATCGAGCGGATCAACTGGCTCGGCGACGCCTCGGCCAAGGGCATGAAGGAGTCGGCAGGCCTCATGGTGAACTACGTCTACCGCCTCGCCGACATCGAGGCGAACCACGAGGCCTTTGCCTCGGGCGGCCCGATCGCCGTCTCCTCCCAGGTGAGGAAGCTCGCCGGCGGCAGTCCGGCCGTCGCGGTACGCCGCACTTAAGCGATCTTGCGCACCATATGGCGATAGGCACGTTCAAGATGGCGTGCCTTGAGTCGTGCGTTGCACAGCGGAGAGGAGAGAAAGTCGTCACGCAGCCGGGCGCGCATGCGCGCGAGCGTCGGCATGTCGGCAGCGAGGCGCCGCGCGATCTCGATGAAGTCCTGTTCGCTCTCGGCGACGAGTCCGGGATGGCCGGCATGGACAAGCAGCGTAGCCCCCCAACGCGCGAGCAGATGGCGGCCGGCGATCGTCACCACGGGCACGCCCTGGCACATCGCTTCGAAGGTGGTCATGCCGCCGGACCAGGGGAGCGTGTCGAGGCCGATGTCGATGCGGTCATAGACCTGCAGCATGGCGCGGCGGGAGTCGGTGAAGCCAGGGACCAGCTCGATGCGCTCGTGCGCAACGCCTGCGGCATCGAATGCGGCGAAGATGCGCATCGGCAGGCGACGGCCTGCCAGCGCCTGGGCCTTGATCAGGATGCGAGAGCCGGGAACCGCGGCGAGCGTGCGCGCCCACAGCGCCAGCACGCCGTCATTGAGCTTCGCCGAGTTGTTGAGCGAGCCGAAGGTGACGTAGCCGTTGGCAACCGCCGGCAGCGGCGACACCGGCGGCGCCTCGGCCGGCAACTCGTGCAGCGGCAACGAAGGAAGGCGGAGCGGCCGCTCAACCATGCGCTCCGTCGAGTGCGGCGGCGTCAGTATCCGATCGGTCACTAGATAATCGAAGGCGGCGATGCCGGTGGTCGCAGCCTCGTAGAGCGCGACCTGGATCGGCGCCGGCCGAAGGGCGGCGACGGACCAGCTGAGCTCGTCGTGCCGGCCTGCCGGATGGACGAGGATGTCGAGGCGCTTGTCGCGGATTCGATCGGCAGTCGCCTCATGCGAGAGGCCATGGACATCGGTCCAGGAGTCGGCGGCGTCCTTGAGCCGCCGGCTCATCGCATCCGGTCCGCGGATATTGGCGAACAGCGAGACCTCGAAGCGCTCCCGGTCGCGTGCCTCGATCAAGCCGACGGTCAATGCCGCGGTCGGATGGTCGCAGAAGCCGGAGGAGAGGTAGCCGAGCCGGATGCGCCGACCGCCCAGCGGCTCGGCCGGCGGGCGAGGCCGCTCCGGTGCGTATCGCCGCGCATAGGCGAGGTGGCGACCGAAATGCTCCTCCTCCGGCGTGTCAGACGCATAGAGCAGCGCCAGCAGCAGCGCGCGCTCGGTCGCCGCGGACGGCGCCACGGCGAGGCAGCGGTCATAGAAGCGGAGCGACGTCGCCAGCTCGCCCAGGTTCCGGAAGAGCTCGCCCATCTGGTCGAGCGCGTCCGCGTGCGCCGGCTGGGAGGCGAGGGCGCGCTTAAGCGCCAGCTCGATTCGGTCGTAGGCGAGCTCGACGCGGAAGTGCCACCAGGCCGCGCCCGCCCACGCCCCGGCGTCCATCGGGTCGATGGCCGCGGCGCGAAGGAGGTAGCGAAGGCCGAGGACCGCCTGGTTGCGGTCGGCAGCGACATGGCCGAGGCGGGCCTGGGCGAGCCCGTGATCGGGCGCGATCGCGATCGCGCGACGAAATGCGCGTGCCGAGCCCGCCGTGTCGCCGCACATCGCCAGCGCCGAAGCGAGCGAGACCCGGACGGCGGGCGCCAGCGGCGCGAGCGCCACGGCGATGCGGCCTGGTAGGGTCGCCGCCGCCGCGCCGGCAGCCGTGGCTGACAGGATCATCGTGATGCTGGCCCAGGCGGCGGGATCGGACGGAGCCTCGACGGCGGCCTTGCGCCAGGCGGCTAGCCCTTCGGCGATCTTGCCGCGAGCGACCAGCGCGCGCGCGATCAACGGCCATTGCGGCGCGCGTGCGGCGGTCATCGCCTCGCCAGCGGTCGTTCAGGCCGGCGCGTGCGACTTGAACAGTGCATCCAGTGACTTCTCGACATACTCCTTGTCGAGGTCGCGGGTGATGAACACCAGACGTGAACGCTTGTCGTCGCCGGGAGGCCAGGCCGAGAGCGTCGCCGGCGGGTGGAAGAGATGCTGGACGCCGTGGACGACGATCGGCTTGGGGGACTCGACGACGTTCAGGATGCCCTTCACGCGCAGCAGGTTCGGGCCATGCGTCTGCGCGAAGAGGTCGAGCGCCTCGGCGATCTCGGCCCACTGAAACGGCCTGTCGAAGGACAGGCAGAAGGCACGGATATGGTCATCGTGGCGATTCACATCGAGATGGGCGTGATCGTGATGGTCGTGATCGTGGTCATCGTGATCATGGTCGTGGTGGTGATGATCGTGGTCACGCTCTGAGGCGTAGGCCTCCTCGTTCAGCCATTTGGCGACGTCGGCGGTCTTGGTCTTGGGATCGTAGAGCCCGCAATCCATCAGCTTGCGCGGATCGATCTTGCCGAGCGTCGCGTACTCGATCGGGGCGGCGGGATTAAGGCGGCGCAGACGCTCGACCAGTGTCTCCACCGCCTTCGGCTCGGCGATGTCGGTCTTGGTCAGCACGATGCGGTCGGCGACCGCTGCCTGCTTCACCGGCTCGGGCTGGGCGTCGAGCTGGCTGGTGCCGTGCACGGCATCGACGGTCGTCACCACGCCGTCGAGGCGGAAGCGGGCGGCGACCAGCGGATCGGTCATCAGCGTGTGCAGGATCGGTGCCGGGTCGGCGAGGCCGGTGGTCTCGATCACCACGCGATCGAATTCCGGCACCTCGCCGCGGACGCGCTTCAGGAACAGGTTTCGCATCGTGTCGATCAGGTCGCCGCGCACGGTGCAGCAGAGGCAGCCCGAGTTGAGCAGCACCACGCCCTCGGACGACGACTCGATCAGCGTGTGGTCGAGGCCGATCTCGCCGAACTCGTTGACGATCACCGCGACCTTGTCGAGGCCGGGCTGGGTCAGAAGGTGCTTCAGCAACGTCGTCTTGCCCGAGCCCAGGAAGCCGGTCAGCACGCTTACCGGCAGGCGTTCGGTTGTCCGGATCTCCGGCGCTTCGCTCATGATCCTCGTCCTTGGCTAATGGGCGTGAGCGCGCGGCTTCGCCGCGGCCGTGCCGGCGCAATGCCGGCAGAGGCCCTTGATCTCCAGGGTGACATGCCCGGTGCGGAAGCCGGCCCGGCTCGCCGCATCGCTGACCGCCGACTGGATCGCGCCGTCGGTGAGCTCGGTTGCCGTGCCGCAGCCGGTGCAGAGCAGGAACTGTCCCGAATGCGGAGCCTTGGGGCTCGGGCAGCCGACGAAGGCGTTCAGGCTTTCGATCCGGTGAACCAAGCCGTTCTCGAGCAGGAATTCGAGGGCGCGATAGACCGTCGGCGGGGCCGCGCGCCTGCCGTCGCCGCCGAGCCGCGACAGAATGTCATAGGCGCCGACCGGCTCATGGCTCGTCCACACCAGCTCGAGCACCCGCCGGCGGAGGTCGGTCAGGCGGGCGCCGCGCTCGGCGCAGACGGCCTCCGCTTCGCTGAGCGCGTCCTCGATGCAGCTTGCGTGGTCGTGATCGTCGGGAGGTCGGCGATCGGGCATGTCCTGTCTCCGCCCAACCGGGCTGTTGAGGTACAATATAGCGATGGAGGGAGAGGGGTGCACGCCCGGGCGAGGGGGAAATTGCGACGGATCTGCCTGATCCTGACGCTGATTCTGGCGGCGGCACCGGCCGCTGCCGCCGACCCGCCGCGGGTCGTGGTGACGCTGAAGCCGATCCAGTCCCTGGCTGCCGCGGTGATGGCCGGGGTCGGCCGACCGGAGCTCCTGGTCCGCGGCACAGCCGCGCCGACCTCCTTCTCGCTGCGCCCGGCCGAAGTTCGGTTGATGAACAGCGCGACGATCGTCGTCTTCGTGAGCGAGGCGCTCGAGAGCTTCATTGTCCGCGCGCTCGAGAATCTGCCCCAGGACACCCGGGTGGTCGAGCTCATGGCGGCCGAGGGGCTTCGCCACCTGCCGCAGCGGCTCGGTCCCAACTGGGTCGAGGATGACGGGCCCCGCACCAGCCCCAGGCCCCTCGGCACCGACCCCGGCGCCGAGGATCCCGACACCGATCCTTATGTCTGGCTCGATCCGCAGAACGCGCGCGCCATCGCCGCGGCGCTCGTCGACGAGCTGAGCGACGCCGATCCCAAGCGTGCCTTGACCTATGCCCGCAACCTCCAGGCGCTCGAGCAAAGGCTGGCCCAGCTCGACCAGGAGATCGCCAAGACCATGGAGGTGGTGAAGAAATCCCCGTTCCTGGTCCTCCACGACGCCTTCCAGTATTTCGAGCGCCGGTACGGGCTTGACGCCGCCGGTGCGGTAACGCGCAGACCCGATACGCGCCCATCGCCCCGCCGGGTGAGCCAGGCGCGTGCCCGCATTGCCGAGGCCGGCGTTCTTTGTGTCTTTGGCGAGCCGCAATATCCGCAGGCCCACGCCAAGATGGTCAGCGACGGCACGCCGGCGAAGCTGGGACAGCTCGACGCGCTCGGCGCCACGCTGCCCGAAACGGCTGAGGCCTATCCGATGCTGCTCCGGGGCGTTGCCGAGGGATTCAAGGCCTGCCTCGGCACCAGATAGATGATCCAAGCCAGCCCGTCTGCGTATTCTTTGGGAATGGGCCGAGTTCTCGCTCTTCTTTTTTGCCTCTGTGCGTCGCTCCCGGCGCCGGCCGCGGCGGAGGTGCGCCGCTTCGACTTCCAGGTCCTGCGCAACGGCAGCCCGATCGGCAGCCACGTCACCCTTGTCGAGAAGAGGGGAGAGGAGACGCTGGTGCAGGTGGCGCTCGACCTCGCGGTGACCTTCGGACCCTTCACGCTCTATCGCTACAAGCATCGATCGGCTGAGCGCTGGCAGGGCGGGCGGCTGGTCGCGATCGAGGCCGATACCGACGACGACGGCACCAGGCTCTGGCTCCGCGCTCGTGCCGAAGGCGACGAGGTCGTTGTGGAGGGCCCGGAAGGCCGCCGGGTCGGCGCCGCCGACACGATCCCCTCGAGCTACTGGAATCCGAAGCTGCGCGATGCGAAGGCGTGGATCGAGACGCATTGGGGCATCCTGGCGCCGGTCACGATCACCAAGGGCATGCCGGTGACCGTGAAGCTGCCGGGCCGCGAGGTCCAGGCGATCCCGCACAAGATCACCAGCGAGAAGGCCGAGGTGACGCCGCTCTATACCGAGGAGGGCGAGTGGGTCGGCATGACCTTCGATCTCTGGGGTGCGCGCTTCGAATACGTCGCGCGGTCGACGCCGTGACCAACAGGCTCGCCTGGATCACCGGTGCTTCGACCGGCATCGGCCGCGCGCTCGCGCTCAGGCTGGCCCGCGCGGGTTGGCGCATTGCCGCATCCGCCCGCGGCATCGAGGCCCTTAAGAGCCTGGAGGAAGAAAACGGTGCGATCCGCGCCTTCCCGGTGGACGTGACCGATGCCTCGGCGGTCGCCCGCACCGCCGCCGAGATCGAGGGCGCGTTCGGGCCGATCGATCTCGTCGTCGCCAATGCCGGCACTCATTCGCCGACGCCGGCAGATGCCTTCGATGCCGCCGTGGTTCGGCGCCTGATCGAGGTCAATCTCATCGGCGCGACCAATACGCTGGCGGCGGCGATGCCGGCGATGATTGCGCGCAAGGGCGGTCATATCGCGATCGTCGCCTCGGTCGCCGGGTATCGCGGGCTGCCTCGTGCCGCGGCCTATTCGGCGAGCAAGGCCGGGCTGATCGCGCTCGCCGAGGGGCTCAAGTTCGATCTCGACCGCGCCGGCGTGAAGATCCAGGTGATCAATCCCGGCTTCGTGCGCACGCCGCTCACCGACAAGAACGACTTCCCCATGCCCTTCCTGATGGAGGTCGACGAGGCGGTCGAGCGCATCGTTCGCGGCCTTGCGAGCGATCGCTTCGAAATCTGCTTCCCGCGCCGCTTCGCCTGGATGCTGAAGCTGCTCGGGCTCCTGCCTGACCGCCTCTACTTCCCGCTGGTGGCGAAGGCGACCGGCGCGTGAGCCGCTGGCTTGGCCCGGCGCGCGCCTATGCCCGCGCCTTCGAGGAACTGACCCCGGAAACGCTGCCGGACCTCGTGCGGCTCTGGACCGAGGATGTGGTGTTCAAGGACCCGTTCAACGAGGCGCATGGCCACGCCGCCTCGCTCGCGGTCTATCGCCACATGTACGCGACCACCGACGCGCCGCGTTTCCAGGTGCTCGATGTGGCCGCCTCGGAGAGCGCCGCCTATCTCAAATGGCGCATGACCTTCCGGCCGAAAGGCAAGCCGGAGAGCTGGACCATCGAGGGGATGAGCGAGCTCCTCTTCGCCGAGGACGGGCGTGTGCGCGCCCATCTCGACCATTGGGATGCGGCGAGCCAGCTCTACGAGAAGGTGACGGGCCTGTGCTGGCTGATGCGCCTGATCAAACGGCGCCTTACAGCGCCCAGCGCCGGAGGCCGGCAGGCAGGCCCCGGCCGCGCCAGATCCCCTTGATGTCGGCGACGAGCCCGCCGGCACGGAGGAGCCGCGCGAAGTCGGCATCGGTGAAACCGCGATAGGCGTCATGCGCGACCGCGCCGACGATGGCGTCGAAATCCGCATGCGCGCCGAGATCGTTGCTAAGCGCGAGGCCGTAATGCTCGTCGGCCTCCGCCGGATCGCCGAGCGGATCGTGGACCGCGACCTCGACGCCGAGCGATTCCAGGCGGCGGACAAGATCGACGACCTTGCTGTTCCTTAAGTCCGGCACGTTCTCCTTGAAGGTGAGGCCGAGGACCAGCACGCGCGCGCCCCGGCGCGATCCGAGCGCCTCCCAGATGCGCTCGGCGAAGAAGGCGCCCATGCCGTCGTTGATGCGCCGTCCGGCGAGGATCACCTGCGGGTCGAGGCCCGCTTCGGTCGCCGCATGAGCGAGGTAGTAGGGATCGACACCGATGCAGTGGCCGCCGACCAGGCCCGGCGTGTAGCGGTGGAAGTTCCACTTGGTGCCGGCGGCCTCCAGGACGTGGTGCACCGAAAGCCCGAGGCGCTCGAAGATCATCGAGACCTCGTTGATGAAGGCGATGTTGATGTCGCGCTGGGCGTTCTCGATCACCTTCGCCGCTTCGGCGGTGCGGATGTCGCGGGCAACGAAGATGCTGGCGGCGACGGTGCCGTAGAGGCGCTCGAGCAGCCGCGCCACCTCCGGCGTCTGTCCGGCGACGACCTTCGGAATCTTCGAGAGTCCGTGCTCGGCATCGCCGACATTGATGCGCTCGGGCGAGTAGCCGAGAAAGAAGTCGAGCCCGGCTTTGAGTCCCGAGGCCGCTTCGAGGATCGGCGCCGCCACATCCTCGGTCACACCGGGATAGACCGTGCTTTCGAACACGACGACGGCGCCCTTGCCGATGTGACGGCCAACGGTCTCCGAAGCCCCTCGGACGGCGGCGAGGTCCGGCCGGTTCTGCTCATCCACAGGCGTCGGCGCGGTGACGATATAGACATCGCGGCCGTCGAGGATCGACGCGTCATCGGAGATGTCGATGGCGAGCCG
The DNA here is from genome assembly GCA_016869285.1 of Alphaproteobacteria bacterium. Taxonomy (GTDB): domain Bacteria; phylum Pseudomonadota; class Alphaproteobacteria; order SHVZ01; family SHVZ01; genus SHVZ01. The sequence continues at coordinate 19,986 of VGEN01000057.1, forward strand.
GTCGGCAGCGACCTCGCGGGTACGGTCATGCCCGCGCCTGAGCTCGGCGATCCGCCCGCGGTCGATGTCGTAGCCGACCGTCGGGAAGGAGCGGGCAAGCGCGACGGCAAGCGGCAGGCCGACATAGCCCAAGCCCACCACGGCGATCCTGGGTGTCGCGCTGAAGATTGCTGTCATGGACGGCGGCTCGGCGGTCGTGGTTTGATCGCCGCATATAACCGGTTCTGCAAGGACGAGGAAACATGGCGCGGCTGATCGAGCATGTGATCGCGGGCAGGAGGACGGCGGGCTCCGGCAAGCGCCGGGGCGATGTCTTCAACCCGGCGACGGGCGAAAAGCAGGCAGAGGTTGTTTTCGCCGAGCCCAGCGACGTCGATGCTGCGGTCAAGGCCGGGCTGAAGGCGTTCCCCGACTGGGCCGCGGCGCCGCCGGCCCGGCGGGCGCGCGTGCTCTTCTCCTTCCGCGAGCTGATCGAGCGGAACATGGACGAGCTCGCCAGGATCGTGACATCCGAGCACGGCAAGATCATCTCGGACGCCAAGGGCTCGATCACGCGCGGGCTCGAGGTCGTCGAGTTCGCCTGCGGCATCCCGCAACTGCTCAAGGGCGAGTTCACCGAGCAAGTCGGAACCGGCATCGATTCCTGGTCGGTGCGCCAGCCCTTGGGCGTCGTCGCCGGCATCACGCCGTTCAATTTCCCGGCCATGGTGCCGATGTGGATGTTCCCGGTGGCGCTGGCGACGGGCAACTGCTTCATGCTGAAGCCCTCGGAGCGCGATCCGTCGCTCGGCGTGCGCCTAGCCGAGCTGCTCAAGGAAGCGGGTCTTCCCGACGGCGTCTTCAACGTCGTCCATGGCGACAAGGTCGCGGTCGACGCGATCCTGCATCACCCGGACATCCAGGCGGTCAGCTTCGTCGGCTCGACCCCGATCGCCGAGTACGTCTACAAGACCGGCACCGCCTCGGGTAAGCGCGTGCAGGCGCTCGGCGGTGCCAAGAACCACATGGTGGTGATGCCCGATGCCGATCTCGACCAGGCGACCGATGCGCTGATCGGCGCTGCCTACGGATCGGCCGGGGAGCGCTGCATGGCGGTCTCCGTCGCGGTCGCGGTCGGCGATGTCGGCGAGAGGCTGATCGACAAGCTGGTGCCGCGCGTGCGCGGCCTCAAGGTCGGTCCCGGCACCGATCCCGAGGCCGAGATGGGCCCGGTGGTCACCCGCCAGCACATGGAGAAAGTGAAAGGCTATATCGACCGCGGTGTCGCCGAGGGCGCCAGGCTCGTGGTCGACGGCCGCGGCATCAAGCTGCAGGGCTACGAGAACGGCTTCTTCGTCGGCGGCACGCTGTTCGACCACGTCAAACCGGAGATGACCATCTACAAGGAAGAGATCTTCGGTCCTGTGCTCTCGGTCGTGCGCTCGCCCGACTACAAGACTGCGGTCGATCTGGTGAACAGGCACGAGTTCGGCAATGGGGCTGCGATCTTCACTCGCGACGGCGATGCGGCACGGGATTTCTGCAACACGGTCAAGATCGGCATGGTCGGCGTCAACGTGCCGATCCCGGTGCCGCTCGCCTTCCATTCCTTCGGCGGCTGGAAGCGCTCGCTGTTCGGCGACCATCACATGCACGGGCCGGAGGGCGTGCGCTTCTTCACCCGCCTCAAGACCATGACGCAGCGCTGGCCGACCGGCCTCCGGGCCGGCGCCGACTTCAACATCCCGACCATGAGATAGCCGGCTCGCCGGGCTCTCGTCGGCGCTAGACATTGCGGTCAATGAAGAGGCGGTCGCGACAGGTAGCGTTAATAAATCTTTAACGCTCGCTCTTTGATAGTAGAGAGCTGTTGCTATCCGCCACCAAAGGGCCGTTCGGCAACGATGGCGACGTGGGATCTCTGGTTGAATGGTGCGATCGGGGCCGGCTGGCTCGCGGTCATGGTCATCGCCTTGCTCGGCCTCCACCTGACGGGAGATCGCCGGCAGCACCGCCTGCCCTCTTTGCTGCTGGTGGCGGGTGGGCTGATCCTTTCGGCAACGGCTGTCGAGCCGATGCGAGCGATCATTGCGGCCTATCTCGACCCTCGCATGGCGGAGCTGATCGCGGTGGCGATGCTCGCCTGCTGCGCTTTACTCTGGTTGCGCCGGTGGCGAGAGTCGGTCAACCGCGCGCGCAGCCTCGCCGAAGCGGAGGCCAGCTATCGCTCCCTGTTCGAGCATTCGGATGACGGCCTTTACCAGACTCTTCCGGACGGCCGAGTGCTGCGCGCGAACACCGCCTTCGCACGCATCCTCGGCTTCGAGTCGGCCGAGGCGCTGATGGCGGCGGATCTGAACGTTGCCGCCGGCGTCTACGTCGTCGAGAACCGCCGGCGCGAGTTCCTGGATGCGGTCGCGGTTCACGGCAAGGTGGAGGGCTTCGAGAGCCAGATTCTCCGCCGCGACGGCGCCGTGATCTGGATCTCAGAAAGCGCGCGCGTCATCCGCGACCGCAGCGGCTGGCTCGTCTGCATCGAAGGCAAGGTCACGGACGTCACCTCGCGCAAGCGCGCCGAAGAGGAGCGCGATCGTGTCTTCCACCTTGCCACCGACATGCTGTGCCTGATCCGGCGCGACGGCCGCATCGAGCGGATCAATCCGGCCTTCGAGCGCGTGCTCGGCTACGAGGAGGAAGAGCTTCTGAGCCAGCCGTTCGTCGATCTCTTTCACAGCGACGATGCGCTCGCCGCCACGGTCGAGCTCGTCAAGGTCGGGCGAGGCCTGCCGATGGTCGACTTCGCCGCGCGCTGCCGGGCCGAGGATGGCAGCTTCCGCGCGCTCTCCTGGACGATGATGCCGGTCGGCGATCGCATCCAGGCGGTGGCGCGAGACCTGACCGAGCGCCGCTCGGTCGAAGAGCGGCTCCGCCTTGCCACCACCGTGTTCGAGACCACGGGTGAGGCGATCATCGTCACCGACCCGCATCAGCGGATCCTCAAGGTCAATCACGCCTTCACCGCCATCACCGGCTTCCGCGAGGACGAGGTCGCCGGTCATACGCCTCGCATCCTTTCCTCGGGCCGGCACGAGCCGGGCTTCTACGAGGCGATGGCATCCATGCTTGCGACCACAGGCCATTGGCAAGGGGAGGTGTGGAACCGGCGCAAGAACGGCGAGCTTTATGTCGAGTGGCTGAACTTCAGGGCCGTCCGCGACGGAGAGGGGCGCATCGTCAACTTCGTCGGCGTCTTCAGCGACATCACGCGCCGTAAGCAGGACGAGGAGCGGATCCAGCACCAAGCCAATTACGACGCGCTGACGCAGCTCCCCAATCGCTGGCTGTTCCAGGCCCGGCTCGACCAGGCGCTGGATCGAGCGCGCCTCTCCGGCAACAAGCTTGCACTCCTTTATGTCAACGTGAACCAGTTCAAGGTCGTCAACGACAGCCTCGGGCATCGTGCCGGCGACGAGCTTCTGAAGGAGCTGGCACGCCGCTTTCTCGGCGCGGTTCGCCACGGCGATACGGTCGCCCGGCTCGGCGGCGACGAGTTTGCCGCGATCGTCGAGGATTTCCGCGACGAAGAGCCGATCGGGATGCTGCCTGAGCGCATTCTGCGCGCAGTTGCCGAGCCGGTCCGGCTTGAAGGCGGCGAGATCGTCGCCGGCGTTTCGATCGGGATTGCATTGGGGGCTGTCCCAGATAACTCGGTTATGGAGTTATCATGGGACGGATACGACGGAGCCGATTGAGGGTCTCGAAGCAGGATCGCCTGATCGAACATTTTGTAGCTGGAACGACGGCGCGTACCGCATCGAGTCTCTGCGGAGT
>VGEN01000058.1 GCA_016869285.1 Alphaproteobacteria bacterium
ACACCCGACAAACCAACCCGCGATGAAAAAGGCGCAACGACAAAGCATGCCATCTGATCGCCTTCCATCGCCGCAATTCAAATCATGCTCGCCCGTGAATAGGCCGGGCTAGTTCGTTACCGTTTCCAGAAGGACCTTTGCGCGCAGTTTGCGCGCAAAGGGGCAATGTTGCGGATACATTCTGGTTGTCACATGCTAGACCTCTTTAGGGAATTCGCACTTGTCCGGTATCGACAACACCGCTCATAACGGTGTTGTCGCGGGTTCGATTCCTGCCCGGCCCACCAGCCTTCGCTCGCGAAGCGAGCAGGGGCTGCCGCGCCGCAGCCCGAAGGGCGAAGGCAGGCCCTTGCACCCGCGAGCTACGGCTCGGCAGGCCAGGAGTGTATCCCTGCACTACGTGTACATCCTCCGAAGCCTTGAGCATCACAAGCACTACTTTGTCGGGGTGACATCCGATCTGCGCGCGCGTCTGCAGAGGCATAATGCAGGTGAGATTTCTCACACCTCGAAGTTTGCGCCATGGGCGATCAAGACCTATGTTGCTTTCTCGGACGAGAAGCAGGCGTTTGCGTTCGAGCGGTACTTGAAGTCGCCGTCAGGCAGGGCATTCGCCAAGAAGCGCCTTTGACCGTCAATTGCCGCAAACACCTAAACGAAGAGCAACTGGTTTGCGGATCTCGCGCGCGAGGGTCGGGGAGCTGGAGGTCTTCGGCATCGCCGATGCGAGGCCGGCGCCGGTCGACCCCATGTGCTCCTATCCCGAAGTGCCGCGCGCGGCCTGGGCGCCGCATCGGCGCTGGCTGACGGAAGACGGTCAGTTCCAGCCCGACCTCGGCTGCTTCCTCGTACGCTCGCCCGATGGCGTCGTCCTGATCGACGCCGGGATCGGACCGGGACCTGTGCCCTATCTCGGCGATGCGCGCGGCACGCTGCGCGAGAGCTTCGGCGAGCTGGGTCTTACCTTCGGCGACGTCTCCGCGGTGATCTTCACGCATCTTCACTTCGATCATGTCGGCTGGGCGAGCGTGCCCGACGCGTCCGGCACGATGCAGCCGAGTTTTCCGCGCGCGCGATACTTCGTTGGCGAGACCGAATGGATGTTCTGGGACCGCGGGCCCGTCAACGTCATGGCGCATCACATCGACGCGTTTGCGCGGATCGTCCGCCCGATTGCCGAGGCCGGACTCCTCACCGTCGTTCCGGACGAGTCCGCGCTGATCGATGGATTCGTCTATTGCCGTCTTCCGGGCAACACACCGGGCCATCAGGGTGTGCTCGCGATCTCGAATGGGCAGCGCTGCCTTTTCTGTGCCGACATTTGCCATTGCCCGGCGCAGGTTACGGAACCGCTCTGGAGCCATCGCTCCGATGTCGATCCAGCGATCGGCAGGGCGACGCGGCAGGCAATCTTCTCAGAGCTTGCCGATACACCGACGTTGCTCGCCTTCGGGCACTTCCCGCGCGGCGCCGATCTGGGGCATGTGAGCCGCGCGGGCTCCGGCTGGGCGTGGCGACCGCTCGCGGGCGATTGACAGCCGCGCGCCGCCACCGGAACTTAGTCCATCAAATCGCGGAGGATCTCCATGAGGACCTGGTTCGTCACGCTCGCCGCCGCGGGCCTGTCGCTGGCCGTCTCGGCGGGCGCAAAGGCTCAGACCGTCGAGATCGAGTATTGGCAGTACTTCTTCAAGGAGCGTGTGGCCGCGATCGACGTGCTGATCAAGACCTTCGAGGCCGCCAATCCCGGCATCAAGGTCAAGCACACGCATTTCCCCTATGCGCAGTACCAGACCAAGGTTGCGGCTGCGGTGCCGGCCGGCGAGGGGCCGGACGTCGTGCAGCTCTACTACGGCTGGCTCGAGGAGTACCGGAAGGCGAAGCTGCTGGCGCCGCTGCCGAAGGACCAGTTCGACGTTGCCCAAGTCGAGAAGGAGTTCTTCCCGATCGTCAAGGCGATGAAGGCCGATGGCGCCTATTGGGGCCTGCCGACGGCCGTCCGGTCGATGGCGCTCTTCTACAACAAGAAGCTGATGGCCGAAGCCGGCCTCGATCCGTCGAAGCCGCCGAAGACGCTCGATGAACTGATGGCGCAAGGCGGCAAGATCGCCAAGCGCGACGCCGGCGGCAACACGCTGGTCGCCGGATACACGATGGGGCCGCAAGGCCAGGATCATCATTGGTGGCGCGAGATCCTGGTGCGCCAGTTCGGCGGCCAGGCCTACAGCGAGGACGGCACCAAGGTCATGTACGACAGGAAGGGCGGCGTCGAGGGGCTGCAGTTCTATGCGGACATCGCGAACAAGCACAAGCTCACGAGCTATGGCTTCATGGATGAGACCCAGGCGGCGTTCCGCGCCGGACGCGCCGGATTCCACATCGACGGTTCGTTCCGCATCGGCACCTTCCAGGCGGTTCAGAACCTCGACTGGGCAGTGACGGAGCTTCCGTCCCACAGCGGTGTGAAGTCGAACTTCGCCTCCTACTGGGTGAACGGCGTCTCGAGCAAGGCGTCCGGGCCCAAGCGCGACGCGGCGATGAAGTTCCTGAAGCACCTGACCAGCGATGCGGCGATGCAGCTCTGGCTCAAGACGACCGGCGAGCTGCCGGCGAAGCCGGGCGTGGCGCTTTCGGACGTGAACAAGAGCGACCCGGTCTACGGGCCGTTCATCCTCGGCCTCGCCTATTCGCACACGACCGAGTTCGTCAACGAGGCGAAACAGCGTCAGATCTTCCTCGACATGATGGACCGCGTCAGCCTGCAGAAGATGCCGGTCGGCGAGGCGATCAAGATCGCGGCGCAGGAAGAGCAGAAGCTGCTCGACGACCACTTCAAGAAGTAGGAGCCGAGACGCCCGTGCTGGGCTGGTATCGTTCCCGCACGGTCGGGCAGAAGCAGGCGGTATGGGCGTGGATCTTCCTCGCCCTGCCGCTCTTCTTCTTCGTGTCGATCCGGCTGTTCCCGACCGGCTACACCACCTATGTCTCGCTGACCGACTGGAACCTGCTCCGGCCGAAGGCCTTCGTCGGCCTCGACAATTATGTCCGGCTCTGGAACGACCCGGTCTTCTGGCAGGTCTTCGCCAACACCTTCAAATATCTCCTGATCGGCATGCCGATCAGTCTCGGGCTGTCTTTCATGGTGGCCTACTACCTCGACCAGGTGCGCTTCCTGCAGGGAACGATACGCGCACTCTACTTCATTCCGTTCCTGACCACGGCGGCGGCGATGGCCTGGGTCTGGCGTTGGTTCTACCAGCCGGTGCCGATCGGCATCTTCAACTTGATCCTGGTCGATCTGGGTTTCAGCCAGCAGCCCTTCCTGCGCTCGACGAGCCAGGCCTTAGGCTCGATCCTGGCGCCGGCAATCTGGGCGGGCCTCGGGTTTCAGATCGTCGTCTTTCTCGCCGGCCTTCGCGCGATCCCTGACACCTACTACGAGGCAGCCCGTATCGACGGCGTCGGGCGCTGGACCATCCTGCGTGAGATCACGCTGCCGCTCCTGCGGCCGACGATCCTCTTCCTCGTCGTGGTGAGCTCGATCGGCTTCCTCCGCATCTTCGACAAGGTCTACAACATGACCGTCGACGGCAAGGGCGGCCCGCTGAACATGACGCGGCCGCTGGTGCTGAACATCTACCAGCTCGCCTTCACCGACTACCGCATGGGCTACGCGGCGGCGCAGACCATGGTGCTGTTCGTCGTGCTGCTGGCGGTCACGGTGATCCAGCTCCGTGCCCTGAGGTCGAAGTGACGCTTGGCTTCGATCCCAGGCGCGACCCGCGCAAGATCGCGATCTGGACGCTGGTCGCGCTCGGCGGCGTGGTCATGGTGATGCCCTTCGCCTTCATGATCTCAACCTCGCTCAAGAGCCGTGAGGAGCTTTACGACCTTCGCCTCTTCCCGTTGGCGCCGACGCTCGAGAACTACATCTACCTGTTCCGCGAGAGCCGCTTCGTCCGCTGGTTCCTCAACTCCTTCGTCATCGCCTCGATCTCGACGGCGTCGGTCCTGTTCTTCGACTCGCTTGCCGGCTACGTGCTGTGCAAGTACCGCTTCAAGGGCCGGCAGATCGTGTTCATCGCCATCCTTTCGACCCTGATGATCCCGACCGAGATGCTGGTGATCCCCTGGTATGTGATGAGCAAGAACCTGGGCTGGCTCAACACCTACTGGGGGATCATGTTTCCCGGCATGATCACCGGCTTCGGCGTCTTCCTGATGAAGCAGTTCTTCGAGACGGTGCCGGACGCGCTCATCGATGCGGCGCGCATCGACGGGCTCTCGGAGTTCCGCATCTTCTGGGAGGTCGCGCTGCCGCTGGTGACACCGGCGCTTTCGGCGCTGGCGATCTTCACCTTCCTCGGCAGCTGGACAGCCTTCCTCTGGCCGCTGATCGTCACCAACAGCGCCAGCAACTACACGGTTCCGGTCGGGCTCGCCTCCTTCTCGGGCGAGTTCACGACCGAATGGAACATGATCATGACCGGCGCCGCGGTGGCGACGATCCCGACGCTCGTGGTCTTCATCCTGCTGCAGAAGTACATCATCCGCGGCGTCATCCTCTCGGGCGTGAAGGGCTGAACGATGGCGTCCGTGACCCTGTCCGGCGTGGTCAAGCGTTTCGACAAGACGACCGCCGTTCACGGCATCGATCTCGACATCGCCGACGGCGAGTTCGTCGTCCTCGTCGGCCCGTCGGGCTGCGGCAAGTCGACGACGCTTCGCATGATCGCCGGCCTCGAGGACCTTACCTCGGGCGATATCCGGATCGGCGAGCGGATCGTCAACAGGCTGGAGCCCAAGGACCGGAACATCGCCATGGTGTTCCAGAACTACGCGATCTACCCGCATATGACGGTCCACAAGAACATCGCCTTCGGGCTTCGCATGGCGAAGCTGGCAAAGGCCGACGAGGAACGTCGCGTGCGCGAGGCGGCGGCCGTGCTCGGTCTGACCGGTCTGCTTGAGCGTCGACCGTCGCAGCTCTCCGGCGGTCAGCGCCAGCGCGTCGCCATCGGCCGCGCCATGGTACGCAATCCTGCGGTATTCCTGTTCGACGAGCCGCTGTCGAACCTGGACGCGCAGCTCCGCGCCCAGATGCGGCTCGAGATCAAGAAGCTGCATCAGGGCCTCGCTACCACCGTGATCTACGTGACCCATGACCAGGTCGAGGCGATGACGCTGGCCGACCGCATCGTCGTGATGCGCGACGGTCGAATCGAGCAGATCGGCACGCCGACGGAAGTCTATCGGCAGCCGGCGACGATGTTTGTCGCCCGCTTCATCGGCTCGCCCTCGATGAACATGATTCCGGGCACGACCGGACAGGGCGCCGTCGAGCTCGACGGGCTCGGCCGCATCGAGGCGCCGGGGAGCGCCGAGGTGCGGCGGCCGATCTTCCTCGGCGTCCGCCCCGACGATCTTCGCGTGGCTGCCGGCGGCGCCGGCGCGCTGACCCTGGAGGCGCGGATCAACGTGATCGAACCGCTCGGCCCGGATACGCTCGTCTACGCCGATGCCGGCGGCCGGGAGCTCGTCGCCAAAGCCGATGGCCGCGCAGCGCTGCGCCGGGGAGAGGCGGTCAAGCTCGTAGCCGACGCGGATGCCCTGCATGTGTTCGATGCCGGCACCGAAGCGAGGCTGTCATGAAGGTCGCAATCGCCGGTCTTGGCGCCATCGGCAGGGCGCTCGCACGCAAGCTCGGGGCCGGCGTCATTCCCGGCGTGAGCCTCGTCGCCGTTTCGGCACGCGACAAGGAGAAGGCACGGGCGACACTCGGGCCGTCGCTGGCGCAGGTCGCGGTCGTCGACGTTGGTGAGCTTGCGGGCCTCGCCGACATCGTCGTCGAATGCGCGCCGGCCGCTATCCTCGGCGACATCGTCCGGCCCGTGCTCGAAGCACGAAAGAAGGTCATGGTCTTAAGCGTCGGTGCGCTGCTCTCGCGGCCGGAGCTCATCGACCTCGCCAAGGAGAAAGGCGGCCAGATCATCGTGCCATCCGGCGCCTTGCTCGGGCTGGATGCCGTCTCGGCGGCTGCCGAAGGCACGATCCATTCAGTCCAGATGGTGACGCGGAAGCCGGTCAAAGGTCTCCTCGGGGCACCTTATCTGGAGGAGAACCGTATCGAGATCGCTAATATCACCGAGCCGCTGCGCGTCTTTGAAGGAACTGCGCGCGAGGCTGCGAAAGGGTTCCCGGCGAATCTCAACGTTGCGGTTGCGCTGTCGCTCGCCGGGATCGGCCCCGATCACACGCGCCTCGAGATCTGGGCCGATCCGCATCTGACGCGGAACACGCATCGGATCGTCGTCGATTCCGATGCCGCGCGATTCGAGATGTCGATCGAGAACATTCCGAGCGAGAATCCGAAGACCGGCCGGATCACCGCGCTCAGCGTGATCGCGGCACTTCGAAAGCTCGTCAGCCCGCTTCGCGTCGGAACCTAGTCTTCTTCTCTACCCGGAACGGGCTGTCGTCCGGCGCCGGCGCGCGCATCGACGGCGCTCGTTGCTGCTTGCAGCCGAGGCGGCGGAGCCGGCGGTCGGGTTGCTTCGCCCTTCGGTGTCGAATCGTAGACCGCCTGCATCTGCCTGGCGATCCAGTCGGCCGCGTACTTGATGTCGCCGCGCGTCATCGTCGGCTCGAGCAGCGGCAGATTTTCCGAAAGCCCATTGAGGCGTGTCAGCTTGTCGCGCGCGACCGGGAGGTGCTGGATGTCGGTCATCTGCCGCTGGATCTTGTCCAGGGAAGCGCGGCGGAGCTGCTGGGCGTCGCGGACAATTGCCTGGAAGGCCTGCTGCTTGTCCTCGGGCAGGATGCCTTCACCGGCTCCGCAGCGCTTCGAAAGGTCGGCGATCTGAGTGAAGTCCTCGTCAGTCAGCTCGGCAAGCGGCTTGCCGAAATAGACGAGATCCAGATCCCGCGGCGAGAGACCTGACGTCAACGTTGCGATCTTGAGAACGGGCGCGCGGCCGCCTGGAAGCTGAGCGCATTCCCCGGTACGGGTGGCCGGCGTCCGCGTCGCCTGAGCGAGGGCGCCGCCGATATCCGCCAAGACGACGACCAGGGCCACGAAGCCAATGGCGCCTGCGGTCTGCCTTGGACCCAACCCAAATCTCACGGACAACACTCCTTCAGCTCGGTTCGAGCCAGCGATTCGACGACCGAGCCTCCCGGCGGCGCATCCATCCCCTTCCCGCGGGGGATATGGCGTGGCTGACGTCGAAAGCCAAGACTGGCGCCCTTCACGACGCTGTCTTCGACCGCGCTTCCTTGACCAGGCGAACGAGCTCGCGCCGCGCCGCCGCGGCATCCTCGATCCGCGCCGCAAAATCGAGCCGGGCAACCTCGCCCTCGCGCTTCAGGTCAGCGCCTTCGGCGTCGACGCCCGTCATCCTCCAGCCCGTGCCCGAACGTCCGAGAAGCCGCGTCGCGTAGAGGCCGATTGCCTCAGCATGATCCTCGTTCATGTGCCCGACGATGTCGGCCTCGCGTCCGACCAGGGCCGGCGGCGGCGCATCCAGGACCTCGGCCGCCGCCATCCAGTGAATGCGGCCGAAGCCGGCGACCAGATGCGCACGGCTGGCGCGGAGCGCGTAGAAGCGGAAATCGCCGAATCCGACATAGGCTTCGGAGGATGGGTGCCGCGCGAGATAGCGCGGCTGAGCGATCTCGCCCGGAACCTCTTCCAGGAGGCCGACCAGCGTCGCGCGCGCGCCGGTCAGCGGATCGGCGAGGCCGGCGGTGCCATCGACCAGAAGCGAGGCGCGCGGGTCTGCCTTCAGGTTCTTCGTGTGCTCGGCCAGCGCCGAGAGGAGGAGGATCGGCGTCGCGTCCGGCAGCGTCGCGTAGAGCACGAGGGAGGCATAGGGCGTTCCGTCCGCGGCGAGAAGCGTGGCCAGGCTCGCCCGGTCTTGGGCGCGGATCAGCCGCCGGACGGCGGCGCCGGTTGCGCTCATTTGGGCGGACCCATGGCGCCGGCCTTTGCGATCGGCACCTCGATTGCAATCTCACCAGCGCGCTCAAAGCGGAGCGTCAGGGGAAGCCGCTCGCCTTCCTTGAGCGGTGCCTTCAGGCCGATCAGCATGACATGGACGCCATCCGGCTTGAGCACGACGGTCTCGCCCGGCTTGACCTCGAGGCGCTCGACCGGACGCATTTCCATCATATGGCTTCCGTGGCCGGCATGGGCGCCGGTCGGGGCGGTGCCCGATCGCTGGTAGGTGTGGAGCTCGACCTTGGCGGCGGCGGTCGTGGTCGCTCCGAGCAGGCGGTCGATCTCCTTGCCGCGATTGACCAGGGTCAGGTAGGCGGCCCCGGTCGGAGCCCGGCCAGGGGTCGCCCGCGCCCAGGGCTGCTCGACCGCGAGGTCGGCGGCTCGGGCATCGAAAACGAAGAGAAGAATGACCACATAAAGGCAGCGGCGGAGCATGGATTTGAAGCCTATACCAGACTGACGCCGCCGCAACTATTGGCGGGCGCCGCAATATCGCCCAGAATTCATGGCAATAGAGTAGCGTCCGCCCCCGGGGAGAAACAGACGCCGTGCGCCATACCATCGCCCTGGTCGACGACGACCAGAATATCCTGACCTCCATCTCCATGGCGCTCGAAGCCGAAGGCTTCGACGTCAAGACCTACTCCGACGGCGAGGCGGCCCTCAAGGCGCTCTCCCAGCGTCCGGTCGACCTTGCCGTTCTCGACATCAAGATGCCGCGGATGGACGGGATGGAGCTGCTGCAGCGGTTGCGCAAGACCTCGACGCTGCCGGTCATTTTCTTGACCTCGAAGGACGAAGAGATCGACGAGGTCCTCGGCCTGCGAATGGGCGCGGACGACTATATCCGCAAGCCCTTTTCGCAGCGCCTCCTGATCGAGCGAATCCGCGCCCTGCTCCGGCGCAAGGAGGCGAAGGGCGAGAAAGAGGCTGGTCAGGACCAGGTCTTGACCCGAGGTCCCCTGGTGCTCGACCAGCAGCGCCATCAATGCACCTGGAACGGCCAGCCGGTCGCGCTCACCGTGACCGAGTTCCTGATCCTTAAGGCGCTCGCCCAGCGACCTGGCCATGTGAAGAGCCGCGACCAGCTGATGGATGCGGCCTATGGCGAGTCTGTCTACGTCGACGATCGCACGATCGACAGTCACATCAAGCGGCTCAGGAAGAAGTTCAAGGCGATCGACGACGACTTCCAGCAGGTCGAGACGCTCTACGGCGTCGGGTATCGTTATCGCGACGCAGGATGACAGTTGAGGTCGATCGTTCAACGGCAAGGCCAGCGGCGGACACCGTCCCGGTCGTCGTGACGTCGCGTCCGCGGGTGAGGCGGAGCGCTCGCCGGTTCTGGTCGCCGCTGACGCTCCGCATCCTCGCCCTCAATATGCTGCCGTTGCTGGTGCTGTTCGGCGGCGCCGCCTATCTCGACCGCTATCAGAAGAGCCTGGTACAGAGCGAGCTCGATGCGCTGCAGATGCAGGCGGGCCTGATCGCCATCGCTCTAGGCGAAAATGCGATCACCGTCGGCTCGGCCGACTATGAGCAGCTGTCGACCGAGTCCACGCAAGGCCTCTTGCGCCGTCTGGTCTCACAGGCGCCGGTCAGGGCACGCGTCTTTGCGCCGACTGGTGAGCTGATCGCCGACAGCCGGGTTCTCGCCGGATCAGGCGGCACCATCGAGGTCGAGCTGCTGGCGCCGCCTGTGACACCCGATCCCTGGGACGAGGCGCTCAGCTGGGTTTACGACCTGATCTTCGCTCAACTGCCCCGCCAGCATGGTTGGCCGCCCTATGAAGAGCAGCCGCGTCAGCGCGCCGAGCATTATGACGAGGCGCGCGCCGCCTTGCGCGGCGATACCGGCCGCGCCGTCAGGCTCGCCGCGAGCGGCGATCTCGTGATCTCCGCGGCGGTGCCGGTGCAGAAGCTGAAGCAGGTGCTCGGTGTTCTCATGCTGTCGACCCAGACGACCTGGATCGATGAGGCGGTGCGCTCGGTCCGCTTCGACATCCTTCGCTTCTTTGGCATCGCGCTGCTCGTCACCATCCTTGCCTCGCTCTATCTGGCTGGCGCCATCGCCCGGCCGATCCGACGCCTGGCCATGGCGGCGGAAAGGGTCAGGGCCGGGCACCGCCGGCGCAATGCCATTCCCGATTTCTCCCGCCGCGGCGATGAGATCGGCGATCTCTCGGTGTCGCTGAGAGCGATGACCGAGGCCCTGTCGAGCCGGATCGACGCGATTGAACGCTTCGCCGCCGACGTGGCGCACGAGATCAAGAACCCGCTGACCTCGGTGAGAAGCGCGGTCGAGACAGCGATCCGGCTCGACGATCCCGAGAAGCAGAAGCGGCTGATGGCGATCGTGCTGGAGGACGTGCAAAGGCTCGACCGGTTGATCAGCGATATCTCGCACGCCTCGCGGATCGATGCGGAGCTTAGCCGCGCGGAGCTGGAATCGGTCGATGTCGGCCGCATGCTGGCGACGCTGGTCGAGATGCATGAGACCACGGCTGAGGCCGCCGAGAATGGCGAGCGCCTGCGGCTTGCGCTCGATGTCGGCCCCAATCGCGGGCTGACTGTACTGGGGCTTGAGGACAGGCTCGTCCAAGTCTTCCGCAACCTAGTGACCAACGCGCTCTCATTCAGCCCGCCGCGCGGCACCGTCATGCTCGCCTGCCGCGGCGATGCCGACTGGGTCACAGTGACAGTCGAGGACCAGGGGCCTGGCATTCCGGAGTCGAAGCTTACGGCAATCTTCGACCGCTTCTATACCGAGCGCCCGAAGGGCGAGCGCTTCGGCACGCATTCCGGCCTCGGCCTGTCGATCTCCAAGCAGATCGTTGAAGCCCATGACGGCACCATCCATGCCGATAACCGTCGCGATGCCTCGGGGCGCGTCGCCGGCGCCCGCTTCGTCGTCAGGCTGCCGCGCCGGTGAGCGCCGACGGCACGGGCGATCCGCCGCCGACTGTCCACGGAACGGCAGTGGCGCTGGATGGTCGTGCGGTCCTGATCCTTGGCAGCTCCGGCAGCGGCAAGTCCGACCTCGCGCTTCGGCTGATCGAGGCGGGATGGACTCTGGTCGCCGATGACCGCGTGGTTCTTTCGCGGCGCAGCGAAACTCTTGTTGCGGCGCCCCCAAGATCGCTCGCGGGGTTGATCGAGGCGCGAGGGATCGGGCTTTGCCGTGTTCCGTTTCTGGCGGAAGCGGAGGTCGCGCTTGCCGTGGAACTGATCCCAGCAGGCCGCATCGAGCGCCACCCGGAGCCAGCGTCTCGGGTCTTCCTGGGAATACATATCCCATTGATAAACATAGTGTCTTTTGAGGCGTCGGCACCTGCCAAGCTGCGGCTTGCCCTTGAGGGAGGCGTAGCCCGATAATGCCGGTCCCATGGCTACAACTATGGTCACGGCGTCTGCCGGCCCTCGCGTGGAGGCGAGCGACCGGCAGCCGGTAATCCTCGTGACCGGCCTTTCCGGGGCTGGGCGTTCATCCAGCCTGAAGGCGCTCGAGGATATCGGCTATGAAGCCGTCGACAATTTGCCGATCGCCCTTCTTCCGGCTTTGCTCGCGCCAGGCGCGGCGCCTCGCCGCCCGCTGGTTGTCGGCGTCGATGTTCGAGGCCGCGACTTTGCGGCCGATCCGCTGCTCGCTGAGATCGACCGGCTGAAGAAGCGGAGCGATCTGGATGTCAGCCTCCTTTTCCTCGACTGCGATCCCGACGTGTTGGTGCGCCGGTTCACCGAGACCCGGCGTCGCCACCCGATCGCGATCGACCGGCCGCTGGCCGACGGTATTCAGAGGGAACGGGCCTTGATGCTTCCGATCCGCGAGTGTGCGGACGAAGTCCTGGATACCTCGATCTTTGCCGGCGCCGAGCTTCGGCGTGTGCTGTGGAATCGGTTCCAGCTCGGTGCCGATCGCGGCTTGTCGGTGACCGTGTCCTCCTTTTCGTTCCGGCATGGGTTGCCGCGCGAGGCCGATCTTGTGCTCGACGTGCGGTTCCTTGAGAACCCTCACTACGATCCAGTGCTGCGTCCCCTCGACGGCCGCGACGAGAGCGTCGCCGGCTTCATCGCTGTCGATCCCGACTTCGAGCCGTTCTTCGCCTCGATCACCGGCATGCTCGACCGGCTGATTCCGCGTTACTACCGCGAAGGCAAGAGCTACCTCACCATCGCATTCGGTTGCACCGGCGGCCGCCACCGCTCGGTCTTCCTCGCCGAGCGCCTCGGGGCTTGGCTTGCTGCACGCGGACAGCGCGTCGAGGTCGTCCACCGCGACGTCGACCGGCCTCGACCCTAAACACTCAACAAGATGATGGTATCGGACTCGCTTTCATGATTGGCATGGTTCTCGTCACGCATGGTCGGCTCGCGGTCGAGCTGATCTCAACCCTTGAACATGTGGTCGGACCGCAAACCCATGTCGCCGCGGTCTGCATCGGGCCGGATGACGATATGGAGCAGCGACGGCGTGAGATCTTGGAGCGCATGCGCGAGGTCGACGATGGTCAGGGTGTCGTCCTGCTCACCGACATGTTCGGCGGCACCCCCTCCAATCTCGCGATCTCGGTGATGGATCGCGGCAAGATCGAGGTGATCGCCGGCGTGAACCTGCCGATGCTGATCAAGCTCGCCAAGGTGCGCGCCGGGTTGCCGCTCGAGGAGGCTGTGGCTTGCGCCCAGGAAGCGGGGCGCAAGTACATCAACGTCGCCTCGAAGCTGCTCGCTGGCGAGAAGGCTAGTTGAGCCTGAGCCCGCAGCGCACCGTCGTCATCTGCAACAAGCGGGGGCTGCACGCCCGCGCAGCGGCTCGTTTCGTCAAGCTGGCCGAGGCTTTCTCTGCCGAGGTGACGGTCACGCGCCGGGACCAGTCGGTATCGGGGCGGTCGATCATGGGGCTGATGATGCTAGCGGCGGTTCCCGGTGCCGCGATCGACATCTTGGCCAAGGGCGAGGACGCCGAGGCCGCGGTCGCAGCTCTGGTGGCCTTGGTCGAGCGGAGGTTCGATGAAGACGCGTGAACCGCGGCAACCCCGCCGCGCCCGGGCCGGCGAGCAGGTGTTCGAAGGGCTCGGCGTCGCGCCCGGCGTCGCTATCGGCGTTGCGCATCGGTCCGAGACGGGCGTGGTCGCGGTTCCGGAATACGAGGTCGCCGCCGACCGGATCGAGGCCGAGAAGCAGCGCTTCGTCGAGGCGGTCGCCCGATCGCAGAAGCAGCTGGCTAAGCTCAAGACCAAGTCCCGGGCGCTGTCGGCCGACGCGGCCGAGGAGCTCGGCTATCTCCTCGACGCCCATGCGCAGATGCTCGCGGGCTCGCGGCTCGTGCGTGGCGTCCTCAATCGCATTGAAAGCCAACGGCAGAACGCCGAGGCGGCGATCCGCGGCGTCATTGCCGAGATTACCGAGGGTTTCGCTCAGATCGATGACGCCTACCTCTCTGCGCGTCAGGCCGACGTTCGCGACGTCGGCGAGCGCGTGATCCGGCAGCTGACGAAGACGCCTTATCAAGCCTTCTCTCAGCTACCCGAGGGGACGATCGTCGTCTCCGAGGAGCTGAGTCCCGCCGACACTGCGCTCCTCGATCCCAAGCGTATCGCCGGCATCGTCACCGCGCTTGGCGGCGCCGAGAGCCATACGGCGATCATGGCGCGTTCGCTCGGGCTCCCCGCGGTGCTTGGCGCGCCTGAAGCGCTGCGCGCGATCAAGGGCGGCGAGACCGTCGTCGTCGACGGCGGCGAGGGGAGAGTCGTCGTCGCGCCGCGTGCGGCGACGCTCGGCCGCTACAAGAAGCGGCAGGCCGCCTGGGCCAAGGAGCTGGCGAAGCTTGCCGGCATGAAAGGACTCGCCTCGGTCACTCGAGACGGGCACCCGATCGCGCTGCACGCCAACCTCGAGCTGCCGCGAGACCTCCCGGGTGCCGTCGAGGCGGGCGCGCTCGGGATCGGCCTGCTTCGTACCGAGTTCCAGTTCATGAACCGCGACGACCTGCCCGACGAGGACGAGCAGTACGAGACGCTGAAGACGATCGTCGAAGGCATGGCAGGACGGCCGGTAACGATCCGCACGCTCGATGTCGGCGGAGAGAAGCTCGCCCGCGCGCTCGGCCCCGAGATCGGCGAGCCAGCCAACCCGGCGCTCGGACTCCGTGGCGTTCGCCTCGGCCTCGCCCAGCCCCGGCTGCTCGAGGCTCAGCTCGCGGCGATCCTGCGGGCGGCGGTCCATGGTCCGGTCCGCATCCTGCTGCCGATGGTGGCGACGGTCGGCGAGGTCAGGCGCGTGCGCGCGATGGCGGAGCAGGTGGCGAAGCGCCTCAAGCGTCGCGGCCTGTCGATCGGCGACGCGCTGCCGCCGATCGGCGTGATGATCGAGGTGCCGGGCGCCGCGCTCTCGGCCGACGCGCTCGCGCTCGCTGCCGAGTTCTTCGCCATCGGCACCAACGATCTGACCATGTACACGCTGGCGATCGATCGTGCCGACGACCAGGTGGCGACGCTCTACAATCCGCTGCACCCGGCCGTTCTCAGGCTTCTTCAGTTTTCCATCGAGGCGGCATTGCGCGCGCACATCCCGGTCTCGGTGTGCGGCGAGATCGCGGGCGATCCGCGCTACATCCCGCTGCTGCTGGGCCTCGGCGTGCGCGAGCTGTCGATGGCGCCGCCGAAGCTGCCTCGGGTCAAGCGGCGCGTGCGCCACTTGAACCTGCTTTCCGCGACGCAACGCGCGCGCGCAATCATGGAGCAGTGGGACGAGCAACGGATTTCCGAGCTGCTCGACAGCTTCGACAGCGAGCAGGCCTAAACCTTCAGGTCGACCTTCGCCGGGGTATCGAGCACGAAGCCGGCACGCGGCGCTTCTTGGAAGCGGCCATAGGCTCGCGCCGCCTCGGCGAAGGGACCACGTCGCCGAGATGGGGGCTGGTCCTGAGCAAGAGCCTGCGCCAGGAAGGGCGCGCTGTCGCCGTCGGGACGCCGGCTGCGGAGGTCTTGCTGGTTGCGGTCAGCGGCGGCTTCTCGTCCGTCGCGGGGTTGGCTGGGCGCCTCGCGCAGCGTCTCCGCACGCAGCGCCTGAACCTGGCGGTGCGCTTCAGCGTCGAATCCGGGCGCTGCTTCCGAAAAGGCGCCTCCGTCGACGGGGCGGAGCGCGCGCGACTGGGGATAGATCGCGCTGATTGGAACCAGGGCCGATGAGATGGACGACACCATGCGTATCCCTGCCTCCACCGCAGGGCTACCCCGACGCTCCCCGAGCATCGAGCCTAGCACGGGCAATCTTGGCGAGCGTCAACGCGGGAAGGCTAGGCGGTCACTTCCGCGGGATCTCGGCTATTGATGACCGGCCCGGCGTGGCGTTCCTAGCAAAGGCGCCCGTAGGTGCGGGGAGCGCCGCATCGCTTGCTGCCATCGGCCGCCTCTGTTGAAGGCTCGGCTGGACCCGAAGCAAACAGAGAAAGGAAGAGGCAGGTTTGCCCTCCATGGTTAACGCAGCAATGATCAAAACGCGTCGAGTGCCCGGTGTGACAGTGACAATTTCATGTTGAGCACTCGCAAAGACGCCGTGGTACTTGAGGCAACGCTTACCCAACCTGTCGAGATCGGACAATTTACTGACGGGGCGGTCGCCAGCACCGAAACCTTGGAGCCGCTGCTGCAGGCTCTCGTCGCATCAGGTGACGTTGCCTATGACTGGGATCTGGGCGGCGACCTGATCCGCTGGCATGGGCCTGTCGCTTCCGTCCTCGGCGCCGTGACTTCCGGACGAGCGGGTTCCGGGCGCGGCTTCGGCGCTCAGGTCCATCCGGACGACCGTAGCGACCGACTGCTCGCTCTGGCGCGTCACCTCGACCGCGGCGAGACCTTCGATTGCGTCTATCGCGTCGGCGACGGCAATGGCGGCTATCGCTGGATCAGCGATCGCGGCAGCGCCGAGCGTTACGGAGGCGGAAAACCGACGCGCATGACCGGGGTGATCCGCATCGTCGACGTCTTCAAGGGCGAGGAGGCCAAGCTACGCCGGCTCGCCTACCGCGACGACCTGACCGGTCTCCCGAACCGTCGACGCCTGTTGCAGCGTCTCGATCGCCGGCTGCGGACGATGATCGCCAACGGCCGCGGTGGCGGCCTCGCGATCATCGGCATCGACCAACTCGGTATGGTCAACAATGTCTTTGGCTACCCGAGCGGCGATGCCGTCTTGGCCGAGATCGGCAGGCGGCTGCCCGCTGGCGCCGGGGAGCCCGGCGAGATCGCCCGCATAGCCGGCGATCGGTTCGCCGTCGTGCTCGGCGAAGCGGCCCCCGAGGCGATCGAGCAGACTGTCGAGCGGCTGCTGCAGGCTCTTCGAAGTCGTTCGATCGAGACGCCGGCAGGCGATCTGCGCGTCACCGTGTCGGCAGGTTGGATTGCGATTCCGTCACAGGCGCGCTCAGCCCGAGACGCGCTCGTCAAGGCTGAGAGCGCGATGATGGAGGCGAAGCGCTCCGGCCGGGATGTCGCGCAACGATACAGTGAGTCCCGCGAGCGTCGGCGAGCGCAGCGAATCGACCTCGCCGTCGCTGACCTGATCGAGCGCGCGCTCATGCACAGCCGCATCGAGCTAGCTTTCCAGCCGGTGGTCGACTCCGCCGACCATTCGGTTCAGCACTACGAAGCGTTGCTCCGGATCGGCGACGATTTCGGCGGCATGCTGAACGCTGCCGCCATGATCCCGACGGCCGAGTCCATGGGGCTGATGCGGCGCATCGACCGCGCTGTCCTCGACCTTGCCGTCGGC
This sequence comes from Alphaproteobacteria bacterium, assembly GCA_016869285.1. Taxonomy (GTDB): domain Bacteria; phylum Pseudomonadota; class Alphaproteobacteria; order SHVZ01; family SHVZ01; genus SHVZ01. The sequence continues at coordinate 16,769 of VGEN01000058.1, forward strand.
GAGCTGTCGCGCCACCCAACGATCTCGCTCGCCGTCAATGTTTCGGCCGTGAACGCCGGGCGTGGATCGTGGCTCGACCGCGCAACCGAGCTGATTGCTCCGCATCCCCGCATCGCCAGCCGCCTGCTGGTCGAGATCACCGAGACGCTGGCGCTCGTCGATCAAGCGGAGACTGGTCGGTTCGTCGAGACGCTTCACAAGCTCGGGGCGAAGGTTGCGATTGACGACTTTGGCGCCGGCAACACCTCGTTCCGGGGCCTCAGGCGCCTCGACGTCGACATGGTCAAGATCGACGGTTCCTTCGTCACCGGGATCGCGACCAACCCGGACAACCAGCTCTTCATCCGCGCCTTGGTTGGCATCGCGCGCGGTTTCGGCCTGACCACGGTCGCGGAATTCGTCGAGACGGCGGAGGAAGCCCGTATCCTCAAGGAGGAAGGCGTCGGCCAGCTCCAGGGCTATCTGTTCGGACGGCCAGAGACGAACCGACCATGGGCGACGCCCCCCCCAAAAGGTCACGACTTTGGTCGATTGACCCGCGTCAGCTGATCGAGCTGGCGCTGCAGCTGCTCGAGCTGGGTCTTCATCGCCCTCAGCTCCGCATCGGGCGGCGTGGCCTGCCTGGCGGCATCCGGCCGCGGAGGCGCCTCGCCCTGTCCGCCGAAGGGCATCATCATCTTCATGGCTCGTTCGAACATCGCCATGTTCTGCTTGCCCATCTCCTCGAACTGGCCGAACGGGAACAGCCCGCCGAAGGCATCGGTCATGTATTTGCGGACCTGTTCCTGGTTCGAGGCGAACCAGCGCATCGAATAGTCGAGGTAGCGCGGCACCACGAATTGCATGTTGTCGCCGTAGAAGCTGATGAGCTGGCGCAGGAACCCGATCGGCAGCAGGTTCTGGCCGCTCTTGCCTTCTTCCTCGACGATGATCTGGGTTAGGACCTGCCGGGTGATGTCCTCGCCGGTCTTGGCGTCGTAGACGACAAAATCGGTATTGTCCTTCACCATCTGGCAGAGGTGGTCGAGGGTGACGTAGGACGACGTGGCGGTATTGTACAGTCGGCGATTGGCGTACTTCTTGATCGTCACCGGCTGAGACGGCTGCGAGCTGGCTGGCGCGGCTTCGGCTTTGTCGACCATGGTGGGCGGCAGGTTCGTTCAGGTGGTGAAGATGCCACCATAACAGACCGCCGCGAAAATTCCGAGGCGCGTATGCTGCATAGCGGCAAACGCTTGGCGCAGAGGGAGGAACCGCTATACTTCCGGCACATGTCCGAGCCCGATCTCGATCAGCTTGCCGGGCGCTTCGTCGATCTCTGGCAGGACCAGATGGCGGCGATGGCGGGCGATCCCGAGCTTGCGCGGCTGCTGAGACGGCTGCTCGGCATCTGGGGCATGGGCGGTGCCGGCCCCTTTGCGGCGACGCCCTTCTCAGTGGCGCCGGAGGCGCCCCATGAGCCAGGCGGCAACGGACATGCCGCGCCGCCTGGGACCGAGGCCGCTCGGCCTGCATCTGGCGATGCTCGCGCTGTCCTCGTCGAGCTCGGGCGCCGCCTTGACGCTCTGGAGGCAAGGCTGGCTCGCCTGGAAGCCGGAAGTAAGAGCCGAAGCTCGCGCCCTCGGGCCAAACCTCGCAAGCGCCGATCCCGCTGAGCTCGACCGCGCGCTGAGACGAGTCCAGTCGGCGCGTCTTAGGTTATTTGCCGACGGCGTCCTCGCCTATCGGCGCAATCCGCACCTTCGGAACATGCCGACACCGCCGATCGTCTGGAGCGAAGGCACAACCCGGCTCCTCGACTACCGGCCTGAAGGCGGCCTGCCGCTGCTGGTCGTCCCGTCGCTCGTCAATCGCGCCTACATCCTCGACCTGACCGAGCGCCGAAGCCTGATGCGCTGGCTCGCCGGTCGGGGTTTCCGCCCTCTGCTCGTCGATTGGGGGCGGCCGGAGGACAGCGAGGCCGACTTCACGCTGACCGACTATGTCGCCGGTCGCCTCGACGGTGCGCTCGATGCCGTGCGCGGCCTCGATCGTCGCGCGCCGGCAGTCCTCGGATACTGCATGGGCGGCAATCTTGCGGTCGCGCTTGCGCTGCGTCGCCGCCGCGACATCGGCAGCCTCGTGCTGATGGCGACGCCGTGGGACTTCCACGCCGGCCAGCCGCCGGCAATTGCCGCGCTGCCGCTCGCCACGACCGGGCTCGGCCTCGCCATGGACATCGTCGGCGAGCTGCCGACCGACGTGCTGCAGAGCCTGTTCTTTGGCCTCGACCCGTTCCTGGTCATCCGCAAGTTTGAACGTTTCGCCAGATTGGCCCCGGACTCCGAGCGTGCCCGCGACTTCATCGAGCTCGAGGATTGGCTCAATGACGGCGTGCCGCTGGTGACGAACGTCGCGCGGGAATGCCTGAACGGCTGGTATATTGCGAACACGCCGGGAAAAGGCCGCTGGCGCATCGCCGGGCGGGTTGTCGACCCGGCGCGGATCGACACGCCGACCCTGATCCTGATCCCGGCCAAGGACCGGATCGTTCCGCCCGAGTCGGCTTTGGCTCTGGCGCGGACGATCCCGAGGGCCGAGATCCTCCGGCCGCCGCAGGGTCACATTGCGATGACCGTCGGCGCGAGTTGCGAGCGCGATGTCTGGCGACCTCTCGCCGCCTGGCTCGACGCGAGGAAGCGATGAGCACGCCGGTGAACTCCTTGGCCATTGCCGTCGCCCAAGCCGCCTGGAGCATGTTCGCGGCGGGCAATCTGCGGGGCGCGGTCGAGCTGGGCGAACGCGGTCTCCACGCGCTCGATGTGGAGCGGTCCTGGTCGTCGCAACGGATCGACGCGGCGCTCGTCATCGGCCGGATCTCGGCGGTTGCCAACTTCCAGGGCGATGGCGGTTTCGGCGACGGTGGATTCAACCGCACGATCGCGATCGGCGAGGAAGCGGCGGATGAGGCGCGCAAGCTCGATGACGTCGAGCGCGAGGCCGCCGCCTACGATGTTGCGGGCCTTGCGCACTACTACGCCGACATGATGTGGCTGACGGAGACCTACGAGGGGGCTTCGGGCTACTTCGAACGCGCGCGCCGCCTGCTCGAGCCCGACCGACCTGGCCTTGCGAGCGTCCTCCTTCACCAGGCGCTGGTGGAGGAGCGTCTCGGGCGCTTCGAGGCGGCGGAGCCTCTGTTCCTGCGCTCGGCCGAGCTTGCCGAGGCGGCGGGCGAGGAGCTGACGCTGTCCTATGCGGTGCGCCATCTTGCCTTCGGCCACCAGCGCCGAGGCGATCTCGGCAGGGCATTGGCCGACGCCGAGCGCTCGCTCGCCATCCGGCGCCGTCTCGGGCTGCGCCCCTACCTGCCGCTGACCTTGCTGGCGGTGGCCGATATCCGTCGCGCCAGGGGCGAGCGGGGCGAAGCGGACGCGCTATGCGCCGAGGCCCTTGCGGAGGCGCGAGCGATGCACCTTTCCTGCGGCGAGGTCTTCGCGCTGTTGAGCCAGGCGACGGCCGCGCGGGTTGCCGGCAACCGCGATCAGGCACGCGGCCTTCTCGAAGAGGCTGCCGGCGTCGCTCGTCGGATCGGATATCTCCGCTGGATCAAGGCCGTGGAGAGCGCCCAGAGCTCGTTCGCCTAGGCTGCTGCGGCACCGCGGCGGGGCTCGGTTCGGGCTCCGACCATTCGTTGCGTCGGCGGCCGATCCCACCTATGTTCCGCCGCCGCCGGAGCCCCAATGCACGACACGTCCCTGATTCGGAACTTCTCGATCATCGCCCATATCGATCATGGCAAGTCGACGCTTGCCGATCGGTTGATCCAGAAGTGCGGAGCGATCAGCGAGCGGGAGATGCGCGACCAGATTCTCGACTCGATGGACATCGAGCGCGAGCGCGGCATCACGATCAAGGCGCAGACCGTGCGCCTTTCCTACAAGGCAAAGGATGGCAGGACCTATCAGCTGAACCTGATGGACACGCCGGGCCACGTCGACTTCGCCTACGAGGTCTCGCGCTCGCTGGCGGCCTGCGAGGGCTCGATCCTGGTGGTCGACGCGACCCAGGGCGTCGAAGCGCAGACCCTCGCCAACGTCTATCAGGCGATCGACGCCAACCATGAGATCGTTCCGGTCCTCAACAAGATCGACCTGCCAGCGGCCGAGCCGGATCGGATCAAGCAGCAGATCGAGGACGTGATCGGCCTCGACGCGTCCGATGCGGTGCTGATCTCGGCCAAGACCGGCATCGGCATCGACGAGGTGCTGGAAGCGATCGTGACGCGGCTGCCGGCGCCGATGGGTGTCACCGGCGTCACGCTCAAGGCGCTGCTCATCGACTCCTGGTACGACGCCTATCTCGGCGTTGTGGCGCTGGTGCGGATCAAGGACGGCGTGCTCAAAAAGGGCATGAAGATCCGGATGATGGCGACCGGCGCGGCGCATCAAGTCGAGCGCGTCGGCTTCTTCACCCCGAAGATGGAAATGATCGACGAGCTTGGTCCCGGCGAGGTCGGCTTCATCACCGCGGCGATCAAGACCGTGGCCGACTGCAAGGTCGGAGACACGCTGACCGACGACCGCAACCCGACGCCGGAGCCGCTGCCGGGCTTCAAGCCGAGCGTGCCGGTGGTCTGGTGCGGCCTCTTCCCGGTCGACGCCGCCGACTACGAGAACCTCAGGGACTCACTCGCCAAGCTCCGACTCAACGATGCGAGCTTCCACTACGAGCCCGAGACCTCGACCGCGCTCGGCTTCGGCTTCCGCTGCGGCTTCTTGGGCTTGCTGCACCTCGAGATCATCCAGGAGCGGCTCGAGCGCGAGTTCAACCTCGACCTGATCACCACGGCGCCATCGGTCGTCTACCGCATCAACCAGACCGACGGCACGACGAAGGAGCTCCACAATCCGTCCGACATGCCGGATGTGATGAAGATCCGCTCGATCGAGGAGCCGTGGATCAAGGCGACGATCTTCGTCCCCGACGACTACCTCGGATCGATCCTGACGCTCTGCACCGAGCGGCGCGGGCAGCAGATCGATTTGACCTATGTCGGCAACCGGGCGATGGCGGTCTATCGCCTGCCGCTCAACGAGGTCGTGTTCGACTTCTACGATCGGCTGAAGAGCATCAGCCGCGGCTATGCCAGCTTCGACTATCAGATGGACGGCTATGTCGAGGGCGAGCTGGTGAAGTTGACGATCCTGGTCAATGCCGAGCCGGTCGATGCGCTGTCGATGATCGTCCACCGCTCCCAGTCGGAGTCGCGCGGGCGGGCGCTCTGCACGCGCCTCAAGGACCTGATCCCGCGCCAGCTCTTCAAGATCGCGATCCAGGCCGCGATCGGCGGGCGCATCGTCGCGCGCGAGACGGTGAGCGCGCTCCGCAAGGACGTGCTGGCCAAATGCTACGGCGGCGACGTCAGCCGCAAGCGCAAGCTCCTCGACAAGCAGAAAGAGGGCAAGAAGCGCATGCGGCAGTTCGGCAAGGTCGAAATCCCGCAATCGGCCTTCATCGCCGCGCTCAAGATGGGCGACACCTGATCCGCCCGTCCGGCGGCTGCGTATTGAGGTCGATCCTGGAGGATTGCCTTGCGCCGCTCAGCTCTCCTTGCCGCGTTGCTTCTCGCCGTGCTGGCCGCGAGTTGCGCCGGGATCTCGCCCGATCCCGATGCCGGCAAGGTGCGCCGTTTCGATGTCGCCTCGTATTTCACCGGCCGGCTCAAGGCCTGGGGCGTGGTCGAGCCGCGCTTCGGCGGCGCCGTCCGCCAATTCACCGTCGAGCTCGAGGGCCGGCGCGAAGGCGAGGACATCGTCCTTGACGAGTATTTCCTGTTCTCCGACGGCGAGCGCCAGGAGCGGCACTGGCGCGTCCGCCGCCAGGCCGATGGGACCTGGCGCGGCGAGGCCTCCGACGTGCCAGGTGGCGCGATCGGCCGGGAGGAGGGCGCCAGCTTCTCCTGGAACTACGATCTGTTCCTCAACGTCCGCGGCTCGTCCTGGCGCATCGCCTTCCGCGACTGGATGTTCCGCATCGACGATGAGGTCGCGCTCAACCGCGCGTTCCTGACCAAATGGGGGATTCCGGTCGGCGAGGTGACGATCGCCTTCCGCAAGCTCTCCTAACGGCGGGCGAGCCAGGCCAGCAGAAGGCCGAGCACGCCGAGGACAGCGGCCGCCGGCTGCAGCAGGACCCAGACCGCGATGGGGTCCCAGAGCCAGGGAAAGAGGTAGCGCTGCGTGACCGCCTGGACGAGGCCGAGGCTCTCGGGGTGCATCCGGAACCACAGTTCGCCTGCCGCGGTCAGCTTGCGGGCGCCGCCGATCCAGGCCCAGGCATCGAGCGCGAGCGTTGCGAGCGCCGCTCCCATCAGGATCCAGCCCAGCAATCGGATCAGCCAGCCCATGGCGCACCACCATAGCACTTCGGGTGCGCGATTGGGCGTCATTTCAGAGGGTTAGCGGCCCGCCCGGTGTCCCCGTCGGCGACCTGATCGGCGGTTGCGCCCGTCCGCCCCCTTCGCTAGGTTCCGCGCTTCCGGAGAGGTGGCCGAGTGGCTTAAGGCGCACGCTTGGAAAGCGTGTGTACGGGAAACCGTACCGCGGGTTCGAATCCCGCTCTCTCCGCCATCTTCTATCGCGACAACGCTCTCCGCCTCCGGGCGGCACCGACGAAAACCCCAGTATCCGCGCGGTTCACCCACCAAAGCTGTTGACCGAGTGAACCGCGCCGGAGCCCGAATTCGTCT
>VGEN01000059.1 GCA_016869285.1 Alphaproteobacteria bacterium
GCTATATCGCAGGATCGGCGTGGTCAGCCAGGTGCTACATGAACATGCGGCCACTCTATCAGCCGCAGGTCCCACAATCCGGAGCCGCCGCCTGATCAAATGTGCGAAAGATTCTGGACAGCACCGATCGGCCGCCAGCTCAACGCGATCATCGATGCCGAGGAGAAGAAAGGCCGCTTCGTCGCCGGCTATGGCGTCTCGGTCGGCACCACCACCCTCCTCCACCAGTTCGGCCTGACCAAGCGCATCCGCTGCCTCTTCGACGACAACACGGAGCGCGAGAGCCATCTGCGCGGACCGGGCTACGAGATCCCGGTGCTGCCGGGCACGGCGCTGGCCGAGCAGAATCCCGGCGCCGTCATCGTCTTCGCCTGGCGCTACATCGATCCGATCGCGAAGAAGCAGCAGGCCTGGCTCGCCCAGGGCGGCCGCTTCGTCCTGCCACTGCCCGAGGTCAGCGAGCGGACGCGATAGGGCCTTCGGGCCAATCCAGCGCCATGCCGTCATAGGCCGGCTCGACATGGCCAGGGACCATCGCCTTGACCTTGGCGTAGTCCATCCATTGCGAGAGGTGGGTCAGGATCGCGCGCTTGGGCTTCACCCGCTCGATCCATTCGAGCGTGCGGGCGAGATGGGTGTGCGTCGCATGCGGCTCGAGCCGGAAGGCATCGACGATCCAGAGCTCGACACCGGCGAGCAGGTCGAAGGCGGCCTCATCGAGAGACAGGACGTCGGTCGAGTACGCAATCTTGCCGAAGCGGAAGCCGAGGCTGCGCGAGAAGCCGTGGTCCTGCGCATAGGGCGCGACATCGATGTCGCCGACGCGGAACGGACCCTGGATCGCATGCGGGGTCAGGGTCGGTTTGTAGTAGTAATCTCCCTTGAGTGGCTGAAAGACGTAGCCGAAGCGCTCCCTGATGATCTCCAGCGTCGCCGGATCGGCATAGATGTCGAGCGGCCGCCTGAGCGCGATGTTGATCGCGCGGAGATCGTCGATGCCGTGCAGATGGTCGGCATGGGCGTGGGTGTAGAGCACCGCGTCCAAGGTCTTGACCTTGGCGTCGAGAAGCTGCTCGCGGAGATCGGGCGAGGTGTCGACAAGAAGCCGCGTCCTTCCCGCCTCGACCAGGATCGAGACGCGGCGGCGCCGGTTCTTCGGCTCTCGAGGATCGCAGTCGCCCCAATCCTCGCCGACCGTCGGCACGCCCATCGAGCTGCCGCAGCCGAGGATGGTGATCCTCACGGGCGGGCGAAGGCCGAGGCCGGGATCTTCGAGAAGACGCGCCGGACATTGTCGGTGGTGACGGCGGCGAGTTCGGGCACCGAGACGCCGCGAAGGGCTGCAACCTTGGCCGCGGTGTGCACGACGAAGGCGGGCTCGTTGCGCTTTCCCCGCATCGGGATCGGCGCGAGGTACGGCGCGTCGGTCTCGACGAGGAGTCGGTCGGCCGGGACCCAGGCCGCGACCTCCTGCAGCGACGCCGCGGACTTGAAGGTGACGATGCCGGAAAGCGAGATGTAGAGGCCGAGATCGACCGCTTTCTCGGCGAGTTCCCGGGTCGAGGTGAAGCAATGGATGAGGCCAGTATAGGCCCCCTTCTCCATCTCCTCGGCGAGGATCGCGGCGGTGTCGGCATCGGCATCGCGCGTATGCACGATGACCGGAAGCCCGGTCATGCGTGCCGCCGCGACATGGACGCGAAAGCTCCGCGCCTGCGCCTCACGCGGGCTGTGATCGTAGTAGTAGTCGAGTCCGGTCTCGCCGATGGCGACCACCTTCGGGTGCTCGGCCAGCCGCGCGAGCTTCTCGGCGTCGGCTTCCGGCTCGCTGCCGGCTTCGTGTGGATGGATCCCGACCGAGCAATAGATGTCGTCATAGCGCTCGGCGATGGCGCGGACGCGGTCGAACTCGGTCAGCTTGGTGCCGATCGTGACCATGAGCCCGATGCTGGCGCGGCGCGCGCGGGCGACGACCTCGTCCAGTTCCGCCGAAAGCTCGGGGAAGTCGAGATGGCAGTGGCTGTCGACCAGCATCAGCCGCCCGCCTTCGCCTGTCCCTCTTCGACATAGCGGGGGAAGACGCCTTCCGGCTTCGGCAGGGCGGTGCCGGACTTGAGCGCGCCGCTCGATCCAAGCGAAGAGAAGGTGCGCAGGCCGTTCGGCACCTCGAGCAGGTCGAGCATGCGCGCAGCCGAGCCCGGCATCACCGGCTGCGCCAGGATCGCCAGATGCCGGATGGTCTCGGCGAGCACGTAGAGGACCGTCGCCATTCGCTTGGCATCGGTCTTCTTGAGCGCCCAGGGCGCCTGCTCGTCGACATAGCGGTTGGCGGCACCGACCACCTCCCACTGCGCTTCGAGCGCGCGGTGGAATTGCTGTTCGTCATATTCGGCGCGCGCACGATCGAGCAGCCCATGCGCCGCGCCGAGCAGCGCGCGGTCGGCGTCGGCGAACTCGCCATGCTCCGGCACCTTGGCATCGCAGTTCCGGTTGATCTGGGTCAGGACGCGCTGCACCAGATTGCCGAAGTCGTTGGCGAGATCGGTGTTGATCCGACGGATCATCGCCGCATGGCTGAAATTCCCGTCCTGGCCGAAGGGCAGCTCGCGCAGCAGGAAGTAGCGTACGGGATCGAGCCCGTAGCGCGCGATCAGGTCCTGGGGCGTCAGGAAGTTGCCGAGGGATTTCGACATCTTCTGCCCCTCGCTGGTCCACCAGCCATGCGCGAAGACGCGTTTCGGCGGCTTCAGGCCCGCCGCCATCAGGAAGGCTGGCCAGTAGACGGTGTGAAAGCGGATGATGTCCTTGCCGACCATGTGCAGGTCGGCCGGCCAGAACTTCGCGTACTCGCCGCTCTCGTCGGGGAAGCCCGCCGCGCTCATGTAGTTGGTCAGCGCATCGATCCAGACATACATGATGTGCTTGGATTCGTCAGGAACCGGCACGCCCCAGGTGAAGCTGGTGCGCGAGATCGAGAGGTCGCGGAGACCCGAGGAGACGAAGCTGACGATCTCGTTCCGGCGCGTGCGCGGTGCCAGGAAGCGCGGATTGGCCTCGTAGAAGTCGAGCAGCGGCTGCTGCCATTTCGAGAGATCGAAGAAGTAGTTCTCCTCCTCGAACCACTCGACCTCGGCGCCGGTCGGCGCCTTGCCGTCGACGAGCTCGCTCTCGTCGTAGAAGGCCTCGTCGCGCACGGCATACCAGCCGGCGAACTTGCCGAGATAGATGTGGCCGTTCGCCTTCATCCGCCGCCACAGCTCCTGGCAAGCACGCGCATGCCGTGGCTCGGTCGTGCGTATGAAATCGTCGTTGGAAAGATTCATCACCCCGGAGAGATCGCGGAAATGCTGACTGACCCGGTCGGTGAAGGCCTGCGGACCCATGCCGGCATCGGCGGCCGACTTGGCAACCTTCTGGCCGTGCTCGTCGGTGCCGGTCAGGAACTTGACCTCATAGCCGTCGAGCCGCTTGAAGCGCGCCAGCGCGTCGCAAGCCACCGACGTGTAGGCGTGCCCGATATGGGGCGCGTCGTTCACGTAGTAGATCGGCGTCGTCAGGTAGTAACGCTTGGCCGCGGCCATCGGCCGGAACTCCTAGAACTGAGCGAGGAGGCGATCGTCGTCCAGGGCCAGAAGGAGGGTCAACAGGACCTGCTTGCGGTCGATGTTGACGGCCTCGGAGCGCTGGACCAGACGGCGGCTGTTCTCCCATAGCTCGCGCCAGCGATCAAGGCTGCGCCGGCCGGCCAGGCGCCGGATCGCTGCCGCCTCGCCCGGCACGATCTCGGCCGGCGGCGCCGGATCGGCGGCGGCACGCGCAAGGCGTGCCAGCAAATCGGTATGCATGTCGACGGCGGCGAGATAAGCCGCCTCGGCATCGCGTCGTGCCAACTTGTCGGCGAAGCTCTGCATCGCCTGAGCATCGGGTGCGGTTGCGCTCGCGAGCTGGAATACCTGGCGGTAAAGCCCGAGCCCCCCCGCCTCCATGAGATCGAGAGCGCGGCCGAGGCTGCCGCGGGCGAGCTTGGCGAGCGGCCCGCGCTCCTCCGCCGGAAGATCGGGGGCGTGCGTCGCCAGCAGGCGGTCGAGCACGCTAGGCTCAAGCGGCTTCAGCAACAACCGCCGGCAGCGCGAGCGGATCGTCGGCAGGATGCGTCCGGCGCCGTGATAAACGAGCAGCAACACGGCCCGCCTGGGCGGCTCCTCGAGGATCTTGAGCAGCGCGTTCATCGATTGCGCGTTGAGGTCGTCGACCGCGTCGACGATGGCGACGCGCCAGCCGCCTTCGGCCGGCGTCAGGTGCATGAAATCTGCGACGCCGCGCGCCTCCTCCGCCGTGATGACCTTGCGCAGGCGCTTGGCCTTTTCGTCGTAGCTGCGTTCGAGCGCGAGGAGATCCGGGTGGCTGCCTGCCGCTATCAGCCGCGTCGCGCGATGCTCAGGCCCGACATCGAGCGTCGGCGCGGTGTCGCCGAACAGCCCAGCACCCCCGCCGGTCGCGCCGGAAAGCAGGAAACGGGCGAAGCGATAGGAGAGCGTCGCCTTGCCGATACCCCGCGGCCCCTCGATCAGCCAGGCATGCGCGAGGCGACCGGAGCGCACGGCCTCGACCATCTGGGGCTCCGCTGCCTCGTGCCCAAGCACTGGCGGGCCGAGCCGCGGATGCGGACGTTCCTGTTGGGCAATGGCGGCCTTCCTGCCGGTCACAGCCTGACGCCGAGGCGATCGGAGACGGCGGCCGCAACTGCGGCGCTCACGCCGACCGCATCGTCCCCGGCATCGATGACGACGCAGCGTTCCGGCTCGGCCTTGGCAATCGCCAGGAAACCGGTGCGGAGCCGCTGGTGGAAGCCGATATCCATGCGCTCGAAACGATCCTCTCCGGCGGCGGCACCTCTTATGCGCGCCCGCGCGCGTTCCAGCCCCACCTCCACCGGCAGGTCGAAGATCAGAGTCAGATCGGGCTTCCGGTCGCCGAGGATGGTGCGGCGAAGCGCTTCCAGCGTCTCGAACGGCACGCCACGGCCATACCCTTGATACGCGACCGTCGAGTCATGGAAGCGGTCGCAGATCACCCACTTGGCTTGGTCGAGCGCCGGCTTGATCGTCCGCAGCCAATGGTCGTGACGCGCCGCTAGCATCAGCATCGCCTCGGTCAGCGGCTCCCAACGGTCGGTGCCTCCAGCAACGAGAAGCCGCCGGATCGCCTCGGCGCCTGGCGAGCCGCCGGGCTCGCGTGTCGCCACATGCACGATGCCGGCAGCGCCCAAGCGCTCGCCGAGATGCCTGATCTGGGTGGTCTTGCCCGCCCCCTCGCCGCCCTCGAAGGTGACGAAGCGAGCGTTCGTTGCCAACGTAGTCAAGCAGGATCGCCTTCTTGCCCCCTCTCCCGCGCGGAGCGCGGGGGAGGGTTGAGGTGGGGGCCGAGCGTAGCGAGGAAACGTGCGCGCAGAATGGAGTCGTTGAAAAGAATACTCGGCAGCCCATTCCGTCGCAGCAGCGTCGTTCGACCTCGCTGCGCTCGGCCCCCACCCCAACCCTCCCCCGCGCTCCGCGCGAGAGAGGGGGAAGCAAAGGTCACTTCTGTGCGCCGAAGATCAGGTAGGAAACGGCGGCACCGATGCGCCCCGCGGGGCCGAGCTGGGCGACGCTTTCGCCCGCGATCAGCGGCAGCTCCTTGGTCGGCACGCCGGGGGCGGCGATCACCAGCTTGCCCGCCTGCTGGCCCTTCTGGATCGGCGAGGGGATCGGCTCCTGGAACACTGCCGTCACCTTCATGCCCTGTCGCGCCCGCCGCGGCAGCGTCACGACCAGATCATCGGCAGCAACCAGCGGCACGGTCTTGGCCTCGCCGAGCCAGACACCGGCGTTCTGGACGGGCTCGCCCGCCTTGAACAGCGCATAGTTCTCGTATTCACGGAAGGCCCAGTCGATCAGGCCCTCGGTCTCCTGCGCGCGCTCTTTCATGCTGGGAAGGCCGTTGACCACCATGATGATGCGTCGGTCGCCGCGCTTGACCGAGGCAGTAAGGCCATAGCCTGCGGCCTCGGTGTGCCCAGTCTTGAGCCCGTCGGCACCGATCGGCTTGTAGAGCAGCGGATTGCGGTTGCCCTGCTTGATGCCGTTGAAGGTGTAGTTCAGCTCCGCATAGTACTTGTAGTACTCAGGAAACATCTCGATCGTGTGCTTGGCGATCAGCGCCAATTCCCGCGCCGTTGTCACATGCTCGGGATGCGGCCAGCCGCTCGAGTTCTTGAACACGGTCTTGGTAAGGCCGAACTCACGGCCACGCTTGGTCATCTGCTCGGAAAAGGCCTCCTCGCTGCCGGCGAGCGCTTCGGCGACGACGATGCAGGCATCGTTGCCCGATTGCACGACGATGCCGCGGATCAGATCCTCGACCTTCACCCGCGAGCCCAGCGGCACGAACATCTTCGAGCCCTGGATGCGCCAAGCGCGCTCGCTGACCGGGAACTCGTCGGTGAGCTTGACCTCGCCCTTCTGCAGCTTCTCGAAGAGCATGTGGACGGTCATAATCTTGCTCATCGACGAAGGCGGCATCAGCTCGTTGGCGTTCTTCTCGAGCAGCACCGCCCCGGTCTTCATGTCGACGATGTAGGCCTGCTTGGCCTGAGTCTCGATCGTCTGGGCAAAGGCCGGCGCGGTGCCGGCGATCAAGGCGGCCGCGAGAGCGAAGCGGCGGATCGCGGGAAAGGTCATGGGGAATTGCCTCTCATCACTGGTCGACGATCACCCGTGCATCGGGATATCCGGCCTGAATCACCCGAGCAAGAGTACGGTCGGCTTCTTCAACGCTCGAGAACGGTCCGAAGCGCACGCGATAGAGAAGCTGGTCACGGACCTGCCTCGGCGCAACGGTGGCGCGGCCGACCTGCGTCAGCGCCGCCGAGACCCGGACAGCATTGTTGACGTTGGCGAAAGCGCCCGCCTGGACATAGATGTCGGTCGGCACCACCGGCATTGTGGTCACCACGGGCTGGACCGGCCGGAGCACCGCAGCCTCGCGCTCGGCGGCCGCCTTGGCGACTTCCGCGGTGACGCCCGGCGTCGCCACGGCGGGTGGCGGCGCGGGAACCGCCGGGGCGGCGCCGGCGCCCGGAAGCGGCAGCGCCTGCACCGTGACCGAGCTGCGCGGCGACGCATTCGGCGCGTCAGGGCGAACCTGGACAGCGTCAGTCGCGACACTATTGGCCGAGGCGAGGGCAGCGGCGGGCTCCGGCCGACCTCTGCTCAAGGCATCCGCGATCTGGCGGCTCTCCTCGGCCAGGATCTGGACGCGGACCTTGGCCGTCCCCTGCCGATCCATACCGAGCAGCTGCGCCGAGCGGCGCGAGAGGTCGATGATGCGCCCGGCGGCGAAGGGGCCTCGGTCGTTGACCCGAAGCACCATGGACCGACCGTTCTCAAGATTGGTCACGCGGACCAGGCTCGGCATCGGCAAGGTCCGGTGAGCCGCCGTCAGGTCGTTCATGTCGTAGATTTCGCCGTTGGCGGTCAGCTTGGCGTGGAACGCCTCCCCGTACCAGGAGGCGATCCCGGTCTCATCATATTGATAATCTACTTTAGGATAGTACCATATTCCATTGATTTGATAAGGATCTCCGACCTTGTAGTAGCCCTTCGGCGTGCTCGCCAGACCCGACTTCTCGCCGACCGTCTTGGCGACATGGGTGCCGAACTGAATGCTGGTGCATCCGGGAAGCCAAAGCAGCGCCGCGAGGGTCCCGAAGATAGGGAGGCGCCACACGGTCCGCATCATCTTGGGGCAGCCCCCGACAAGTTCAACAATATTTAGTAACCTAGCTGCCAGAGATGCGATCCGCAAGTTGTCCGACGGCGGTCGCGAAGTAGAGCGAACGGTTCCAGCGCATAATCGTCTTGTAGTTCGTGTAGACGAGGTAGCTGGGGCCACCGGCGCCGCCCGGCTGGACGATGGAGGCGCTCAGGTCCCGGCTTGGCAACTCGCCGCCATCGGCCCGGCGGACGCCGAGGCTTGCCCATTCCGAAACCGGCTTCTCGACCTTGAGGTCGAACTGGCTGCGATCGAGGGCCGCAGGGACCCGGACCGCCCTGCCCCAGGTCTCGTCGCCCTTCCAGCCGGTCTTCGCGAGGTAGTTGGCGATCGAGGCAAAGACGTCCGATTGCGAGCTCCAGAGATCGGGCTTGCCGTCGCCGTCGTAGTCGACGGCATAAGCGAGGAAGCTCGACGGCATGAACTGGCTCTGGCCCATGGCGCCAGCCCAGGACCCGCGCATGCGTTGCGGCTCGACAAGGCCGCGATCGACCATGCGGAGCGCATTCAGGAGTTCGCCGCGGAAAAAGCTCGAACGACGGCCATCATGAGCAAGCGTCGCCAGCGCGGCGATGATCGGGAAGTCGCCGGTGATGCGGCCGAAATCGGTCTCGATTCCCCAGAGAGCGACGATGAAACGCGGCTGCACCCGGAATCGAGTGGACACCTGTTCAAGCAGGTCCTTGTGGGTGACGAGCATCTGCCGGCCGGTCTCGACGCGCCGGTCGTTGATCACGCGCTCGATGTATTGGCCGAAAGTGAGCGTCGTCTCCGGCTGTCGCCGGTCGAGTTCGATCACGCGTGGAATCGGCTGAATGCCGGCCAGCGAGCGGTCAAGCGTATCGGCGCGGATGCCGCGCTCGATCGCCTCGGCACGGAACTGCCGGAGCCAGGTTGAGAAATCGACCTCGGCCGCGTGGCCCGAGATCGGCATGAGGAGCGCTGCAGCGACAGCGGAGCGAAGGAGAATTGCGCGCATCGTCGTTCCGGTTGCGAGAGCGAGGCGCCTGTATGGCACCATGAGCCTGCTCACACAAGAACATTGGCGGAACCCGCTCATGGCCCGCATCGTCCTCACGCATACACGGCTCGATCGGAAGGACAAGTATGGTGACGCGGCGGTTGCGGGGCTCAACGCCCTCGGCAGCCTTGCCGTTCACGACGGCGACGAGCCGCTGAGCGTGGATGGCCTGATTCACCTCGCTCGTGACGCCGACGTCATCGTTCTCGATCGCATGGTGCCGGGAGAGGCACGGCTATTCTCGGCGCTACCCGGGCTCGTCGCTGTCCATCGCGCAGCGATGGACATCCGCAACATCGACATCCCGGCGGCTTCGGCAGCCGGCGTGCTCGTGACCCGTGCCGGCCCCGGCTTCATCCCGGCCGTGACCGAGCTGATTCTCGGGCAGATGGTCGATCTTGCCCGCGGCATGAGCCGCCATGTCGCCGAATACCGCGCCGGTATCGTGCCACCGCAGCGCCCCAGCATGCAGCTTGCCGGCCGTACCGCCGGCATCGCCGGCTTCGGCAATCTCGGCAGGCGGATGGCCGAGATCCTCGCCTTCATGGGCATGCGCGTGCTGGTCTCCGATCCCGAAGCCAACATTCCTTCCGCTTACGAGCGGGCCGATCTCGACCGACTCGCCGCCGAGTCCGACTTCCTGCTGTGCCTGGTGATCCATTCGCCAAAGACCGAGAAGCTGATGAACGCGCAGGTCTTCCGGCGGATGAAGCCGACGGCCTTCTTCCTCAATCATTCTCGCGGCGGCCTCGTCGACGAAGATGATTTGAAGCGCGCCCTCGACGAGGACTGGATTGCGGGAGCCGCGCTCGATGTCGGACGGGCTCCTCCCGACGACACGCCGCCCCTTGCGCTCGGACGGCATCCCAAGGTCCTGGCGACGCCGCATGTAGGCGGCATGGTCCCCGACTCCGTCGCCTCGCAAGCGGCGGACACGGTCGAGCAAGTCGCCTCCGTCCTCGCCGGCAAGATTCCCAAATACGCGGTCAATCCGGACGCGGCGACGCGGCTCGCCCAGCGACGCCCGCCGATGCCATAATGTAAATCCTCCCATAACCCCTCCCCGCCTCTTCCTCCAAGGAGCTTCTTCATGATCGGTGATCCGGTCGCGCTCACCGTGCGGCGGCGCATCGAGCGTCCGTCCGCTGCTCTCGTCGCCCGCTTCGCCGGGCTGCCGACCGGATTCGTCACCGATGCGCTGAATGGCTTCGGCTCGATGCACTATCGGGTGAAGCCCATCGCGCCCGAGATGAGCTTCTGCGGCACGGCAGTAACCGCCTACTGCTCGCCCATGGACAACCTCGCGGTCATGGCAGCGCTCGACTTCGTCCAGCCGGGCGATGTCATCGTCTGCGCTACGCAGGGCCAGGAAGCCGGCGGCACCATCGGCGATCTCTGGGCAGCGGGAGCGAAGGCGCGTGGCGTGGCGGCGCTGGTGACCGACGGGCTGGTCCGCGATGTCGCCGGTCTGCTCAAGATCGGCCTTCCGATCTTTGCCATCGGCCATAACCCCAACTCGGCATTCAAGAACGGGCCCGGCACGGTCAATCACGCGATCTCCTGCGGCGGCGTTCCGGTGAGCCCCGGCGACATCGTCGTCGGCGACCGTGACGGCGTTGTCGTGGTGCCGCGCGCCGAGGCTGAGGCCGTTTCGGCGCAGCTCGAGGTCGTGAAGAAGAAAGAAGCCGACACCGAAGCGAGGGTTCTCTCTCCCGCCGGCAAGACGATGTCGTTCTGGACCGAGGAAGGCGCAAAGGCACGCGGCGGAGTGCGGTATGTCGACTGACGCCCGGCCGATGAAGGTCCTCTACTTCAACCATGGCGGCCAAGACCTCTACGACCTGGTCCGCAGCGCCTCGACGCCGGGGATCGACCTGGTGACGCTCGAGACCGGATCGGTCGAGGAGCGGCTCGCCAGGATCGCCGATGCGGATGCCGTCATCGTCGGGGGCCTGAGGCTCGATCGCCGCTACATCGAAGCCGGCAAGCGCCTTCGCCTCGTCCACCACCAGGGCGTGGGATACCACGACACGGTCGACACCGAGGCGCTGCGCGAGCGGCAGATCGCCCTCGCGATCGCGCCCGGCGGAACCTCGATCGGCGTCGCCGAGCACACGCTGATGCTGATGCTCGCCGTCGGCAAGCGGCTCGCCTTCGTCGATGCCGAGATGCGCCAGGGACGCTGGCATGCCAACGACCTCCGCGCGGAGTCGCATCAGCTCACCGGTGCTACGGTCGGCATCGTCGGTCTCGGGCGTATCGGCAAGGAACTGGCGCGGATGCTGACCGTGTTCCGCACCACGACGCTCTATCACGACATCCTGGAGATGCCGGCGACGCTCGAACGAGAGCTCAAGGTGACCCGAGTCGGGTTCGACGAGCTGTTGTCGCACAGCGACGTGGTCACGCTGCACGTACCGTTGACGGAGCGAACGCACCACATGATCGACGCCAAGGCGCTGAGGAAGATGAAGCCCGGTGCCTATCTGCTCAACTGCGCGCGCGGTCCCGTCGTCTCGGAGAAGGATCTGGTCGAAGCGCTCAAGAGCGGCCATCTCGGCGGCGCCGGCCTCGACACCTACGAGGTCGAGCCCCCGCCGAGCCCCTCGCCGCTCGCGCAATTCCGCAATGTCGTGCTGACCCCGCACCACGCACCCGGCACGGTCGAGGCGATGAAGCTCAAGATGCAGGACATCTTCGCCAATATCGAACGCTTCCGCCGCGGCGAGGCGCTGGTCGACCGGATCGAGCTTGGGTAGATGACCACGACGCCCGAGTCTCCGCTGCCGCGGATCGTGCTTCATGTCATGGTGCCGTTCGCGGCCGGCTACGTCATGGTCTGGCTGCTGCGTTCGGTGAACGCCGTCGTGGCGCCCGACCTGGTGCGCGACCTCGGGTTGACGGCGTCCGGCCTCGGCCTTCTCACCTCGGCCTATTTCTTCACCTATGCGGCGATGCAGCTCCCGGTCGGCCTCTTGCTCGACCGTTACGGGCCGAGGCGGACCCAGTCGGGCCTTTTCCTCATCGCCGCGCTCGGATGCATCGGCTTCGCCGCGGCTCAAAACGAGCTGACCCTGACGCTGTCGCGCGCACTCATCGGCCTCGGGCTCGCCGGCGGGCTGATGACAGGCTTCAAGACCGTGGCTCTCTGGTTTCCGCGCGACAAGGTGGCCATGGGCAATGGCTGCTACATGGCGGTCGGCGGACTCGGAGCAGTGCTCGCGGCGACGCCGAGCAGCCTCTTGGTGCAGGCGATCGGATGGCGCCCGTCCTTCGTTCTCTTCGCGGCCATGACCTTCGCGGCGGCCGCCGCCATCTACATCGCAGTGCCGGAGCGCGGCGGCGGCGGCAAGATCGAGACTTTCCCCGAGCAGCTGCGCGGTCTCGCCCGCGTCGTTCGCGACCGGGTCTTCTGGAAGGTGACGCCGGTCGTCGCGACCACCAACGCGACCGCGCTCGCCGTGCAGTCGCTGTGGCTCGGCCCCTGGCTCGTCGATGTCGGCGGCCTCTCGCGCGGCGAAGCGGCAAACTACCTGATGGCCTGTTCGCTGGGATTTGCTGTGGGCGTCGCCAGCGCCGGTTCGCTCATCAGCTGGCTCCGCAGCCGCGGCATCGACACGCTGACGGGGCTCTCCTACGGCATCGTGCCGTTTCTGCTCGTGCAGGGGCTGATGCTCAGCGGCTGGGCAACGGAGTTCCTGCTGCCGATCGCCGTCGCCTACGGCCTCACCGGCCAGGTCGCGACGATGGCGCTCGCCAAATACCCTGAGCATTTCGGCGTCGCGCTCGCGGGCCGCGCTTCGACCGCAACCAATCTCGTCGCCTTCACTCTGGCCTTCGCTTGCCAGTATGCCGTCGGCTGGGTCATCGATTTCTGGCCGCCCGGCCCTGGCGGCGGCTACCATCCGGACGGCTACCGTGCCGCCTTTGCGGGAGCGCTCGTCATCGAGGTCGCGGCTTATCTCTGGTATCTCGGCTTTCGCGAGCGACGATAGGTCCATGCCAAAGCCGCCGGCCGGGAAAGCGGGGAAGTCGGCGGCGTCCGAGAACTTTCCGGTCGCCTTGCGAATCCTTGCTCCCGAGATGCACGCTCGCATCCTCGCCTTCTACCGGCGGGCGCGCGAAGCGGATGACATCGCCGACGATCCCGTGCTTTCCGCCGAGGACAGACTGCACCGCCTCGACATCCTCGGGCAGAGCGATCCGGACAACACCTACCTGCAACTGCTGCTGCAGGCCTTTCGCTGGGACGTGTCGAAGTCGCGCTACCGCGACTGGAGCGAGCTGATGCTCTATTGCCGCTTCTCGGCGGTTCCGGTCGGACGCTTCCTGCTCGATCTTCACCGCGAGGGGCGTGAAGCGCAGCCCGCCTCCGACGCGCTCTGCGCCGCGCTCCAGGTGCTCAACCATCTGCAGGATTGCGGCGAGGATTTTCGGCGCCTCGATCGCATCTACCTTCCGGCAAGCTGGATGGAGGCCGAAGGCGCGACGGCCTCCGATCTGGGCGAAAGCCGCATCTCGCCCGCGCTCCGACGCGTCTTCGGCCACGTTCTCGACCGGGTCGACGAGCTCCTGATCCAGGCGCGTCCGCTTCCGCAGAAAATTGTCGACCGACGCCTGGCGCTGCAGGCCGCGGTCACGGTTGCCGTCGCCGAGCGGCTGGCGCGCCGCCTTCGCCGGTACGATCCGCTGGCCGCGCCAGTCAAGCTCCCGGCGCTCGGCTATGCCGCGGCCTGCCTCGACGGCGGCTTGCGCTGGCTCTTCCGGCGATGAGCGCGGCGCGGCGAAGCAGCTTCTATTGGGCGATGCGCCTGATGCCGGCAGCGCAGCGGCGCTCCATGTTTGCCGTCTATGCCTGGTGCCGGACCGTCGACGACATCGCCGACGCCGATCTTCCTCCGGAGACGCGAAGCGCCGGGCTCGCGGCAGCCCGGACGGACCTCGACCGCGTCTTTGCTGCAAACGACGGATCGGAACTGGCGCGCGCCATCCATCGCCATGGCCTCGACCGTTCCTGGTTCGAGATGGTGCTCGATGGCCTCGACGGCGATGTTGCCGCGCCGTTGCAGGCCCCGGATCTGGAAACGCTGACGCTCTACTGCCGGCGCGTTGCCGGCGGGCCGGCACGCATGGCGGTCGCCATCTTCGGCTGCGAAGACGAGGCCGCGGCGGACTTCGCCTTTGCCGGCGGCACGGCCCTTCAGCTCACCAACATCCTTCGCGACGTCGCCGAGGACGCCGCTCGCGGCCGTCTCTACCTGCCGCGCGAGGCGCTTGCCGCCGCGTCCATCGATACCCGCGACGCGGCCGCCCTTCTCGTCGATCCTCGGCTGGCCGCGGCCAAGGCTTGGCTTGCCGGCCGTGCCCAGTCCTTCTACGACCGAGCCGAAGCCAGCGCGGCGCGATCCGATCGGCGGCGGCTCTGGCCCGGCCACGCCATGCTTCGCCTCTATCGCCGGCTTCTCGGGCGGATGGGGAACGAGGAGCGCCCACGGCTCGGCACCGTCGAGGCGATCGCGATCGTGCTGGCCTCACGCTTCGGCTTCGCGCGATGACGGTGCATGTCGTCGGCGCCGGCGTTGCCGGGCTCAGCGCCGCGACCCATCTTCTGCATGCCGGCGCCGACGTCCGGGTGCACGAGGCCGCGCCGATACCGGGCGGGCGATGCCGCAGCTATCACGACCCGATGCTCGGCCGGCTGATCGACACCGGAACCCATCTGCTGCTCGGTGCCAATACGGCCGCTCTTACCTATCTCAAGCGCCTTGATGCGCTCGGCCGCATGATCGAGATGGCGCCGGCCGCCTACCCATTTTTCGATCTTGCGAGCGGCCACCGGTGGGTCCTGCGCGCGACGCCATGGGGGCTCGCCTCAGCCTTCCGGCCCGTCGCCCTCGCAGCGCTCAACACTGAACCGGAAGAGGCTTCGTGGCTCGCCATCGCCTCCGTCTTCGGTCGGCTCCTCGCCGAGAGCGCCTGCCGCCCCTGGATCGCCCGCCATGGGATCGGCGACGCGATGGTGGAACCCGCCGCGACGCGCCTCGGCGAACGCCTTCGCTGCGGCCGGCGCCTGACCGCGATCGAGTCCGGCGGACGGCAGGCCACGGCTCTTCTGTTCGGCGACGAGCGCGTCACGCTCAGCCGCGACGACCGAGTGATTCTCGCGCTGCCGCCTGTCGCCATATCCGCGCTGCTGCCGGAAATGACGCTGCCCACCGAGACGCGGGCCATCGTCAATGCCCACTTCCGCGTGTCCGCAAAGCCAGAGTCGCCCCGGCTGATGGGTCTTGTCGGCGGCCTCGCCCAATGGGCCCTTTGGCGCGACGATGTGATCTCGGCCACGGTGAGCGCCGCCGACGGCCTGCTCGCGGAATCCGCGGAGGCCTTGGCCGCGCGCTTCTGGCCCGAGCTCGCCCGCGCTTTCGACCTCGCGGACGAGGC
Organism: Alphaproteobacteria bacterium; assembly: GCA_016869285.1. GTDB lineage: Bacteria > Pseudomonadota > Alphaproteobacteria > SHVZ01 > SHVZ01 > SHVZ01. Next base: position 15,275 of record VGEN01000059.1, read on the forward strand.
GCCGGTCTGGCGCATCGTCAAGGAACGCCGCGCCACGATCGCGGCGACGCGGAGGGCGGAACGGTCGAGGCCCCCCGCCCGCACGCATCTGGCCAACCTCGTTCTTGCCGGAGACTGGATCAGGACCGGCTTTCCGGCGACGCTGGAAGGCGCCGTGCGCTCCGGCGAAGCGGCGGCACGACTCGCCTTGGCGCAAGGCAATATCTTGGGCTAGTCTGCGACCGCGAGCCTATACCTGGATCGCCAGAAACCCCGGGAGAGATGTCATGGCGTCGGTCCTCGAGAAACTTGAGCGAGCCGTCATCGCCGGCTTCGTGCTGGCAGCGATCATCTTCTGGCTGCTGGTCCGGCCGGCGGCCTTTGACCACGGCTACTGGACCTTCTTCATGCGCTGGCTGCATGTGCTGTCCGGCGTGATGTGGATCGGCCTCCTCTGGTACTTCAACTTTGTGCAGATCCCGTCGATGCCGAAGATCCCGGACGAGCAGAAACCGGCGGTGTCCAAGGTCATCGCCCCGACCGCGCTCTTCTGGTTCCGCTACGCCGCGCTCGCGACCGTTGTCACCGGCCTCCTTCTTGCCTGGATGAACGGCTACATCGGCCAGGCGCTGATGCTCGGTGGCGCCGAGGGCGTGCCGCAGCACCGCGCCATCGGTATCGGCATGTGGCTCGGCTTGATCATGGCCTTCAATGTCTGGTTCCTGATCTGGCCGAACCAGCAGAAGGCGCTCGGCCTCGTCGATGCGACCCCGGACGAGAAGAAGGCGGCGGCGCGGACGGCGATGCTGGTCTCGCGCACCAACACGGTTCTCTCGATCCCGATGCTCTACGCTATGGTCAGCGCCCAGAACATCTGAGCGCGATCTTCTGTCGTACCAGGAGGGGGCCTTCGGGCCCCCTCTTCATATAGCGGCGGCTTCGACATAGGCGAACGGTACGGTAAGGCGAAGCGGGCGCGGCAGTACCTCCTCGATGCGCGCAAAGACCTCGTCCTGCCGTGCAGGCGTGATCGTCGCGCGCCACTCGCCGACGAATCCCAGTCGGACGAACCAGTGACGCAGAAGCGCCGTCCCGTCGGCGTAGCGGAGCGTTACGCTGGAGCGCTCAATCCGAGTCACCGCGAAGCCGTGGCGGCCGAGCAGGTCTTGGACACCGTCGAGCGTCGCTCGGCTGGCGATGTGACGCTCGAGCGCACCGGCTTCCCGCTCGGCGCCTGTCTCGACGAGAACCCGCGCCATCACCTCATAGAACTCGCTCATATGCCCGACGAGATTGGTGGTCAACGCGAGCAGTCCTCGCGGCCTAAGCACGCGGCGGCATTCGGCGGTCGCCGCGTCTGGATCAGGAAAATTGTTTAGGCCGAGGTTGGAGACGACCAGGTCGAAGCGCAGGTCGGCATAGGGCATGCGTGCGGCATCGCCCTGGTCGAAAATCACATGAGCGACACCGCGAGCCTTGGCTTTGGCCCGTGCCCGAACCAGCGCGGCTGCCCAAGGGTCGAGGCCATGTACAACGGCGTTCGGCCCAAGCCGCTCTGCGAGCTCGATCGCGGGGAAGCCCGTGCCACATCCGACATCGAGTGCCGTGATGCCTGCGCGAAGAGGGACGTGCTCGAAGAACAGCTGCCCCGCAAGCGCCGCCCAGAGGGGAAGATCGTCATAGGCAGAGACAATCGTCGCGTCATCGAGATCGATCGCCGCGGCCAGGTAGTTGCTCACGTCAATCGACAATGAAGAGCTTGGCCCCGACTTCGGTCGAGGAGCGGTGTGGCTCTGCGCCGTCGGCGACCTGGTAGCTCGATCCCGGCGTCAGCGTGAAGCGTCGGCCGTCGGCGAGCTCGGTGTCGAGTTGTCCTTCCAGGACCAGCAGGACATGCCCCTTCTCGCACCAATGGTCCGCGACATAGCCCGGCGTGTACTCGACCATGCGCACGCGGATCTCGCCGAAGTGACGGGTGCGCCAGAACGCCTTGCCGGCGTCGCCCTTGTGCTCGCTTCTCTCGACGGTGCTCCAGTCGACGGTCTGGAACGGGATGTCGCTCATCTTCATCGCGCCTGATCCTTCTCCTCGGCGAGCCTCGCCTTGATGTAGCTCAGGATCGGATAGAGCGCGGAAATCAATGCCAGCAGAAGGCCGTACAGGCCTTCGCGATAGCCGCGCCGGGCGACGTAGGACTTCCAGAAGCGTGACAGCATGCGCCGCAGATTGGGCCACAGCGTGCCGACATTACCATCTTCGCGCATCTGCTCGGCATTCAGGCTCGAGTAGCGGTTGAGGCGCTGGATCGCGTCCGAGACATCGCGATAGACGTAGTGGATCATCGGATTGTGCATCGTCTGGCGGGTGCCGCTGAGATCGATGCGGGGATGCACGCGCTGCATGCCCCAGCTCTTGCAGCCTTTGGCGAAGAGGCAGGGCTTCATCGCCACGCCGTTGTAGGCGCCCCAGCCGTGACGCACGAGGTGCCTGCCGATGTGGTTGGCGAACGGAACGAGGAAGTAGCCGCGCGCCGCGTGGGGGAGTCGCTCGCCGATTTCCTTCGCAAGCGCCGGCGAGACCCGCTCGTCGGCATCGACCTCCAGGACCCACTCGCCCCGGCAGGCATCGATCCCGGCTCGGCGACGGTCACCCTCAATGTGCCAGCTGCCCTCGACGATCCGCGCGCCGAACTCTTCGGCGATCGCCGGGCTGCGATCAGCCGTGCGGTCGAGAAGGACGACGATCTCGTCGGCGAAACGGAGCGTGGCAAGGCATTCGGCCAGCTGAGCCGCTTCGTTGTGGACAACAACCAGGGCCGAGAGCCTCATCGCGCTAAACCGGGAGAAGCGCCGCCGCGACGCGGCGCCCTTCCGCCATCAGCACGTTGTAGGTCCGACAGGCGGCGCCGGTGCCCATCGGGTCGGCGCCGATGCCGCGCTCACGCAGCGCCGCCTTGAGCGCCGGCGGCAAGGGCGTCAGGCGCTGGCCGCAACCGACCAAGAGGATTTCGACGGGAGGGTCGGCGCCGAGAACCGGCGCCAGGGATTCGAGCGTCATGCTCGCGACGTTGCCAGCCGCCCAGGGAAACGTTGCCGTCGGCAGGACCAATAGCGCTCCCTCGATCTGGATGCCCGACACGCGAAACCGGCCATCGCCATAGCTTTCGATGACCTGCCGCCCTTCGGGAATAAGCGGCGTGATCTCCATCGATCTAGTCGGCGTTCGCCTCGGCTTCCTTGGCCTGGGACTTGCCGCGGTTCGACAGATACCACTCGAGCGGCGCCGCGACGTAAATCGTCGAATAGGTGCCGGCGATCACGCCCCATAGCATGGCGAAAGAGAAGCCGAACAGCACCGGACCGCCGAAGGTGACGAGCGCGAAAGTGGCAAGGAAGACGAGGCCGTTGGTCACCACCGTCCGCGCCATGGTCTGGTTGACGCTGAGGTTGATCAGCTCGCGAAAATCCATGCGCTTGTATTTGCGCGAATTCTCGCGGATACGATCATCGATGACGACCGTGTCGTTGATCGAGAAGCCAGCGATGGTGACGACCGCAGCCAGCACGTTGAGATCGAACTGCAGCCCGGTCACCGAGAAGAGTCCGACCGTGGTCAAGCAATCATGGAAGATAGCAATGACGCCTGCGGTGCCGGCACGCCAGCCAAAGCGGAACGCCATATATCCCATGATGCCGAGGAGGGAGAGCGATACCGCGAGGATGCCGTCGCGAACCAGCTCGCTGCCGACCTTGGGTCCGACGACCTCGACACGTCGGTACTCGACATTGCTGCCGAACATCCGCGCAACCGTCTCGCGAACCTTCTGCACCGCCGCCATCTCGGCTTCCTCGCCGCCGGCCTGGCGCTCGATGCGGATCAGCACGTCGTTGCTGGCGCCGAAGTCCTGAAGGGCGACATCGCCGAGATTGAGAGCGCTGATCTCGGCGCGCATCCTCCCGAGATCCGGCGCGGTCGGCATCCGCACCTCGACCAGGATGCCGCCGGCGAAGTCGACGCCGTAGTTGAGCCCGCGGGTCGCCAGCGAGATGACCGAGATGACGCAGAGTGCGATCGAGAGCGCGAAGCACAGCTTGTGAAACCTGAAATAATCGAGGTTCGGCACTTTGTTGATGAGGCGGATCGGCTTGAACATGTCGCGGTCTCCGCGGCTCAGATCGGCAGCTGCTTCGGCCTGGCCCATTTGAGCCAGCCAACGATCATCATCCGCGTCACGGTAACGGCGGTCAGCATCGAGCAGGCGATACCGATGCCGAGCGTCACGGCGAAGCCGCGGACGGGGCCGGAACCGAAGGCATAGAGGAACATCGCCGCGATCAGCGTGGTGAGGTTGGAGTCGAGAATGGTGACATAAGCGCGCTGGAACGAGATGTCGACTGCCGGGAAGGGCGAGCGCCCCTGACGCTCCTCCTCACGGATACGCTCATAGATCAGCACATTGGCGTCGACCGCCATGGCGAGGCCGAGGACCATGCCGGCGAGGCCCGGAAGGGTCAGCGTTGCGCCGAGCGCGGCCATGATCGCGATCGTGAAGGCGATATTCAGAATCAGGGTGATGTTGGCGAAGATGCCGAACAGCCCATATCCCACGACCATCAGGATCGCGATCAACGCATAGCCGATGACGATTGCGATCGACCCGGCACGGATCGAATCCGAGCCGAGGTCCGGCCCGACGGTCCGCTCCTCGAGCACCTTCAACGGCGCCGGCAGAGCGCCGGCCCGCAACAACAGGGCGAGTTCGTTGGCGGATTGGACGGTGAATCCGCCCGTGATGATGCCTGAGCCGCCGAGGATCGGCTCGCGGATGCTCGGCGCCGAGATCACCCGGTTATCCAGCAGGATCGCGAAGAGCCTGTTGACGTTCTCGGTCGTGATCTCGCCGAACTTGCGCGCGCCGACGGCATCGAAGCGGAAGGCCACCACCGGCTCCCCGTTGTTGAAGCTCGGCTGTGCGTCGGTGAGGTTCTCGCCGGAGACGGCGACGCGCCGTAGAATCGCCAGCCTATCGCGCCGCCCGGTGACCGGATCGGGCCGGTCGTACTCGACGATGATCGAGCCTGCCGGTGCCCGGTTCGCTTCGATATCGGCCAGGCTGGCGCGGCTGTCGACCAGATGGAAGGTCATCTTCGCCGTCGTGCCGAGCAGGCGCTTGATCCGCTCAGGATCGTCGACGCCGGGCAGCTGGACGAGAATGCGGTCCTTGCCGTGCCTGACGATGGTCGGCTCGCGCGTGCCGGTCTCGTCGATGCGGCGGCGGACGATCTCCAGGGATTGCTGGATTGCGGCCGAATACCGATCCTCCCAGAGCCTCTCTGAATAGGTGTAGCGAGCAACTCCCTCCGCAGAGACCGTAACTGTTGCGTTCGAGTCGATGCCGCGAAGGGTCGTCACCGCCCTTTCGCGATCGGCGGGATCGCGTAGTCGGACCGACACGGCGTCACCCTCGACGCCGAGGTCCGTGTAGTTGACGCGCTGATTGCGGAACGCGACGCGGACATCGTCGACCATGTTCTGCAGGCGGTCGACCTTGACCGCGCGCGTGTCGACCTCCAGCAGCAGATGCGAGCCGCCCTGGAGATCAAGCCCGAGATTGATGCGGTCGGCGCGGAGCCAGCGCGGAAACTGCTCGACGACGGTGCGCGGCAGGAAGGATGGGACGGCGTACAGCAGACCCCAGACGCAGAGGAGCGTAACGACGATGATCTTCCAACGTTGAATCTGGATCATCGAACGCGATCAGCCGCCGGAGGCCGGCTTGTCCTCGGCAGTCTTGTCGCTGCTCTCGGCCTTCACCGGCTCGGTCTTGGAGAGCACCTCGGTGATCGCGCCGCGCACGACGCGCACGCGCACGCCATCGGCGATCTCGACCGTGACTTCCGTATCAGAGGCGACCTTGGCAACGGTGCCGATGATGCCGCCGACGACGACCCGGTCGCCGCGCCGGACCGCCGCCAGCATCTCGCGATGCTGCTTCATCTTCTTCTGCTGCGGCCGGATCAGGAGGAAGTAGAAGACGACGAAAATCAACACCAGCGGCGCGAGCGCCATGATGTCGAAGCCTGCGCCGGCGCCGGACTGGGCGTAGGCGGGCGAAATCAGCATAGGCGGAAGCTCCCGATCTGGCCGGATTTGAGTGGGCGGACTATAACGGCCCGGCCGAGGATTGCAACGACACCCCCTCCCCGCCGAGCCTCAGGGACTTTCATGAGCGATCCCAAGACGTTGGAGCTGTTGCAACGTATCGCGGAAGCGCTCGAGCGACGCTCTCCGCCACCGCCTGCCGCCCCCGATCTGGAGAGCGCGGAGAGCTACGTCTGGCATGCCGAAAACGAGGCGTTGCAACCGGTAAAGCGGGTCAATCGGGTGGCGATCGGCCTGCTTCAAGGCATCGACCGCCAGCGCGACATCTTGCTCGACAACACCCGCCGCTTCGCCGACGGGCTGTCGGCCAATAATGCGCTCCTCTGGGGAGCGCGCGGCATGGGCAAGAGCTCCCTCGTCAAATCGGTCCATGCCGAGGTCAACCGCCTGACGCGCGGCCGACTGGCCCTGGTCGAGATCCATCGCGAGGACATCCCGAGCTTGCCCAAGCTGCTCGGCCTGCTCCGCGCCCAGCCGAAGCGCGCCCTCCTCTTCTGCGACGACCTCTCCTTCGAGGCAGAAGACGCGAGCTACAAGTCGCTGAAGGCGGTGCTCGAAGGCGGTGTCGAAGGCCGACCCGAGAATGTGCTCTTCTACGCGACCTCGAACCGCCGCCACCTGATCTCGCGCCAGATGATCGAGAACGAGCGGTCGACCGCGATCAATCCCGGAGAAGCGGTCGAGGAAAAGGTCTCGCTTTCGGACCGCTTCGGCCTGTGGCTCGGCTTCCATGCCTGCGACCAGGACACCTACTTCGCCATGGTCGAGGGCTATGCCGGCGCCTTCGGCCTCGATGTCCCTCGCGAGCAGCTCCACCACGAAGCCAATGAGTGGTCGATCACGCGCGGCGCCCGTTCCGGCCGTGTCGCCTGGCAATACATCCAGGATCTCGCTGGCCGGACCGGCAAACGGATCGGATGATCGTCTTCTCGCCGGCGAACGAGGCCGATTTCGAGCGGCTGCTCGCGCTTCGCGACCTGGTGATGCGCCCGCACCTGGAACGCCTCGGCCGCTACGAGCCGGAGCGATCCAGGACGCGCTTCCGTCAGGCGTTCGATCCGGCAACGATGCGACTGATCCTGGCCGATGATGAGTTCGTCGGCTGCGTGAGCGTCTCGGTCAAGACGGGTCACATAGAGCTGGGCCAATTCTATCTCACGCCGGAACAGCAAGGACGGAGCCTGGGCAGCCACATCATTGCTCTGCTTCTCGCCGAAGCCGATGCGGCCCGGCTGCCGGTCCGGCTCCACGTCCTGAAGCAGAGTCCGGCCGCGCGATTCTATGAGCGGCACGGTTTCGTCCGAACACATGAGGAAGAGTGGGACGTGTTCTACGAGCGACATGCGCCAAAGCAGCCGCGTTCAACCTTGTGTCGCTCGTCGAGCGACGACACTATCCGCTCCATGCAGCCTTCCTCCGAACGCCCTCGGCTGACACCCGGGACCCTGACGACAGTCATCGAAGGCAGGACTTTCGGCGCTAGATTCGAGCGCTTCCACGGGCCGGCCGACAACGTCCCGCTCTCGGACGACGACCTCGAGCATTGCCGCGCCTCGCTGGGCCGCTGCCGCCGAATCGCGCTCAGGGCACACGCGTTCGTCGAAGAGGCCGGTCTCGATCCCGAGGTCGCCCTTCGCGGCGGCAACTGGGCAATTGAGAAGGTGCCGCTCGACTTCGATCGGCTGGTCAACGGCGATGCGATGGCGATCAATAACCTTCGCCTCTTGACCTACCTGTTTACGGGCAATCGGCTCTTCGACTTCAAGCACTACGGCTCGCACGAGTGGGACAAGGAGACTCCTGTGCAGTTGCCGGACACGGCTGAAGAGCTGGATAGGACGATCAGGGCGAACGAGCACGAGCTCTTCGAGCTGGCGACCCTTTCTTCATATCTAACCCGAATTATTCGTGACGCGGGCTGTCTCGATGCTGCGGGTGTAGCATAACTCACTGATTTCGTTTAGGATTTGGTTGTCTAAGCCGGTCCTTCACGAGAGCAGGGAGGCGCCACGCCCGCCAT
>VGEN01000060.1 GCA_016869285.1 Alphaproteobacteria bacterium
GTCTATTCCGATTGCTGGAAGGGCTACAACGTGCTCGACGTATCCGACTTCAAGCACTTCCGGATCAATCACTCCGAGCTCTTCGCTGATCGGCAGAATCACATCAACGGCATCGAGAACTTCTGGAACCAGGCCAAGCGCCACATGCGCAAGTTCAACGGTGTCCCGAAGGCCCATTTCGGGCTATTCTTGAAAGAGTGCGAGTGGCGCTTCAACACCAGTGACCCATCCAAGCAACTAACCCAGATCAAACAATGGGTTAAGCGTCATCTCAGGTAGTTATCTGGGACAGCCCCGCGAGGATTATCTCAAGGCGCGGATGCCGGTCGACCAGCGTACCAAGCAGCCGGCTGGCGTGCTGCATGGCGGCGCCTCGGTCACTCTGGCCGAGACCCTCGCCTCCTGGGCCGCGACCCTCAGCGTCGATTCCTCCAAGCATCACTGCGTCGGGCTTGAGATCAACGCCAACCACGTCCGCGCCGTATCCTCGGGCTTCGTCTACGGCACGGCGCGGCCGGTGCATCTCGGCCGCTCGACCCATATCTGGGAAGTCCGGGTCACCAACGAGGAAGACAAGCTCGTCTGCATCTCGCGCGTGACCATGGCCGTGCTCGTTACGCCGAACCGCTACGGTGGGAGCTGAGATGGATCGCGACGCGGCGCTGAGAGTCTCAGGAGAACGTTGATGATGAAAGCGAAGAAGAAACCCACGAAGCGCAGCCCGTCGAAGCCGGGCGTCGCCGTGCTCGTCGCCACGCGCAAGGGCGCATGGATCTATCGGAGCGATGCGGCACGCCGCGCGTGGAAGACCAGCGGTCCGCATTTCCTCGGCCACATCATCAACCATATGGTGCTCGACCCGCGCGACGGCCGCACGCTGCTCGCTGCGGCCAAGACCGGCCATCTCGGGCCGACCGTCTTCCGCTCGACCGATCTCGGCAAGAGCTGGAAGGAAGCGGCCAAGCCGCCCGCCTTCGCCAAGTCGCCGGAAGGCATGCGCGATCGCTCGGTCGATCACACTTTCTGGCTGACGCCGGCGCATGCGAACGAGCCGAATGTCTGGTACGCCGGCACCTCGCCGCAGGGCCTGTTCCGCTCCGAGGATGGCGGCGTCACCTGGGCACCGTTCTCAAGCTTCCACGACGATCCCATATTCCGCGAGTGGTTCGGCAGCGAGCAGGACGGCACGCCCGATGGCCCGAAACTGCACTCGATCCTGATCGACCCGCGCGATGCCAATCATCTCTACTTCGCCATGTCGGGCGGCGGCGTGCATGAGACGCGCGACAAGGGAAAGACCTGGACGCCGCTGGTGAAGGGGCTGGAGGTGGTCGAAGGCTTCGATGCCTCGAACATCGCCTTCCACGATCCGCATTGCGTGCGCATGACCTCCGACCCGGACCGACTCTGGCAGCAGAACCATTGCGGCATCTATCGCCTCGACCGGCCGTCGACCGAGTGGGTGCGCGTCGGCAAGGCGATGCCGAAGAAGGTCGGCGATGTCGGCCTGCCGATGACCGTGCATCCGCGCGACCCCGACACCGCCTGGGTGTTCCCGATGGATGGCGGCGGCGTATGGCCGCGCACCAGCCCGGATGGCATCGCCGGCGCCTTCGTCACACGCAACGCCGGCAAGAGCTGGAAGCGCCTGTCATCCGGCATGCCCGAAGGACAAGTCTGGTGGACGGTCAAGCGCCAGGCGATGGCCGCCGACAAAGGCGATCCGGTCGGAATCTATTACGGCACGACCTCTGGCGAGGTCTGGGCCAGCCGCAACGAAGGCGAGAAGTGGGGCGTCCTCGCCCGCCACCTGCCGGAGATCTACGCGGTCGAGACGGCGGAGATCGGATGAAGGTCCTGATCCCGACGCCGCTCCGTTCCTACACCAGGCAGCGGCAGGTGGAGGCCGAGGGCGTCACCGTCGGCGCGCTGCTCGCCGACCTCGACCGGCAATATCCGGGCATTCGCTTCCGCATGGTCGACGAGCACGACCGCATGCGCCGCCACATGCGGCTCTTCGTCAATGGCGAGCAGGTCTTCGACCTGACCCGCCCGCTCAAGGCCACCGACGACATCGCCATCGTCCAGGCCTTGAGCGGGGGCTGAGGACTACATCGCCCGCTTCGGCACCGTCTGAAGAAATTCCTGGAGCTGGCCCTTCCACCAGCGCGCATTCGCGGTCGTGCCGTGGCCGCGTGTGTCGGCGCTTGCCGGCACCAGGTAGAGCTTGCCGTTCTTCACGCGCTTGAGCTCGCGTTCCATGATCCCGGTCTCCGGCGGGTTGCGCTCGTCATCGGCCGAGTTGATCGCGAGCAACGCCGCCTTGATCTTCTCGAGACCCGGCGCGGCGTCGTAGTCGCGCGAGGAGTCCCACTGGTAGAGATAATCATTGGCATCCGCCTGGGTCGGCGATGCCAGGCGCTGGTCGAGCAGCTTGTCGGCGGCCTCGCGTGTCGGCGCCATCTGCTGGAAGGCGAGCGTGCCGCCATTGGTGGCGATGCCGTAGAAGATGCTGGCGGTGCGGAAGGCGCGCGGCTGCGTCGAGTAGTTGCCGTCCTTCCACTCCGGGTCGGTACGGATCGTGTCGATGATCAGGCGCCGCATCATCCAGTTGCGGCTCGCCATCTCGGTCGGCTGCGAGGCCATCGGCACCAGCGCATCCATGAAGTTCGGATAGGCAGCACCCCAGAGCCAGGTATGCATGCCGCCCATCGAGTTGCCGATCACGAGGCGCAGCCGCCGGACGCCGAGACCTTCGGTCACGAGCCGGTACTGCGCCAGAACCATGTCGTCGTAGTTGTAGCGGGGAAACTTGGCGCGAAGCCCGTCCGAGGGCTTCGACGACTTCCCGTGGCCGATGCCGTCGGGGAGGATGATGAAGTACTTGCTCGCATCGAGCGGCTGACCGGGACCGAAGAGCTCGCCCGCGAAGGCCGGATTCAGCATCGCCGTGCCGGCTTGCGAGGTCCCGTGCAGCACCAGCACGGGTTCGCCGGCCGGATCGCCGACCGTCGTGTAGTGCAGCCGGAGCTCCGGCATCACCTCGCCGGTGTGAAACTTGAAGTCCTTGGCGATCCAGCTTCCTTCCTTCGCCGCCGGGTAACCCTGCGCCATGGCTGCCGCACCGATCAACGAGAGCACCAAGCCAAGGAGCAGGCTGCGGATCTTCATGGCGGACCTCCCTCAGAGGCGTACCTCGCACGCCTCAACGGAAACTCTGGCGAGCACCCGGCGCGAAGTCCAGACCCGGCCGAAGCGCTTCGGGAATTCTTGCTCAGTCTCAAAGACATAAGGCACGATCGCGGCCGCTTGCGCCTTACGCGCTGCTTACGCATAGTGCCGGCCCGCTCCGGCGCTCGGGGCGCGACTCGACAGCGATGGATTCGTGAGCACTCCCAATAGCTTCCGCACCGGCCCCGACGAGAGCGGGCATTTCGGCATCTTCGGCGGCCGCTACGTCGCCGAGACGCTGATGCCGCTGATCCTCGAGCTTGAGCGCGTCTATGCCCGGTGCAAGGCCGACCCTTTCTTCCAGAAGGAGCTGGCAAGCTTCCACACCCACTATGTCGGCCGACCGAGCCCGCTCTATTTCGCCGAGCGCATCACCGAGAAGCTGGGTGGCGCCAAGATCTACTTCAAGCGCGACGAGCTGAACCACACCGGCGCGCACAAGGTGAACAACTGCCTGGGCCAGGCGCTGGTCGCCAAGCGCATGGGCAAGCGCCACATCATCGCCGAGACCGGCGCCGGCCAGCACGGCGTCGCCACCGCCACCGTCTGCGCGCGCTTCGACATGGAGTGCACCGTCTTCATGGGCGCCGAGGACATCGAGCGCCAGAAGCCGAACGTCGAGCGCATGCGACTGCTCGGCGCCACCGTGCATCCGGTGACCTCGGGCTCGGCCACGCTCAAGGACGCGATGAACGAAGCGCTCCGCTTCTGGGTCGCCAAGGCCGAGACGCATTTCTACATCATCGGCACGGTCGCCGGCCCGCATCCCTACCCCGCGATGGTGCGCGACTTCCAGTCGGTGATCGGCATCGAGACCCGCCAGCAGATGATGGAAGCCGAAGGCCGCCTGCCGGACACGCTGGTCGCCTGCATCGGCGGCGGCTCCAATGCCATGGGCCTTTTCCACCCGTTTCTCGACGAGCCCACGGTGCGCATCATCGGCGTCGAAGCAGGCGGCTACGGCATAGCGAGCGGCAAGCACGCCGCCTCGCTGACCGGCGGGCGGCCGGGCGTGCTGCACGGCAACCGCACCTATCTGCTTCAGGACGATGACGGCCAGATTCAGGAAGCGCATTCGATCTCGGCCGGGCTCGACTATCCCGGCATCGGGCCCGAGCACTCCTGGCTGCACGACATGAAACGGGCGGAATACGTCAGCATCACCGACGACGAGGCGCTGGAGGCCTTCCAGTTCTGCTCTCGCCTCGAAGGCATCATCCCGGCGCTGGAGCCGAGCCATGCGCTCGCGCATGTCATGAAGATTGCGCCGAAGCTGCCGAAGGACCATCTGCTGGTCATGAATATGTGCGGCCGCGGCGATAAGGATCTCGCCGCCGTGCTCGGCCACCTCGCCAAGCGGGGCCGACCGATATGACCACGCGAATCGCCGAGCGCTTCGCCGCCTTGAAGGCGGAGAGGCGTGCCGGCCTCGTCATCTTCATCACCGCCGGCGACCCCGATCCCAAGATCTCGCTCGATATCCTGAAAGGCCTGCCGAAAGCCGGCGCCGATTTGATCGAGCTCGGCATGCCCTTCACCGATCCGATGGCCGACGGCCCGGCGATCCAGGCGGCGAGCCAGCGCGCGCTCAAAGCCGGCATGACGCTGAAGAAAACCCTCGGTCTCGTCCGCGGCTTCCGCGAGACGGACAAGGCGACGCCGCTGGTGCTGATGGGCTACTACAATCCCATCTATATCTATGGCGTCGACCGTTTCCTCGACGATGCGCTCAAGGCCGGCGTCGACGGCCTGATCATGGTCGACATGCCGCCCGAGGAAGACGCAGAGCTTTGCCTTCCCGCGCTGAGAAAGGGACTCGCCTTCATCCGCCTGGCGACGCCGACGACCGATGACGCGCGCCTGCCCAGGGTGCTCTCCAACACCTCGGGCTTCATCTACTATGTCTCGATCACCGGCATCACCGGCACGGCTTCCGCCGACTTGAAGCACATCGAGCAGGCCGTAACGCGCCTCAAGCGCGTGACGCCGCTTCCGGTGGCCGTCGGCTTCGGCATCAACACGCCCGACCAGGCGGCTGCGGTCGCGCGCGTCGCCGACGCGGCCGTGGTCGGAACCGCCGTGGTCAAGATCATCGCCGATCACCCAAAGCATCCGAGCGAGACCGTTGCGAAAACGCTCGCCTTCATCGGCGATCTCGCCAAGGGCGTGCGGACTGCGAGGGCGAGCGCATGAACTGGCTCACCAACTTCGTCCGCCCGAAGCTGCGCGCGCTGGTCAAGCGCGATACCCCGGACAATCTCTGGCACAAATGCCCCGGATGCGGGCAGATGATTTTCCACCGCGACCTGGAAGCCAATCTCCATGTCTGCGACAAGTGCGGCTATCACCTGCGCCTGCCGGCGGCGAGGCGCCTGTCGATGCTGTTCGACGAGGGGCGCTTCACCCGCATCGAGCTGCCGAAGGCGCCGCTCGATCCGCTGCGCTTCCGCGATCGGCGCCGCTACACCGAGCGCCTCAAGGAGGCGCAGAGCGAGACCAGCGAGCAGGATGCGCTGACCGTCGCGCACGGCATCATCGGCGGCAGCCCGGCCGTGGTCGCGGCGTTCAATTTCGACTTCATGGCGGGGTCGATGGGTGTCGCGGTCGGCGAGGCTTTTCTCGCCGCCGCGCGCCTCGCCAAGCTGCAGCAGGCGGCACTTATTGCGATTCCCGCCTCCGGCGGCGCGCGCATGCAGGAAGGCATCCTTTCGCTGATGCAGATGCCGCGCACCGTGCTTGCAGTCGAGGAGGTTAAGTCGGCCGGTCTTCCTTACATCGTCGTGCTGACCGATCCGACCACGGGCGGCGTCACCGCCTCCTTCGCCATGCTGGGCGACATCCATCTCGCTGAACCTGCGAGCCTTGTCGGCTTTGCCGGCCAACGCGTGATCCAGGAGACGATCCGCGAGAAGCTGCCGGAGGGCTTTCAACGTGCGGAATATCTGCACGACCACGGCATGGTCGATCTCGTGGTGCCGCGGCCGGAGCTCAAGGCGACGCTGGCGCGCATCCTCGGCCTTCTGATGCGGCCTAAACCGGTCGCCGAGATCGTCGTCCTGCCGACCCCCGATTTCGAGATTCCGCAGCAGCCGCGGAGCTGAGGCCGTGGCCACTCCCGACGAGCGCATCCAGCGGATTCTCGACCCGCTCAAGGCGCAGCGCACCCATCCCGGCAAGTTCTCGCTCGACAAGATGCGAACTCTGCTGGCGCGTCTCGGCGATCCGCAGAAGCGGATTTCGCCTGCGGTCCATGTCGCCGGCACCAATGGCAAGGGCTCGCTCGTCGCCTTCCTCCGCGCCATGTGCGAGGCCGCAAGCCTGCGCGTGCACATGACGATCTCGCCCGATCTCGTGCGCATCAATGAGCGCATCTATCTCGCCGGCAGCGATATCGAGACGGAGTTGATGGCCGACCTGCTGGAAGAGGTAGTAAAGGCGGCCGAGGGCATCGGCGCACAGCATTTCGAGCTGATCACTGCCGCAGCTTTCCTCGCCTTCTCGCGCATCCCCGGAGATGTCGTGCTGCTGGAGACCGGGCTTGGCGGCAGACATGATGCGACCAACATGGTCGATCGTCCCGCCGCCGCCGCGATCACGCCGATCTCCTTCGACCATATGGACTATCTCGGCGATACGTTGGCGAAGATCGCCGCCGAGAAGGCGGAGATCATCAAGCCCGGCTGCCCGGCGATCATCGGCCCTCAGCATCCGGAAGCTGCCGCCGTGTTCGATGCCAAGGCGGCGTCCATCGGTGCGCCGCTGTTCCGCTCCGGGCGCGAATGGCGCGCGTGGAAGGAGCCGGACGGCCGGCTGGGCTACGAGAGCGCCAAGGGCAAGCGCCTGCTGCCGAGGCCCGGTCTTCTTGGCGACTACCAGTATCCGAATGCCGGCACCGCGATCGCCGTGCTCGAGGCATACCCCGAGCTCAAGGTCCCGGACGCGGCGATCGCCGCAGGGCTCGGCACGGTGCGCTGGCCGGCGCGGCTGCAGCGCCTGAGCAAGGGACCGCTGGTCGCGCAGCTCCCGCCAGGCTGGGAGCTGTGGCTCGACGGCACCCACAACGAGGGCGGCGCGGAGGTGGTCGCGGAGACGCTCAGAAGCTGGCCCAGGCGTCCGCTGCACCTGATCTTCGCCACCCAGAAGAACCGAAAGCCGGAGGCGATCTTTCGCCCCTTTCTCGGTCTCGTCGACACCGTGCACGGCGTCGCCATCCCGGACCTGCCGTCGACCCACGACCCGGAAGCGATCGCGGCCGCGGCACGAACTCTCGCCTTGTCGGCAACGGCCTCACCGAGCGTCACCGCGGCCGTGGCCGACATTGTCGGCAAGGGCGGGCCCGAGAGCCGCATCCTGATCTGCGGCTCGCTCTATCTCGCGGGATCGGTGCTGGCTGAGAACGGTTGAGTCCGGACCAGCGACAGGGGCGCCGTCAGATGACGGAGTCGACCCACTCCTTGATCTTGTTCTTCGGCATGGCGCCGATGCGGCTGGCGGCGACCTGGCCGCCCTTGAAGACCATCAGCGCCGGGATCGAGCGGACATTGTAGCGGCTGGCCACACTTGGGCTCTCGTCGATGTTCACCTTGGCGATGGTGACCTTCTCGCCATACTCCTTGGCGAGCTCCTCGAGCGACGGGCCGATCATCTTGCAGGGACCGCACCATTCGGCCCAGAAATCGACCAGGACCGGCCGCGCCGAACGAAGGACATCGGCCTCGAAGTTGGCATCGCTGACTTTGGTGGTGGCTTCGGACATCGCGGGATCCCCGGAAACGCTTTGAGACGCCACGGGCGCCCTGGACGGGCGCCCGATGGCAATCAATCTAGGAACGGGGTCCCGGAGCGTCAAGGCGGCCCCCTCACGCCAGCTTTTTTCCATTTGCCTCAGGCCTTTGGACTGTGGGCTCATTTCGGCCCAGGCCGAGGCCGGCAAGCCGATGCGATCGCCCGCGTCGCCGCTGATCGGCTGGCGCTGCATGATCGCGCGGGCGTTTGACAGCCCGAACGCGGCCGCCGTATGCTCTTTGTTCTGCGGCGCATGCGGCTCCGCAAATCTCGCGCTAAGTTTCTGGCAATATCGTCAATGGGTTGGATGAGAGCCAGCCCCCGGGCGGAGCTTTCAGGGTAGATTGGACGCGATGAGTCAGGTCTCGGCGATATCCCAGCAGATCTGGGACATGAAATACCGCTTCCGCGGCGCCGACGGCCAGCCGATCGACAAGACCCTGGCCGACACCTGGCATCGCGTCGCGACGGCCGTCGCCCAGGCCGAGAAACCCGAGCTCCGTGCCGAATGGGCGGAGAAGTTCGAAGCGGCGATGGCCGATTTCGAGTTCCTGCCCGCCGGCCGCATCATCGCCGGCGCGGGCACGGCGCGACAGGTGACGCTCTTCAACTGCTTCGTTATGGGCACGATCCCCGACGACATGGGCGGCATCTTCACCCATCTCCGCGAAGCTGCGCTGACCATGCAGCAGGGCGGCGGCATCGGCTACGACTTCTCCTCGCTCCGTCCGAAGGGCGCTCCGGTCAAGGGCGTCGGCGCCGACGCCTCGGGTCCGCTCTCCTTCATGGACGTGTGGGACGCCATGTGCCGCACCATCATGAGCGCCGGCAGCCGCCGCGGCGCGATGATGGCGACGCTTCGCTGCGACCATCCCGACATCGAGGCCTTCATCGACGCCAAGCAGGAGCCCGGCCGGCTCCGCATGTTCAACCTCTCGGTCCTGGTCACCGACGCCTTCATGCAGGCGGTGCGCGAGGACCAGGCCTGGGAGCTGCATTTCGGCGGCGTCACCTTCAAGACCGTCCAGGCGCGCGCGCTCTGGGAAAAGATCATGCGGGCGACCTACGCCTATGCCGAGCCCGGCGTGATCTTCATCGACCGCATCAACAAGCGGAATAATCTCTGGTACGCCGAGACGATCAGCGCGACCAATCCCTGCGGCGAGCAGCCCTTGCCGCCCTATGGGGCCTGCCTGCTCGGTTCGATCAATCTCGCTCGTCTCGTCGACAATCCCTTCGAGGAGAGCGCCGCGCTCGATCTCGACCGGCTGGCAAGGCTGACCGCGGTCGCCGTCCGCCTGATGGACGACGTCATCGACATCTCGAACTTCCCGCTGCTGCAGCAGGCCGAGGAGGCCAAGGCGAAGCGTCGCATCGGGCTCGGCGTCACCGGACTTGCCGATGCGCTTCTCTATTGCCGAGCGCGCTACGGCAGCGAAGAGGCGGTGCGCCTGACCGAGACCTGGATGGCGACGCTGCGCCGCGCCGCCTATGCGGCCTCGGTCGAGATCGCCAAGGAAAAAGGCCCCTTCCCGCTGTTCGATGCCGAGAAGTATTCGGCCGGCGAGTCGATCGCCGATCTCGATGCAGACCTTCGCGCCGACATCGCCAGGCACGGCATCCGCAACGCGCTGCTCACCTCGATCGCGCCGACCGGCACGATCTCGCTGCTCGCCGACAACGTATCCTCGGGCCTCGAACCGGTCTTCAGCTACAGCTATACCCGCTCCGTGCTGATGCCGGATGGTTCCCGCCGTCAGGAAGAAGTGACCGATGCCGCCTATCGCCGCTTCCGGCGGCTCAAGGGCGAGGCCGCTCCCCTTCCGGACTATTTCGTCAATGCGCAGACGCTGGCCCCGAGCGACCATGTGGTGATGCAGGCCGCGGTGCAGAAATACATCGACAGCTCGATCTCCAAGACGATCAACGTCCCGGCAGAGCTCAGCTTCGGGGCCTTCAAGGACATCTATCAGCAGGCCTACGATCTCGGCTGCAAGGGTTGTACGACCTATCGGCCCAACGACGTCACCGGCTCGGTCCTGTCGATCAGGACCGAGGATTCGGCTGGCCAGCGGGAGCTGCCGCTCGAGGCGCCGAAGATGACGCACGTTACGGCAAAGCCGGTGGATGCTCTCGACGCCGGCGGCGTCGTCTACATGACCCAGCCGCTGAACCGGCCGGAGGAACTACCGGGCAAGACCTACAAGATCAAATGGCCGGAGAGCGACCATGCGATCTACATCACCTTGAACGACATCGTGCAGGATGGGCGCCGCCGGCCCTTCGAGGTCTTCATCAACTCGAAGAACACCGAGCACTATGCCTGGACAGTGGCGCTGACGCGGATGATCTCCGCGGTCTTCCGCCGCGGCGGCGATGTCAGCTTCGTCGTCGAGGAGCTGAAGGCCGTGTTCGACCCGCGCGGCGGCCAGTGGATGGGCGGGCGCTACGTACCTTCGCTGCTGGCCGCGATCGGCGATGTGATCGAGCGGCACATGATCGATATCGGCTTTCTGCAGCCGAACGGGCCCGAGATCGAGGCTGCCGCCGAACGCAAGGTCGTCGGCTTGCCGAGCCCGATGGGCACGCGGCCTCGACAATGCATGAAGTGCGGCCAGCCTTCGCTGATCCGTCAGGAAGGATGCGATCTCTGCAGCAACTGCGGCTACTCCCGCTGTGGATGACGCGGGCCGATCGGACACCGTCAACGCTCCGAGCGATGGAGCCGTGGACCTCGCCGCTCGTGTCCACGCCGAGCGCGTGCGGCTGTTCTACAAACAGCAGAGGGCCACGATCGCCGCCAGCCTGGCGATCGCCTGCTTCCTCGTAACCATCCTGTGGTCCGAGTCGGGGTTGTCAGTAACCCTGATCGGCTGGATCGCGACCATGGTCGCGATCCAGATCGGCCGGCTCGTGCTGCAGCTTATGTTCCGGCACGTCTCTCCGGGAGTCGAGGCGGCGGTGCGTTGGGGGCGCATCGCAGTCCTCACCACCGGCATATCGGGAATCGGCTGGGGTGCTTCCGTCTGGCTGTTCTTCGATCCGACCTCGGCAATAAATTTGGTCGCAATGACGATGGCGGCGACAGGCGTCGCCTCGGGCGGGCTTGCTGTGCTTTCCGCTCTGCCCGCTGCTTATCTCGCCTACCTCGCGATGCACATTCCGCCGGTGATCATCTTGCTCGCGGTCACCGGAGAGTTCGTCTATTTGGTGTTTGCGGCCTGCTTCGTGCTTTTCCTGGTCGTCCTGGTCGCGTCGGTCCGGGTGATGGGAGCGCTGCTGGAGGAGTCGCTTCGTCTCCGCTTCGAACGCATGGAGATGATCGAGCATCTGGACCAGGCACGCGTCAACGCCGAAAGCGCGGGCCGCGCCAAGGCCGAGTTCCTCGCCATGATGACGCATGAGCTGAAGACTCCCCTCAATGCCATCATTGGCTATGCAGCGTTGATCGGCAGCCTCCCCGGAGTTCCCCAGCAAGGCAGGCTCGAGAGCTACACCAACGAGATTCATAGCGGCGCCCGCCGTCTTCTCACGCTCATCAACGACATCCTCGACCTGTCGAAGGCCGACGCCGGCCGCCTCGACCTGCAGGAAGGGATATTCTCGATCGGAGCAGCAATCGAGCGCTGCTGGCAGCTGGCACAGCCCCATGCCGAGGAGGCCCGGGTCGATCTCAAGATGGAGCTGGTCGAGAGCCTTCCTGCGCTCCGCGGCGACGAAAAGCTGATCCGCCAGGCGATCCTCAATCTCATCTCGAACGCGATCAAGTTCACGCCGGCCGGCGGTTCCGTGCGGATCGGCGCGCAGCGCAGCCGCGACGGGTTGGTCATCGAGGTCGTCGATACCGGCATCGGCATAGCGCCCGAGGATCTGCCCCGCGCGATGGAGCCCTTCGAGCAGATCTCGCGAGGATACGCGCGCGAACGCTCCGGCTCAGGCATCGGGCTGCCGATCGCTAAAAGAATCGCCGAGCTGCACCGCGGTCGACTCGACATCACGAGCCGTAGCGGCGCTGGCACCACCGTCCGGCTGACCTTGCCGCCCGAACGCGTCACTCCGTGACCGCCGATCCGCCGCTGACCGTCCGCGGCCGGCGTTTACTCTCCCGGATCGTCATCGCGATCGCCGTTGCGGCCGCGCTCGGCGCCGTCGGCTGGCATCTTCTGGCGCGGCAGATCGAGGGCCAGCTCCTTGCCTGGGCCGAGCTGCGGCGTGCCGAGGGCTATTCCCTCGCCTGGCAGTCCCTGAGCGTCACCGGCTTTCCCACATCCTTCGTGCTGACGATCGCCCAGCCGCGGCTCGCCAAGGACGGGTGGTCCGGCGAGGCGTCGGCGCTGCATGCCACATGGCTTCCGTGGCGCATGGACCGAATCGACCTGTCCGCGCTGCGGCTGGCGGTAACGGGTCCGGACACTGCCGTATCCGTCGAGAAGGTATCCGGCATCATCACGATCGAGAACGGGCTTGCGACGCAGCTGATCGTCGATGGCAATGCAGCGGCCGCGCGCCTGCTGACGGACGATCTCGGACGCGCCGAGCGCGCACGCATGGTGATCGATCGCTTCGATCCGGCGACGAAGGATTGGCAAGGGGAGAGCCTCGCCGGCAAGCTGACGCTCTGGCAGGCGCAGCCGGCACCGCCCTTCGCCGCGCAGCTCCTGTTCCCCGATCCCTTCGACCTCGAGCTAGAAGGGGCTATCAAGGGGCCGATCGCCAGCCTCGCCGGCTGGCGGGACGCCGGCGGCACGGCTGACTTCACTCGCCTGCAGCTCGCCTGGGGTCCGCTCAGGCTCGTCGGCGATGCGACGCTGGCGCTGGACGCGCAGATGCGCCCGCTCGGCGCCGGCACCGCCAAGCTTCAGGGCCTGGCGCCGGTGCTCGACCGGCTCGTCGCCAAGGGACAGATCCGTGCCCCGGAGGCGTCGATCGCCAAGATCGTGCTCGGCCTGCTGGCGCAGCCGACCGCGAACGGCTCTTTGGAAGTGTCGGTGCCGCTCACCGCGCAGGACGGGAAGCTGTTCCTGGGCCCGGTCGCCGTCGCCACCCTGAAGCCGCTCGCCCCCTAGCCCGGATTTCTCACGCTGGTTGCGGCCTGCGTTGCGCTTTCGGCGCGGCAGATATG
The DNA here is from genome assembly GCA_016869285.1 of Alphaproteobacteria bacterium. Lineage (GTDB taxonomy): Bacteria > Pseudomonadota > Alphaproteobacteria > SHVZ01 > SHVZ01 > SHVZ01. The sequence goes on from VGEN01000060.1 coordinate 13,139, forward strand.
GCGTCGGGCGGCGAAAAGCATATCGAGCATAGGGTTGAGCCGCCCGACGCCAGAGGTGCCCTCCGAAAGGCAACCCGGAGGGCCGGTTGAAGAAGCCGACAGGGCAGGAGCCGCGCGCCGACCGATGCAGCGCATCGGGCGAGCGCGGCTACGCACCCTGTCGGCTTCTTCAACCGGCGCAGGCCGTAACCAGCGTGAGAAGCCCGGGCTAGGCCTGCTTCGCCTCGATGATGCTGCGGCGGATCGAGCGGGTACGCGTGAACAGCTCCTCGAGCTTGTGTCCCTCGCCCCAGCGGATAGCGCGCTGCAGATGCGACAGATCCTCGGTGAAGCGTTGCAGCATCTCCAGCACCGCTTCGCGATTATTGAGGAAGACGTCTCGCCACATGATCGGGTCGGAGGCGGCGATGCGCGTGAAATCGCGAAATCCGCCGGCAGAGAACTTGATCACTTCGGACTGCAAGGTCATCTCGAGATCGGTTGCGGTGCCGACGATCGTATAGGCGATCAGATGCGGCAGGTGCGAGGTGATGGCCAGCACCAGGTCGTGGTGCTCGGCATCCATCGAAACGACGTTCGAGCCGAACGCCGTCCACATCGCCTGCACCTGCGCCTGAGCATCGGCGTCGGTGTCGGATTCCGGCGTCACGATGCACCAGCGGCCCTTGAACAAGGTGGCAAAGCCGGCATCCGGTCCTGAATTCTCGGTGCCGGCGACGGGATGGCCGGCGATCCAGCGCGCATGCGAAGGCAGCCTCGGCTTCACCGCCTTGATCGCCGCCTGCTTGACCGATCCGACGTCGGTGACGACAGCGCGCTGCTTGAGCGCCGGGGCGATCCTCTCGGCGATCGACTCATAGGTCGACATCGGCGTGCAGAGGATGACGAGGTCGGCCGCGTCGACCGCCTTGGCGACGTCGGTATGCGCGGCGACGCAGAGGCCGAGCTCCTCCGCGCGCCTGCCATGCGCCGCATTGATGTCACCGACGACGATCTCGCGGCAGACATCGTTCTCCTTGAGGGCGCGCGCGATCGACGAGCCTATCAGCCCGATGCCGATGATGGCGACGCGACCGAAGAGCTCAGCCACGGAGGCACTCCGACAGTGTGTCGATCAGGATCTGGTTCTCCTCCTCGGTGCCGACCGAGAAGCGGAAGTACCCGATCATGCCGTAGGTCTTCATCTCGCGCAGGAATACGCCGCGCTCGGCGCAGAAGGCGAGGATCTGGTCCGGCGTCTTGCCGAGGCTCGAAGGCACCTTGACCAGCATGAAGTTAGCAACGGTCGGCTGCGGCTCAAGACCGAGCTTCCTCAGCATCTCTTGCACGCGCGGAACCCAGATGCGGTTGTGGCTCTTGGAACGATCCTGGAACGGCACATCCTCCAGCGCGGCGACACCGGCGGCCTGCGCCGCGGCGTTGACGTTGAAGACGCCATGCACGCGGTTCAGCACATCGACGACCGCCGGCGCGCCATAGCCCCAACCCAGCCGTAAGCCGGCAAGGCCATAGAGCTTGGAGAAGGTGCGCAGCATGATCACGTTCGGCGCCGTCTCAGCCAGCTCGACGCCTGAGGAGTAGTCGTTGCGCTCGACATATTCGGCATAGGCCGCGTCGAGCACGAGGACGACGTGCTTCGGCAGCGCCTTCCACAGGCGCTCGACCTCCGAACGCGGCAGGTAGGTGCCGGTCGGGTTGTTGGGATTGGCGAGGAAGACGATCTTCGTCTTCGCCGACAGCTTCGCCAGGATCGCATCCACGCTCGCGGTGAAACCGTCATCTTGCACCTTGACCGGCGTCGCGCCGGAGGCGCGCGCGCAGGTCGGGTACATGACGAAGCCGTACTGCGTGTAGATCACCTCGTCGCCCGGGCCGGCGAAGCAGTGGCAAATGAGCTCGATTAGCTCGTCCGAACCGTTGCCGATCACGAGCTGGTCGGGCTTGAGCCCGTGATGCTTGGCGAGCGCCGAAACAAGCGTTCCGGAGCCGCTTTCCGGATAGCGGCTGATCTCGACGGCGGCGGCCTTGTAGGCCTCGATCGCCTTCGGGCTTGGACCGAGCGCGCCTTCGTTCGCCATCAGGCGGATCAGGCGGCCCGGCCGCTTCGGCTTTGCGAACGCCTTGTAGGGTGTCAGCTCCATGATGCCGGGCTGGGGAACTGGGGCGTCTGGCATAGTCTGCTCCGAACTCACTGCTTCGACAGCGGCAGCGCATAGCCGCCGATCTGGGTCACGCGACTTAGGCGCGGCACCTCACGCAACGCCGCGAGCCGCGCATCATCCTCGCCGACGAAGCCATCGGTCTCGACGAGGGCCGACGATCCCTCCTCGGCGAGCATGCGCGCCGAAAACCCGGCCTCGCGCAGGGCCGCGATCACCGCAGCGCGGCCCAGCTTGGGACGGCTCTCGACGACAAGAAGGCTGCGATCGCTCCCCGATGGCTCGAAGGCGACGCGCGCGATCGCAACGGCATCGCCCGCGCCTCCCACGAAAGGGAGCTTGGCAACGATACGCGGGGCCTCCGTGCTTTTGGGTAGCCCCTTCCACCAGCCGCCCTGGCCGCCCAGCGGCAGCACGCCGATCGTCGCCTTGCCGCCTGCCACATCGCGCACGATCCGGGCGGCCGAACACCGCTTGAAGGGAACGCCAGCGCCGAAGTGGTCGCGCGCCAGGTCCCAGCAGCGGTCGACCACAGCGACCGAAACCGACTCCTGCAGCGCGAGCGAGCCGCCGACGATCATCTCGCGCCAGATCCGCACCAGCACGCGGACCGGCATCTCGCCCTTGTGGCGAGCAACCAGGCGGCGGATCAGCGCCGCCTCGCGTGCCGGCCGCCACTTGGGCGCCGAGGTCCCCTTGACCTTGCCGACCTTGCGCACGACCTCGACCCGCTGCATCAGCAGGTCGTGAACCGCCCGGTCGATGCGGTCGATCTCGGCGCGGATCTCGTCGAGGGTCTGGGTCGGCGCTGGCATCGCGGAAACAAGGGACAAGGGCCGCTAGGTGTAGTCGCGGAAACCGACAAAATCAAAGGCTTCCGGCATGCGGATGCATTGGGCTAAACCCCGATGCTGGGTCGGACCTAGGACTCTTCGCGTGAGTGCCGGTCGGAAGCGGCGACGGCGCCGCCCTGGATCTGCACCAGCACGCGCTTGCGCTTGCGAACACCTTGCGGGATCGCGGTGCCGGCATAGATCTGCTTTGCCGCCTCGACCATGACGACGCCGGCAAAAGTCGAGGCCCAGCGTTCGCCGAACTCGTCGATGTCGCGCGACCAGCGCGCCAGCGGCACCAGCGCCTGCGGCGGCAGGAAGAGCGCAGACGCGCTCTGCACCGGGGTGAACAGCGTGTCCCTCAGCAGCCGGAAGAGCTGGCCCAGCGAGTAGGGCTGACCGTGGCCGAAGGGCGTGCGGTCGCTGCGCGCCCAGACGCCGCGGCGGTTGGGGGCCACCACCAGGAGGCGGCCGTTGCCGGCAAGCACGCGCCAGACCTCGCGTAGCATCGGGCGCAGCTGCTCGGCACCTTCGAGGGCGTGGACCAGCAGCACCCGGTCGAAGGAGAGGTCGGCAAAGGGCAGCTCCATCTCCTCGGCAAGCGTCACGAGATTGGGGCCCGGGCGCGGCCAGGGCAGGACCCCCTGGCTCGCCGGCATGGCGGCAACGACGCGCTGCGCCTCCTCGCGGTAAAGCGTGAGGTAGGGGGTGGCAAAGCCGAGGCCGAGCACCGAAAGGCCCCTGATGTCTGGCCAGAGCCGGCGGATGCGGGCGCGAATCAATCGCCGCGCCACCTGTCCGCGGCGCGAGGCATAGAAGTCCCGGAGATCCACGATGTCCGTGAACATGGTCTTACTTTAGCATGCTCTGCTATCGTCCGCCGCCCCGAGCCTGAGCCCCTTCATGAGCCAAATCGACGTCGAGCAGATCCCGGTTCTCAAGGACAACTATGTCTACCTGGTTCGCGACCGCGCGACCGGCAAGGTCGGGGTCGTCGACCCGGCGGTCTCCGATCCGGTGCTCGAGCGCGCCAAGACGCTCGGGTGGAAGATCACGCACATCCTGAATACCCACCACCATGGCGACCATGTCGGCGGCAATATGGCGATCAAGGCTGCGACCGGCTGTACCATCGTCGGCCCGAAAGCCGACCGCGACCGCATCCCCGGCATCCAGATCGAGGTTGGCGACGGCGACGCCTTCAAGCTCGGCGACGCCGCGGCCGAGGTCTTCGACGTCCCCGGCCACACGCGCGGTCACATCGCCTATTGGTTCGGCGAGTCAGACGCGCTGTTCTGCGGCGATACGCTGTTCGCCTGCGGCTGCGGGCGGCTGTTTGAAGGCACGCCGCAGCAGATGTGGGCCTCGCTGGGCAAGCTCCGGCGCCTGCCCGACCTTACCCGCATCTACTGCGCGCATGAATACACGCAATCGAACATCCGCTTCGCGCTCTCCGTCGACGGCGGCAATCCCGCGCTCCAGGACCGCAGCCGACGTGTCGATGCTCTGCGCGCCGAGGGCAAGCCGACCGTGCCCTCGACCATGGCCGAGGAACGCGAGACCAATCCCTTCCTTCGCGCCGATCAGCCGGCCCTGGCTCGCGGCGTCGGCCTCGGCGGCGGCGATCCGATCGCCGTCTTCGCCGCCGTGCGCAAGGCCAAGGACGTTTTCTAGTCCCTGAACGAGGAAACCGATGAAGCTCTACTTCAACCCCGCCTCCCCCTATGTCCGCAAGGTGATGATCACCGCGATCGAGACCGGCCTCGACGGGCGCATCCAGCAGATCCCGACCGCGGTGACGCCGGTGAAGCCGAACCCGGACGTCGCCAAGGACAATCCGCTGATGAAGGTGCCGACGCTGGTCACCGATGATGGTTTTGCGCTCTACGACTCCCGCGTGATCTGCGAGTATCTCGACTCGCAGCACGCCGGCACGCCGTTGATCCCGCGCTCCGGCCCCGACCGCTGGCGCGCGCGCCGCTGGGAGGCGATGGCCGACGGCATTACCGACGCCGGCCTGCTCTGCCGCTACGAGACCATCGTGCGGCCCGAGGACAAGCGCTCGGAGGAGTGGACGAGGGGCCAGATGACCAAGGTGATCCAGGGCCTCGACATGGCGGAGCACGACTCCGCCCTCCTCACCGGCCCGATCAATCTCGGGCAGATCGCGCTTGCCTGCTCGATCGGCTGGCTCGAGTTCCGCGACGTCGCCGGCGACATCCGCAAGACCCGGCCAAAGCTTGCGTCCTGGTATGAGCGCTTCTCTTCCCGGCCGTCGATGCAGGCGACCAAGCCCTTCCAGATGTGAGCGCCGACGCGCTGATCGCACGCCTCGGGCTCGAACCTCATCCCGAGGGCGGCCACTACCGCGAGACTTTCCGCGACCGTCCGGCCTCGGGCGGTCGCGGCGCCTTGACCGCCATCCTCTACCTGCTCAAGGCCGGCGAGGTCTCGCGCTGGCATCGCGTCACCGACGCGGTCGAGATCTGGCATTTCCATGACGGCGAGGATCTCGAACTGTCCTTGTCCGACGGCAAAATTGTCGAGCGCCACGTCCTCGGCCGCACGAACCCGCAGGTCGTGGTGCCGGCCAATCGCTGGCAGTCGGCGAAGCCGCGCGGCGCCTTCACCTTGGTCGGCTGCGCCGTGGCCCCGGCCTTTGAGTTCTCATCCTTCGAAATGGCGCCTCAGGGCTGGGAGCCGGGCTGACGGCGGAGGACGTCGAGCGTCGCCAACGCTGCGCCGCCGACGATCAGCAGGGTCGCGGCACCGATGATCCAGCTCGCCTCGCCCTTGCCGAAGAGGATGAGCAGCGCCGTAGAACCCAGCGGCGCCACGTAGAACAGCCCGCCGAGCGCCTGGATGTCACCATGCTTCATGCCGACATCCCAGGTGAAGAAGGCGAGCCCGATCGGCCCGATGCCGAGCAGGAGGACGGCGAGCCACTCGCCGCCCGAAGGCCACACCGTCGTTTCCAGAACCAGATGGCTGATCGCGGCGAGGATCGCAGTGACGGAACAGAAGCCGCCGACCGCGCTCGTCGGCACATCGCCGAAGCGCCGGCTCAGCACCGAGTAGCTGGACCAGATCAGCGCGCAGGCGAAGGCGGCGGCATAGCCCAGCGCAAACTCCGCCTTGAAGGCGACACGGCCGCCATCGGTGAAGACCAGCGCCGTGCCGGCGAGCCCGGCAAGCGCGCCGGCGAGGTGATACCAGCGCAGCCGCTCGCCGGGCAGCAGCGCCGAGAGCACGACGATGAGCAGCGGCGAGAGATAAGCGATGAGCCCGGCCTCGACCGGCGGTGCGGCGCGCAACGCGACGAAATAGGCGAAATGGTAGCCGAACAGCCCGTAGATCCCGAGCACCCAGACCGAAGGACGCTGGCGCAGATGGCGCAGCCCCTCGCCACGCACGATCCAAAGGACGAGCGAGACGACGCCCGGTATCGCGAAGGCCAATGCGACGAGCTGGAACGGCGGCACCGGTCCGGCAAGCGTCGCGAGCAGCGCCAGCGCCGCCCACATGAGGATGGCGGTGAAGCCGATGAGGGTCGCACGCCGGCGGGATACCGTGTTCTGCATCACCCCCCACTACAGCCCACCCCCACAAAGGGGGCAGGGAGCACGAGATCGGATCCCCTCCCCCCTTGCGGGGAAAGGTTGGGGTGGGGGGTGATCATAGGGCGAAGAGCTCTAACGTCGTTTGCGAATTTGCCGCGCCAGCTCGATGACGCGAACGGTTTCGGACCAGAGGTTCAGCGAAGCGATACGCTCGGGCGCGATCCACTCCGCCGCTTCGGCATCGTCGCCGGCGACGAGTTCGCCGGACCGCCACTCCGCCAGCACCTCGACGATCGTGTAGTGGTATTTCGGCTTGCCGGCCTCGTCATGCCAGAGCGAGTCGACGGCGGTGACGATGCCGACGGGCGCGATCTCGATCCCGGTCTCCTCGCGGACTTCCCGGATGGCGGTCTCGAGGATCGTCTCGCCGACATCCTGTGCACCGCCTGGCAGCGTCCAGCGGCCCCTGATCGCTCCCTTGACGGAGCGGACCAGAAGCACGTCATCGCCCTTGAAGACAATCCCGCCGACCGCCGACCACGGACGTTTCGGATATTCCCGAGGCTCCGAGCTCACCTCAGTACATATGCTGGCCGCCATTAACCGACAGCGTCGAGCCGGTGATGAAGCCGCCCTCGTCATCGACCAGGAAGCAGACGGTGCGCGCGATCTCGGAGGCCTTGCCGAGGCGGCCGACCGGAATGCGGGCGACGATCTTCTCGAGCACGTTCGGCGGCACGGCGCGCACCATGTCAGTGTGGATGTAGCCCGGCGCCACCGCGTTCACGGTGATGCCCATGGCCGCACCCTCCTGCGCCAGCGCCTTGGTGAAGCCGTGGATGCCCGACTTGGCGGCGGCGTAGTTGACCTGACCGTACTGTCCGGCCTGGCCGTTGATCGAGCCGATATTGACGATGCGCCCGAACTTGCGCGCGCGCATGCCCTCGATCACCGCGCGGCACATGTTGAAGCAGGAGGAGAGGTTGGTCTGGATGACCTGGTTCCACTGCTCGAAGGTCATCTTGTGCATGGTGCCGTCGCGGGTGATGCCGGCATTGTTCACCAGGATGTCGACCGGGCCGAGCTCCGCCTCGATCTGCTTGATGCCGGCCTGGCACTGGGCGAAGTCGCTGACGTCCCATTTGTAGGACTTGATGCCGGCCGACTTGGTGAAGGCGTTGGCGACATCGGCATTGCCGCCGTAATTCGCGGCGACCTTGCAGCCCTTGTCCCTGAGCGCAACCGAGATCGCCTCGCCGATGCCGCGCGTGCCGCCGGTGACGACCGCTACCCGAGCCATGACTTCCTCCCCCGACTTTCTTTGATTGGTTCGACGACCTCGATCAGCGCTCGACGCAGAGCGCGATGCCCATGCCGCCGCCGATGCAGAGCGTCGCCAAGCCCTTCTTGGCATTCCGCTTCTGCAACTCGTAGAGCAGCGTGGTTAGGATGCGCGCACCCGAGGCACCGATCGGGTGACCGAGCGCGATGGCGCCGCCGTTGACGTTCACTTTCGCCGGGTCCCAGCCGAGATCCTTGTTGACCGCGCAGGCCTGGGCGGCGAAGGCCTCGTTGGCCTCGATCAGGTCGAGGTCGGCGACGCTCCAGCCGGCTTTCTCCAGCGCCGCGCGGCTGGCCGGGATCGGGCCTGAGCCCATTACCGCGGGATCGACGCCGCGGGTCGCCCAGGAGGCGATGCGCGCCAGCGGCGCGATGCCGCGCTTCTTCGCTTCTTCTGCCGTCATCAGCACCAGCACGGCGGCGCCGTCATTGATGCCCGACGCATTGCCGGCGGTGACGCTGCCGTCCTTGGCGAAGGCCGGGCGCAGCTTGGACAGCACCTCGACCGTCGTGCCGGCGCGCGGATGCTCGTCGGTGTCGACGATCTGGTCGCCCTTCCGCGTCTTGATCGTGATCGGCACGATCTCGTCCTTGAAGCGCCCGGACTTGATCGCGGCCTCGGCCTTGGCCTGGGAGCCCGCCGCGAACTCGTCCTGCTGCAGGCGGTTGATCTGCCATTTCTGCGCCACGTTCTCGGCGGTGTTGCCCATGTGGTAACCGTTGAAGGCATCCCACAGCCCGTCCTTGATCATGGTGTCGACCATCTCGGCCGGGCCCATCTTGGTGCCGTTCCGCAAATGCAGGCAGTGCGGCGACAGGCTCATGCTCTCCTGGCCGCCGGCGACGACGATGCTGGCATCGCCGTTGCGGATCGACTGCATGCCGTTGGCGACGGCGCGAAGGCCTGAGCCGCAGACCTGGTTGATGCCCATGGCGGTGGCGCCGACCGGGATCTTGGCGGCGATGGCGGCCTGACGCGCCGGGTTCATGCCGGCGCCGGCGCCGAGCACCTGGCCCAGAATGACCTCGTTGACCTCGGCCGCCTCGACCTTGGCGCGGCCGAGCGCGGCGGTGATCGCCGCGGCCCCGAGCTCATGCGCCGGCAGCGTCGAGAGCCCGCCCGAGAAGGCGCCGATCGGCGTGCGGGCGGCAGAGGCAATCACGATGTCCTGGGCCATGAGGCTCCTCCGAGGCGTTTGGAGCCGAAGCGGCCCCTCGGCCAGAGATTAGGCTTCCGCCAACGCCGATTTCAATTGCCGCCGTCTCCGATCGGCAACCGGCCATAGAAATACCCAAAACTCCTGTTAAGAGACCCGATCTGTCCCCTTAGGCGCCGCGTTCATGCCCTTCCGATCCGCCCCCTTGCTCCTGGCCGTGTTCCTTGCTGCGTCCTTCCATTCTGCCTACGCGCAGACGGGAAAGACTCCGGAGACCAAGACCACCGCGGCGACGCTGCCGATCGCGCCCGATCGTCCTGGTCGCTGGCGGCAAGCCGTTAGAGACGATCCGTCCAAGTATCGATGCCTTTTGGGCCTTCCGCCCACGCCACTTTGCGCGCTCGCGAACCGGTTTTCCTGTGAAGTCATCGCACTGCGCAGCTCGGACGAGGTCGGGTTCGGTCCTGACGCCACACGCCTCTGCCGCAATGCATATGGCGAGATTCCGCCGCAGCAGAACGGGTCAACGTTCGCAGGACCCTACCTTCAGTATCGCATCGAACGCGTGAGAGTGGCGACCAAGCATGACATCGAGGCGGCGGCGAGGATTGAAGGCTGGCCCAACCCATACCCGCCGATCGAGGCGCGGCCGGGCGATCTGCTTGTCAGCGTCTATCGCCGCTCGTGCTGGGAACAGCCCTGCCCGGATCCGAGGACATTCCTCGGATATCCTCGGGAAGAGCCCTACGACGAGCGAGCCGCCTATTTCCTTCGACAGGAAGGCAAACGCTGGCGCCCTATCTGGTCACCGTACGAACTACCCTCCGCCGCGCAGAGGTAAGTTGCCGACCAACCGTCTCCGCATCGGTCAGCCACTCACTCAAACCGGGCGAATCTCGGACGCCAGCCCGTCAGCTTTTTTAGCTCGCTTCGCCTTTTCTCGTTCGTGTAGCTCGGGTTGCTGCGGATCTTCTCCTCCTTCTGGCGAAGCCAAGCTCTCCTCTCGTCGGCGATCGCGGTCCGCACCGCCTGGGCGCGTCCATCGCTAGCCCGGCCTATTCACGGGCGAGCATGATTTGAATTGCGGCGATGGAAGGCGATCAGATGGCATGCTTTGTCGTTGCGCCTTTTTCATCGCGGGTTGGTTTGTCGGGTGTCGGGTTATTGGTTTG
>VGEN01000061.1 GCA_016869285.1 Alphaproteobacteria bacterium
GCGTCGTTCCCTGGCCAGGGAACACATGGCCAGGAGACTGCCCGGACGAACTGCGCTCGACCCTGCCGACCTCGGTATCATCATTCACATCGTTGGTTTCGATTTGGTTCATGCTCGACTTCATCATGAATGCCTCCGGTTGGACAAATCGGTGTCCAAAAAATCCGGGGGCAGCTCACCTTGCCCTGATTTGCGCCACCGCTCTGCTTCAGGGCTGCGCGCGGAGCCAAAGCCTCGCGGCAACGCAACTAACCCCTTCGACGATGAGCTCCGGGCCTCCTTCCGCGGTCATTCCCCCGGACGTGGTCAGAATTCCCGACATTCCGATCCCGCCCAACGGCCGCGTCGTCCGCGAGGACACGGCAATCATCGGCCCGGACGAAAACTGGAACGGTCAGGTCGTCGTCACGACCTCATACTCCGCCGCGCAGATGACCGAGTACTACCGGGTCGAGATGCCGAAGCTCGGCTGGCAGGAAACCGCCGTCGTCCGCGCCCGCCGCACGGCCATCACCTTCACCCGCGGTGACCGCATCGCCATGGTCAGAATCGCGCCGACGGGCGAGGTCGACATCGTCGTCGCGCCCTCGGTACGCCGTCGATAGCGACCGGCGCCGCTAAAGGATCCCGAGCGACCGCAATTCAGCGATGAGCTTCGGCGGCATATCGCCGAGGTCGTCGCCTTTCCGCAGGTCGCGCGGCGCGTCCTTGGCCTCGAGATAGCGCCAGCCCTGCATCGGCCGCATCGAGCGCAGATCGGTCGGCACGAGCTTCGGATCGAGGACAAGGCCGCAAGCGGGCTTGCCGTCTTCCTTGACCCTGTCCTCGAGCCCGATCACGCGCTGGCGCACGCGGATCTGTCCCTTGATGACCCAGTAGATCGAGCCGCCATCGAGGAGCTCTTCCTCTCGCTTCGGCCGGTTGCGCGTGACGTGTTGCAGCTTCTTGTCGGAGGCGCTCTTCAGCCGCTTCGCCTGCCAATAACGGAGCTCGTCGATGTCGTCGATGCCGACGCACATCTTGACCAGATGGACGGTCATGCCGCGAACTTTCCGGCCAGCGCGCGCGCCACCTTCGAGCCGCTCTCGCGCCCGAGATGCCCGGAGATGAAACGGCCGGCTGCCGCCAGCTTGGCGAGATCGACACCGGTCGAGACGCCGAGCCCGTCCAGCAGATAGAGCACGTCCTCGCTCGCGACGTTTCCGGACGCGCCCTTCGCATAGGGGCAGCCGCCCAACCCCGCTACCGAGGAGTCGATCGCAGCGATGCCGAGCTCGAGCGAGGCCAGGATGTTGGCCAGAGCCTGGCCGTAGGTGTCGTGGAAATGCACGGCCATCCGCGCGACAGGGACCCCCTCCGCAACGGCCTTCAGCATCGCTTGTGCCTTGGCCGGCGTGCCGATGCCGATCGTGTCGCCGAGCGAGATCTCGTAGGCGCCCATTTCGAGCAGTCGGCGAGAAACGGCGGCGACCGCCGACGGTGCGATCTCTCCCTCGTAGGGGCATCCCAGAACGCAGCTCACATAGCCCCGAACCCGCATACCCTCGGCCCTCGCTGCCGCCATCACCGGCGCGAAGCGCTGGAAGCTCTCCTCGATCGAGCAATTGATGTTGCGCCTGGAGAAACTCTCGGAGGCGGCGCCGAACACGGCGATCTCGCGCACCCCGGCCGCGGCTGCCGCCTCGAATCCTGTCATGTTCGGCACCAGCACGGGGAACGAAACTCCTGGGCGCGGCGCGAGGCCGGCGAGAACCGTCGCCGTGTCCGCCATCTGCGGAACCCATTTAGGCGAAACGAACGCTCCGGCCTCGATCGTCTTGAGGCCGGCATCGGCCAGGAGGTCGATCAGCCTGATCTTGATTTCGGCCGGCACCGGCTTGGCCTCGTTCTGGAGGCCGTCCCGGGGCCCGACCTCGACCATCTTCGCGCGCTTTGGAACCGTCATCGCCTTACCTGCCTGGATCTCTTAATCATGTGCGAGTCCGGGGCTCGCCGCCAACCGTCTTGCGGCCGGGACTTGCGCTAAGGCCGACCTGCCGCGCATAACCATGGTCCAAGGAGCGCGGAGGAAGCTAATGCCGGGCGGCGGCTTGAGTCGAATCATCGCATGGGCGGTCCATGCATTGACCGCCAGCGGTGTCGTCATCGGGCTCCTCGCAATTCTGGCCGTGCTCAAGGGCGATGCGCGCGAGACCTTGCTCTGGCTTGGGCTCGCGCTGGCGATCGACGGGCTCGACGGCCCGCTGGCCCGCCGCTTCGAGGTCCGGCGCCTCCTGCCGCGCTTCGACGGCGCCGCGCTCGACCTCGTCGTCGACTACTTTACCTACGTGGTGGTGCCGGCGTTGTTTCTCTACCAGTTCGGCTACTTCCCGGAAGGTTGGGCGCTAACGGTGACGGCCTTCATCCTGGCAACCTCGCTCTACATCTTCGCTAATGTCGACATGAAGACCGAGGACAACTACTTCGTCGGCTTCCCAGCGATCTGGAATGTCTTCGCGCTCTACGTCTATGTCCTCGATCCGCCGAAGGCGGCGACGCTGGCCGTGACGATCGCACTGGGGCTCGCCAGCTTCTCGCCGGCGAAGTTCCTGCATCCGCTGCGTGTCCGCGAAGGTCGTCCGATCACGCTCGCCGCCCTGGTGGTGTGGAGCGTCACCTCGCTGGCCCTTGTGATATCGACGCCCGATCGGCCGATGCCTGCGCTGATTGCCTGGCTTCTCGCCTCAGCCTGGCTCCTCGCCCAGTCGCTCCGGCGCACCTTCCGCGGACCCGAACAGCCGCTTCCTGCAGAGTAAGTGCGGTACGGGCCGGCTTGCTTGACAGGCTTCAGCCCCCTCCCTATACCCCGCCCTGAGGCGGGGCCGTAGCTCAGCTGGGAGAGCGTCGCGTTCGCAATGCGAAGGTCGGGAGTTCGATCCTCCTCGGCTCCACCAAGAGTTCAAAGGGCCCGATCGCGAAGATCGGGCCTTTTCGTTTCAGCCGGGCGGAACGATCGTCAGCCACGGCCAGCGCGTGCGATAGCTTTCCGCCTTCTCGAGAAAGCGCGCGGGTTGCGGGTTGACCGGATTCATCCGAAGCACGCCGGCCCACAGCTCGTCGAGGCCGTAGGGCGCGTAGAGCCGAAGACCATCGGCCTCCATGCCAACGCAGGTGCATGTCGCGAGATAGCGCCCAATCGCATCCTTCGACGACTGCATCTCCGGATAGTCGATCTTGAACTTCGGCCGATACCAGAGATGCACCCGTGCCTGGTTACGTACTTCGACCTCCACCCCGAGATCGGCAAAGAGATCGCGCGCCCGCCGTATCACCTTGTCTTCGGCCTCCCAGGAAACGTCGCTGTCGTCGAAGTAGAAAACGTCATAGTCCTTCACATGCGTCTCCGGTGCCCAGCCGGAAAGCCGGTTCCAGACGGCCTGATAGAGACAGCCGGCAACGAGATAGGTCTGAGCTACGCCAAGCCCTGGGAGCCGCCGCAGGATTTCGGCATTGGCCGGATTGGCGAGCGCCGCGTCGATCAGCTCCTCGGCGCGGCTCACGGCTCGACAGGCGTCGGCGCCGGCACCGCGACGTCAAGCTCGACCAGAACCTTGCGCAGGCGATCGGGGTAGTCGCTGATCAGCCCATCGACGCCCATCTCGACCAGGCGGCGCATGGTCGGCTCGTCGTTGACCGTCCATGGCACGACCAGGAGCCCGAGCTCCTTCGCCTGCTTGAGCGAAGCGGGGTCGAGATCGTTGAAGAAGGGCGACCAGATGCGCCCTCCGGCCGCGCGCACCGTTGCCGGGACCGAGCCGCCGTGGTCGTCGACATCGAAGCCAGCGAGCCAGGGCGATGTTCCAGGCTTGCCGACCTGGACATTGTCGCCGCCGCCACGCGCGATCGTCAGATAGACGGTGCCGATCTCCGGCGCCTCCTTCTGCACCACCTGCAGCGTCCGCCAGTCGAAGGACTGCACGGTCGCGCGAGACTGCATGCCCGCCTTGCGGATCTCCGCGATCAAGGCGCGCGCGAAAGGCTCCGGCGCAAGCGTTTCCGCCGGCGCCGCCGGCGAGAGCTTGGTCTCTATGTTGAATCTCACGCTGGCGTTGCCGGACTTCGCCACCAGGGCGAATACGTCCGAGAGCCGCGGCGCGCGCGTGCCGTCGACAGGCTTCTGCTCGGCGAACTGACGGGCATAGGGGCTGTCCGGCTTCAGCCGGCCAACGTCATAACGCCGAAGCTCCTCGAAGCTGAGGTCGAGGATCGCCGGACCCGTCGCGCCCAGCCACTTCCCTTCGGCGTCGCGCGTCACGTCCGGGTTGAGGCGGCGATCATGCATGACGACGACGACGCCGTCCTTGGTGACGCCGACATCGAGCTCCAGCGTCGTGACGCCGATGCCGAGCGCACGCGCGAAGGCCGGGAGCGTGTTCTCCGGCGCGAGGCCGCGGGCGCCGCGGTGGCCCTGGAGATCGAAGGCGCCCGCCGCTGCGGGAACGAGAGAGGCCAGCAGTAGGGTGGCAATGCGCATCGTCATGCCGATGGCAGCGGAAGCTGCGCCTGGTCCGATTGGCCCACATCCACCTCCTCTATCCGGGCTGCGCGCTTGGTGATCTTGTCGGTCGAGACCCTGATCTGCCGCAGGTCTTCCATCGACTGGTCGAAATGACGATGCAGTCGGCCGACGCGGTCGTCCAGCCGGCCGATATCGTCCAGCAGGATGCGGACCTCGTTCTGGATCAGATGCGCCTGCTCGCGCATCTTCGCATCACGAAGCACGGCGCGAACGGTGTTCAGGGTCGCCATCAGCGTCGTCGGCGAGACGATCCACACGCGCTCGCGATACGACTGCTGCACGACCTCCGGCAGGTTGGCATGAAGCTCGGCATAGACCGCCTCGCTCGGCAGGAACATCAGCGCCGATTCCGCCGTCTCGCCGGGGATGATGTACTTCTCGCGGATCGCGCGCACGTGAACGAGCACGTCGTTTGCAAGCTGCTTGCGCGCCAAGGCCCGCTGAACCTCGTCCGAGGCGGCGATCACAGCGCGATAGGCCTCCAAGGGGAACTTGGCATCGATCGCGATCGGCCCCGGCGGGTTTGGCAGCTTGAGCAGGCAGTCGACCCATTTGTCGGCCAGCTTGCACTGGAACTCGTAGACATCCGGCGGCAGCGCGGCGGTCACCAGGTTTTCGAGCTGGATCTCGCCGAAGGCGCCGCGCGCCTGCTTGTTGGCGAGGATGTCCTGGAGTGCCACGACCTGGGTCGAAAGCTGGCTCATGTTCGCCTGCGCGGCATCGATCACCGCCAGACGCTCGCGAAGCTCGGTCAGCGTCTTCGCGGTGTCGGATGCGTTTTTCGACAAGCTCTCGCCGACAGCGCCGCCGAGCCTCGACAGGCGCTCATCCAGCGCCTTCGCCAGTGCGCGTTCCTGGGTCTGGAGCTGATCGGAGAGTTGCGCCTGGACGGCCGCCTGGGACGATGCCATCTGGTCGAGCCGGCCGGCGAGCGCCGCCAGTGCGCGCGCTTCTCCCCGGCTCCGCTCCTGACGGAGATAGAAGAGGACCGCGACAAGCACCGAGACGGCGGCGAAGCCGATCCAGGGCAGAAGTTCCAGCATGCCTCCTCCTAGCATGAGTCGGCTATGCCGGCTTGACGGAAAGATGCGAGGTACTTACCTAGCCATTGCCATGGCGATTCGCGAAATCATCGTTGCCCCGGACCCGCGCCTGAAGATCACGGCGAAGCCCGTCGCAAAGGTCGACGGCGAGGTCCGTCGCCTGATGGATGACATGCTGGAGACCATGTATCGGGCCCATGGCATCGGGCTGGCCGCACCGCAGATCGGCAGCGACCTGCGCGTGGTTGTTTGCGACGTCGCCCGCGCCAATGAGGAAGCGCAACCGATCCATCTGGCCAACCCGGAGGTCGTCTGGGCCTCGGGGGAGCTGTTGCTCCGCGAGGAGGGCTGCCTGTCCGTGCCCGAGCATTATGCCGAGGTCGAGCGGCCCGCCGAGGTCAAGATCCGCTACCTCGATCGCGAGGGGAAGGAGCGGGAGCTGCACGCGACGGGGCTGCTCTCGGTCTGCCTGCAGCACGAGATCGAGCACCTCGACGGCACGCTGTTCATCGATCATCTGTCGCGCGTGAAGCGCGACATCATCCTGCGCAAGCTCAAGAAGACTCAGCGGCTGGCGGAACCGGCCTAGCCGGATGGCGCGCGAGCGGCTCCGGCTGGCGATGATGGGCACGCCCGACTTTGCCGTGCCGATCCTGGACGCGCTGGTCAATGACGGCCACGAGATCGCCTGCGTCTATGCGCAGCCGCCTCGGCCCGCCGGGCGCGGGCAAAAGCCGCGGCCCTCGCCGGTGGAGGCCTGGGCACGCGACCGCAGCCTCGATGTGCGGACGCCGGCGAGCCTCAAGGACCCGGCAGAGCAGCAGGCCTTTCGCGACCTCAAGCTCGATGTGGCGGTGGTCGCCGCCTACGGCCTCATCCTGCCGAAGCCGATCCTGGAGGCACCGCGGCTCGGCTGCCTTAATGTCCATGCCTCGCTGCTGCCGCGCTGGCGCGGCGCGGCACCGATCCAGCGCGCCATCCTCGAAGGCGACGAGAAAACCGGCGTCACCATCATGCAGATGGATGCCGGTCTCGATACCGGACCGATGCTGCTGACGGAAGACACGCCGATCCGCGCCGACGACACCGGCCGCACCTTGCACGACCGGCTCGCCGAGATCGGCGCCTGGCTGATTCTGCGCGCGCTCGACGGTGTCGCTTCCGGTTCGCTGAAGGCGACGCCGCAGCCGAACGAGGGCGTCACCTATGCGAAGAAGCTCGAACGCGACGAGGCTCGGCTCGACTGGCGTCAGCCGG
Organism: Alphaproteobacteria bacterium; assembly: GCA_016869285.1. GTDB lineage: Bacteria > Pseudomonadota > Alphaproteobacteria > SHVZ01 > SHVZ01 > SHVZ01. Next base: position 6,859 of record VGEN01000061.1, read on the forward strand.
CGTCGCGTCTCGCGCGGCTGGTCCGCGCCTTCGATCCCTGGCCCGGCGCGTTCCTCGAACACAAGGGCGAGCGCATCAAGGCCTGGGGCGCCGAAGCGGTCAAGGGCAGCGGCCCGCCCGGAACCGTCCTCGACGACGGCCTGACCGTCGCCTGCGGAGACGGCGCGCTGCGCCTGACCCGGCTTCAGCGTGCCGGCGGCAAACCGATGGAGGCGACTGCCTTTCTTCGCGGGCATCCGATCGCCTCTGGAACTATGCTCTCATAGAAGCGTGTTCTTACCCCCCTCCCCATCCCTCCCCCGCAAGGGGGGAGGGAGCACGAAAGCGAGCCTCCTCGAACCCCCTCCCCCTCGACGGGGGAGGGCGGGGAGGGGGTGAGACGCGAACTCGCTCATGCCGCGCTACCGCCTTACCCTTGAATATGACGGCACCGGGCTCGCCGGCTGGCAGCGCCAGGAGAATGCCGCCTCCGTGCAGGAGCTGCTGGAAGCAGCGTTCCACAAATATTGCCAGGAGCAGGTGACGGCAGTCGCTGCCGGGCGCACGGATGCCGGCGTGCACGCGCTGGCCCAGGTCGCGCATGTCGACCTAGCGCGGCCGCGCGATCCCGAAGAGATCCGCGATGCGGTCAATTTCCACCTGAAGCCGGCCAAGGTCGCCGTGCTGGAAGCGGCCGAGGCGCCGGCCGACTTCCACGCGCGGTTCTCCGCAACCGGGCGGCGCTACCTCTACCGCATCGTCAATCGTCGCGCGCCGCTGGCGCTCGATCGCGACCGCGCCTGGCAGGTCGGCCGTCCGCTCGACGCCGAGGCGATGCATAGAGCGGCACAGGTGCTGGTCGGGTCGCACGATTTCTCCAGCTTCCGCGATGCGCAGTGCCAAGCGAAGTCGCCGGTCAAGACGCTCGACCGGCTCGACGTCATGCGCGCGACCGAGGAGATATCCATCCGTGCCGAGGCGCGCTCGTTCCTGCATCATCAGGTCCGCAACATGGTCGGGACCTTGAAGCTGGTCGGCGAAGGCAAATGGACCGAGGCGGACGTCGCGACCGCGCTTGCCGCGCGCGACCGCTCGGCCGCCGGGCCGACGGCTCCGGCCGAGGGCCTCTATCTCACCGGCGTCAGCTATGACCCGCGGTAGCGACACGATCTTGCTGGCCGAGGCGCGACGTATCGCGCTCGCCGCCCAGGGCTTTGCCGACCGCAGGCCGGCGGCGCGCGCCGATCGCAGGCATGTCGCGCGTGTCCTCGACCGTATCGCGCTGCTGCAGATCGATTCGGTCAACGTGCTGGTGCGCTCGCACTACCTGCCGCTGTTCTCGCGCCTGGGCGCCTATCCGATGGAGGTGGTCGACCGCCTCGCCTATGGCAGGAAGCCGCGTGGGCTGTTCGAGTATTGGGGGCACATGGCCTCGCTGCTGCCTGTCTCCTTCCACCCGCTGCTGCGTTGGCGGATGACGCAGGCCGAGCGCGGGTTCCGCACAAACGGCGCGATGGCCCGCTTCGCCCGCGAGAAGCGGGCCTACATCCAGCGCGTCCTCGCGGAGGTGTACGACCGCGGCCCGCTTGCCGTCTCGGAGCTGACAGAGGGCGCCAAGAACCAGGGCTCGTGGTGGGGCTGGGGCGACGGCAAGATGGCGCTCGAATGGCTGTTCTATGCGGGCAAGGTCACGACCGCCCACCGGCGCGGCTTCGAGCGCATCTACGACGTTCCGGAGCGCGTCCTGCCGGCGGAGGTCCTGGCGCTGCCGACGCCGCCGGATGCGGATGCGCAACGCATGCTGATGGAGATCGGCGCGCGCGCGCATGGCATCGGCACCGCCTTTGACCTCCGCGACTATTTCCGTCTGTCGCCGGACGAGAGCAAGGCGCGCATCCGCGAGCTCGTCGAGGCCGGTCGCCTCAAGCCGGTGCGCGTCGAAGGCTGGAAGGAGCAGGCCTATATCCACGTCGATGCCGCTATTCCGCGGCGGCTCTCGACCCAGTCGCTGCTGTCGCCCTTCGATCCCGTCGTGTGGATGCGCGAGCGCGGCGAGCGGCTCTTCGGCTTCCACTATCGCATCGGCCTCTACACGCCGAAGGACAAGCGCACGCACGGCTACTACGTACTGCCCTTCCTGCTCGGCAACCGCCTGGTCGCGCGCGTCGATCTCAAGGCCGACCGGCAGAACCGGCGCCTGCAGGTGCTGGGCGCACATGCCGAGAACCATGCGAAGGTTGCAGAGATCGCCGAGCCGCTCAAGGAGGAGCTGGCGCGGATGGCCGGCTGGCTCGGCCTCGAAGGCGTGCAGATCGCGGCGAAGGGCGCGCTGGCTCAGGCCTTGAGGTAGTCGGCGAGGCCGCCGATCATCAGGCTGAGGCTGATGTCGGAAAGCACGACCAGGAAGGCGACGCGGCCAGTGACGGCAAGACCCTCGCGCGCGATGAACCACTGCAGGTGCAGCACAGCGGCGATCGCCACCAGCATCAGCACCGATCCGAGGAAGCCTGGCAGCGCGAGGCGGACCGCGGCGGCCGTCGTGAACAGCACGAGCTGGGCCAATGCCGCCCAGTTGTACGGCACCATGTAGTCGAAGAAGCGGTCCTCACGATCGAGCCGCTTGACGATCTGCGTCACCAGCAGCGGATAGGCGACCCAGGTCGTCATGTAGGTGATCGCCTCGATCGCCGCGTCATGCACAGAGGCGAGCGGCCCGGCCGCCTCCTCGCGGCTCACGATCAGCAGCAGCGCATGGATCGGTGCGCCGATCACGGCGGCGGTGTAGCTCCGCCAGAATCCGGGCAGCGAGCGGTCGAAGGCGAGGAACGCCGAGGCATTGCCGCCCCAGAGCCTGATGACGCCGGCCATCGCGGCAACGATCTCGGCGCCCGCGGCGATCACGCCCGGAAGTACCCGTCGAGCACCCGGCCGTAGATGTCGGTCAGCGCGTGGATGTCCTCGATCCGCGCGCGCTCGTCGACCTTGTGCATGGTCTCGCCGACCAAGCCGAACTCGACGACCGGGCAGATGTGGCGGATGAAGCGCGCATCCGAGGTGCCGCCGGTGGTCGAGCGATCCGGGTCGATGCCGGTCACGCTACGGGCCGCCTCGCCGACGAGGTCGCTCAAAGGCCCCGGCTCGGTGATGAAGCTCTCGCCCGAGATCTGGATGTCGAGCTCATAGGCGCCGCCGACCGCATCGAAGGCGTTGCGCAGCCACTCGGTGAGCTTCGCGCCGGAATGCATGTCGTTGAAGCGGATGTTGAAGCCGGCGGTCGCCTTGGCCGGGATCACGTTCGTCGCCTTGTTGCCGACGTCGATGGTGACGACCTCGAGGTTGGACGGCTGGAACCAGTCATTGCCCTTGTCGAGCTTGCGCCCGGTGATCGCGGTCAGCATCTTCAGGAGCCGCGGCATCGGGTTGTCGGCGAGATGCGGATAGGCGACATGGCCTTGCGCGCCGATCACCGTGAGCCGGCCGTTGAGGCTGCCGCGCCGGCCGATCTTCATCATCTCGCCGAGCCTCTTCGGGTTGGTCGGCTCGCCGACGACGCAAGCGTCGACCTTCTCGCCTCTCGACTTCAGCCACTCAACGACCTTCTTGGTACCGTTGATCGACGGGCCTTCCTCATCGCCTGTGATCAGCAGGCTGATCGAGCCGAAGCCGCCGCGGCCCTTGACGAAGCGCTCGGTCGCGACGACGAAGGCCGCGATCGCCGACTTCATGTCGGCGGCGCCGCGGCCGTAGAGCACGCCGTCGACGATCTCGGCAGCGAAGGGATCGATCGACCAGCCTTTCAGATCGCCGGTCGGCACCACATCGGTATGGCCGGCAAAGCAGAAGTTGCGGCCGCTGTCGCCGAACCGGGCATAGAGATTGTCGACGTCGGGCGTGCCGATCTCGCTGAACGGCAGGCGCTCGCAACGGAATCCCAGGCCTTCCAGCACGCGCTGCAGACGGTCGAGCGCGCCGGCATCGACCGGCGTCACGCTCGGGCAGCGGATGAGGTCCTGGGCGAGGCCGACCGGGTCGAGCGCCATCAGTCGCGCAGAAGCTCGTTGATCGAGGTCTTAGAGCGCACGCGCTCGTCGACGCGCTTGACGATCACCGCGCAGTAGAGCGAGGGCGTCGGCGTGCCGTCGGGCAGCGGCTTGCCCGGCAGGCTGCCGGAGACCACCACCGAATAGGCGGGCACGCGGCCGGTGAAGACCTCGCCGGTAGTGCGGTCGACGATCTTGGTCGACTGGGTGATGAACACGCCCATGGCGATCACCGAGCCGGTTTCGACGACCACACCCTCAACCACCTCCGAGCGGGCGCCGATGAAGCAGTTGTCCTCGATGATGACCGGGTTGGCCTGCAGCGGTTCGAGCACGCCGCCGATGCCGACGCCGCCCGAGAGATGGCAGTTCTTGCCGATCTGGGCGCAGGACCCCACCGTCGCCCAAGTGTCGACCATTGTACCGGAGTCCACATAGGCGCCGACATTGACGAAGCTCGGCATCAGGACGACGCCCGGCGCGACATAGGCTGATTTGCGGACGACGCAATTGGGCACGGCGCGGAAGCCCGCCTTGCGGAAGCGCGCTTCGTCCCAGCCCTTGAACTTGGAGGGAACCTTGTCGAACCAGGGGCCTTCGGGGCCGCCGGAGACGATCACATTGTCGTTGAGGCGGAAGGAGAGAAGCACCGCCTTTTTCAGCCACTGATTGACGACCCAGCCGCCGGGACCCTTCTCCGCCACGCGCATCTTGCCGGAATCGAGCCCGTCGAGCGCAGTCTCGACCGCGTCGCGGACCGGCCCTTTTGTCTGGCTGTTGAGGGTGTCGCGGGCATTCCAGGCAGCATCGATGGTCTTGGCAAGATCGGCGGTCATGTCGGATTCCGGTCGGGGAGGAAGGAAGGCGCCGGAGGATGGCGGCGGCCGGTCCCGGCTGTCAACGCGCCGCTTGCACAGCCCCCTCGCCTCCAGTAACCGTCCGCCTATCGGAGGGAAGTGCGTGAGCGTCTGGCCGTTCCGCAACGACAGCCGCGAGGTTGCGGCGGTAGCGCGTCTGATCGACGCCGGAGGCGCCTGCGCCCAGTCGGGCGGGCCGGCGCTGCTGGCAACCGGTCCGCGTGCCGTGAAGACGGTCAACGCCGCCGGGCGCCCGCTCGCCAACGCGCTGATCGCCGGGCAGGTTCCGGCGCTCGAGGAGCTAATCGCCTCGGCCATTGCCGGGAAGCCCCCGTCGGCAACGCCGCTCGCCTTCGGCGAGGGCGAGAGCCGCCAGCAGGTCGAGGTCACCATCCTCGGCCTCGACAGCGGCGCCGGCGCGCTGGTGCTCGGCCGCGACGCGACATTGGAGCGCAATCTGCAGAGCGCCCTGATCGAATCGCGCCAGCGCTTCCGCGACCTGGTCGAGATCTCAAGCGACTTCGCCTGGGAGGTCGGGCCGGAGGGCCGTTTCGTCTTCGTCTCGCCCAAGGGCGCGCTCGGCTACGCGGCGGACCAGCTTGTCGGGCGCAAGCCCGAGGAGCTCGGCGGCGACGCCTCGAGCCAGGGCGATCTCCCGTTCCTTGCGCGCGCCCGCGTCGAGGCCTCGGAGATCTGGCTCAAGGGCGCCGACGGCCGCGATGTCTGCCTGCGCGTCGCGGCGGCGCCGATCACCGACACGGCCGGCGCCTGGCGCGGTGTACGTGGCGTCTGCCGCGACATCACAGCCGAGCGCGAGCGCGATGCGGAACTCGCCGCCGCGCAGAACCGGCGGCTGCTGCTCACCCGCATCATTCGTGCGATCCGCGATGAGGTCGACCCGGAAGCGATGCTGGGCGCCGCCGCAACCGCGATGATTCGCGCGCTCGGCGCCGGTGCCTGCGTCCTCTATCGCGGCGAGGTTGGGCAGCTTCGCCCGGCAGCGCATCGCGGTGCGATGCCCCACGGCGCCGCTCTCGCGCAGGTAATCCAGGCGCTCGCCGCCGCCGACGGCCTCATCGAGGTCGACCTCCATGCCTACGGCGGAGAGGGCAAGGTGCTTGCTGCCGCCACCTCCTATCGCGGAAACATCAATGGCGCGCTGCTCTTGTGGCGGAACGCGCGCGACCGCGCTTTCACCGCGGAAGAGAGCGAGCTTGCCGGCGAGGTCGCCGCCCAGCTCGCCGTCGCCTATCAGCAGCTCGCCAATCACGAAGAGCTGACGCGGCTCTCTTCCACCGACACGCTGACGGGCCTGAAGAACCGCCGCATGTTCTTCGCCGAGGTCGGCAAGCGCTTGGCTCAAGGCACTGTTGCCGGCACGGGGGGCGCGCTGATCTATGTCGACCTCGACAACTTCAAGATCGTCAACGACATCAAGGGCCATCAGGCCGGCGACGAGGCGTTGAAGGCCGTCGCCCGCCTGCTCGCGGATGCGACGCGCGGCGACGACGTGGTAGCCAGGCTCGGCGGCGACGAGTTCGCGCTCTGGCTCGACAAGGTCGATCCGACGGCCGCGGTTCGCCTCGCCGAGCGCCTGCTGGCATCGGTCAAGCTGCTCTCCGACTATTCCGGCGATCCGGCGCGTCCGCTCGGCTTTTCGATCGGCATGGCGACGCACGAGCCGGGCAGCGGTGAGGATCTCGACTCGTTGGTCGCGCGCGGCGACGAGGCCATGTATGTGAGCAAGAGGGGCGGCAAAGGGCGCTATCACATGGCGCCGCCGGCGAAAGCGAAGTAATGGGTCTGATCGATCGTCTTCTCGGCCGCAAGCCCGGCACCAAGCTCGCCTTTGACGAGGCGAAGCAGCTCGTGCGCCACGAGAATCCCGAGGTCCGCCGCGAGCTGGCGCAGCGCGGGGACATAAGGCCGGAGCTTCTCTACTTCCTCGCAGAGGATAAGGACGCCGCGGTCCGGCGAGCCATCGCCGACAACGAGACCACGCCTCGCCAGGCGGACCTCCTGCTGGCGAGCGACGCCGATCTCGCCGTCCGCACCGGCGTGGTCGAGAAGATCGCGACCGTGCTGCCGAAGATCGGCGAGAAGGAACAGGGGCGCGCGCGCGAAGCGACGGCCGAGGTGCTGACGGTGCTCGCGCAGGACCAGGTCGTGCGCGTGCGCGAGATACTTGCCGACACGCTCAAGGACCTGGCGATCGCGCCGCCCGATGTCGTGCGTCGTCTGGCGGCCGATCAGTCGCTGACCGTCTCGCTGCCCGTCCTCCAGCACTCGCCGGTGCTGACCGACGATGACCTCCTTGGCATCGTTGCCTCGAGCACGGTGGATGAGCGGCTTCGGGCGGTCGCGCGTCGTCCCGCCGTCTCGACACGCGTCGCCGACGCCGTTGTTGCCACCGGCAACGAGAGCGCGGTAGCGGCGCTGCTCGGCAACACCTCGGCGCAGATCCGGGAGGAGACGCTGGACCGGCTGATCGAGCAGGCGCCGGCGCGGCCGAGCTGGCACCCGCCCCTCGTGCGCCGTCCGAAGCTGCCGGCACGCGCCATGGTCCGGCTCGCGACCTTCGTCGCCCGCTCGCTAGTCGAGGAGTTGAAGCGGCGCTCGGACCTCGACCCCGCGACCGCAACGGCCGTCAGCGAGGTCGTCGAAAAGCGCATTGCCAGCGATCCGGCGTGGGCCTCCGACGCGCCGACGACGGCCGATCCCGAGGCCGAGGAGACCGGCGAGTCGCTGGTCGAGCGCGAGCATCGGCGCGCGCTGACGCTCAAGGAGCAGGGAGAGCTGAATGACGAGCTCGTCAGGCGCGCCATTGCGGCCGGTCAGCGGCCCTTCGTCGTCGCCGCGCTCTCGGCCGCGAGCGGCCTCACCGTCCGCCAGGTCGAGGACATCATCGCATCGAAGAACGCGAAGGCCGTGGTCGCGCTCGTTTGGAAGGGCGGCTTCGGCATGGACCTCGCCTACCAGGCGCAGCTCCGGCTTGCCGCGATCTTGCCCCGGGTCGCCGTCGATCCCGCCGACGATGGCGGCTATCCGATGAGCGAGGGCGAGCTGTCGTGGCAGCTTGAAGGCTTCGCAGAAAAATCATGAGCCAGTTCACCGTGGCAAATGGGGCGAACTCCGCCCTTTTTTCGCCGTCTTTGCCGGCAGAATACGCATCGATGCGGACACCCTCCCGTCCGGTTCAGCTTCGACGGCCCGATGAACCTCCCCCGGCATCGCGCCGTCGGACCCGACGCGGCGCCACCCCCTGGCGCCGCGTCTTCGTTTGAGTCCCGTCTAGATCATGCTTCTCGAGGCCGAGGGATTGGTCGGCGGCCGCGGCGGCCATCCGCTCTTCGGTCCCCTTAGCCTCGCTCTCGCCGCCGGCGGGGCGCTGAAGGTCACCGGACCCAACGGCGCCGGCAAGTCGACCTTGCTTCGCCTCTTTGCCGGCCTGCTCGTGCCGATGGGTGGCGTCGTGCGCGCAAATGCCGCACTGCGCTATCTCGGCCATCACGATGCGGTGAAACCGGCGATGACCGTCTTTGAGAACCTCGTCTTCTGGCGCCGCTTCTACGGATCGGACGCTGCCGCCGCGGCACTTGTCGAGGTCGGGCTCGATCGCCTCGCCGCGACGCCGGCGCGTTATCTTTCCGCCGGCCAGCGCCGCCGTCTGGCGCTTGCCCGCGCTCTCGATCCGGCAGCGCCGATCTGGCTGCTCGATGAGCCGACCAACGGGCTCGATGCCGACTCGGTCGGAAGGCTGGAAGCCGCGCTCGCGCGCCACCGCAGCGCCGGCGGTGCCACGATCGTCGCCACCCACGCGTCGCTGGCGCTGCCGGAGGCGACGATGCTGGAGCTGGGACTAACGTGACCGCCTTTCTCGTTCTCATCCGACGAGACCTCGCGCTTTCCGCCCGCCAGGCGGCGGATGCGCTGGTGGCAGTCATGTTTGCGGTGTTGGTGGTGGTCTTGTTTCCCTTCGGCGTCGGCCCCGAGGCCGACATTCTTTCGCGGGTTTCGGCCGGCGTCGTCTGGGTGGCGGCGCTGCTGGCAGCCCTGCTGTCGCTTGACCGGCTGTTCCAGGCCGATCACGACGACGGCTCTCTCGAGCAGCTCGCGCTCGGGCCGCTGCCGCTCTGGGCCCTGTCCCTGGCGAAGGCGGCGGCACATTGGCTCGTCACCGGCCTGCCGTTGATCGTTGCGGCCCCCATCCTGGCGCTCATGCTGCAAATGCCGGCCTCCGGCCTCTCCACCCTGGTGCTGGCGATGGCGCTCGGGACGCCCTGCTTCAGCCTGCTCGGCGCGATCGGCGCCGCCCTCGTGCTCGGCGCTCGCCGCGGCGGGGTGCTCGTCGCCTTCCTGATCCTGCCGCTGACGATCCCCGTATTGATCTTCGGCGCGGCCGCGACCGAGGCGGCGCTGACCGGACAGGAGGCCGCGCCGCACCTGATGCTTCTTGGGGCTTTCCTGCTGACCAGCCTCGCCCTGGCCCCGGCGGCAGCGGCGGCAGGTCTCCGCCAAGCCTTGGGCTGAAATGGTATAAGTCGACCGATGACCGGAAGCCTGCATCGCTTCGCCAACCCCGCCCGGTTCCAGCGGCTTTCCCAGGCCGCGCTGCCCTGGTGCACAGGCGGCACGATCGTCGCCTTTGCCGTCGGCCTCTATCTCTCGCTCATCGGCTCCCCGCCCGACTATCAGCAGAGCGAGACCGTCCGCATCATGTATGTGCATGTACCGGCCGCATGGATGGCGCTCGGTGCCTACACGACCATGGCGCTCGCTTCGGCGATCGCGCTGATCTGGCGCCACCGCCTCGCCGATCTGATCGCGCAGTCCTCGGCGCCGATCGGCGCCGGCTTCACGGTAATCGCGCTCGCCACCGGCATGCTCTGGGGCCAGCCGATGTGGGGCACCTTCTGGGTCTGGGATGCGAGGCTGACCTCGGTGCTGGTGCTGCTCTTCCTCTATCTGGGATACATCGCGCTCATCAACGCCTTCGAGGACCCCGAGCGCGGTGCGCGTGCCGGCGCCATCCTGGCGCTGGTCGGCTGGATCAACGTGCCGATCGTCAAGTTCTCGGTCGACTGGTGGAACACGCTGCACCAGCCGGCCTCGATCAGCCGTTTTGCCAAGCCGGCGCTGCATCCGAGCATCATGACACCGCTGCTGGTCATGGCGATCGCCTACATGCTGCTGTTCGCAACCCTGCTGCTACTGCGCGTGCGGACGGCGACGATCGAGCATCGCCTGCGCACGCTGGCGATGGCACGCGCGCGAGGATAGGGCGATGCGCGAGTTCCTCGACATGGGAGGCTACGGCACCTTCGTCTGGCCAGCCTATGGCGTGACGGCGCTGATTCTGATGCTGCTTGTGATCGATTCCGTCGCGCGGCTCCGCCGACGCCTCGCCGAGCTTGCACGTCTTGAAGGAAACGAGACATGACGCGCAAGCGTCGCCGCCTCTACGCCGTTAGCGCCGGCATGTTCCTGCTCGCCGCGGCGGCCGCGCTCGTGCTCAATGCTTTTCGCGACAGCCTCGTCTTCTTCTACGGGCCGAGCGAGGCGCTGGCGAAGTCGCTCGGCCCAGACCAACGCTTCCGCCTCGGCGGCCTGGTCGAGCGCGGCAGCCTCGGCAAGGACGGCGTCACCGTGACCTTCAACGTCACCGATGGCGCCGCCGCGGTGCCCGTCCGCTTTGCCGGGATCCTTCCCGACCTGTTCCGCGAGGGTCAGGGCGTCGTCGCCGAGGGGCGCATGCTGAACGGCACTTTCGAGGCCCGCAACGTGCTGGCCAAGCATGACGAGACCTACATGCCGCCCGAGGTGGTCGAGGCCTTGAAGAAGTCCGGCCAGTGGCAGTCGGAGAAGAAGCCGTGATCGCCGAGCTTGGCCAGTTCGCCCTGGCGCTGGCGCTCGTCGTCGCGATCGCTCAATCGACCATCCCCTTGATCGGCGCCGCGCGCGGCGATGCGGCCCTCGCCGCGTTCGCGCGCCCGGCCGCTTTCGTGCAACTCGCCTGCGTCGTCGTCGCTTTCGCTGCGCTGACCCACGCCTACGTCACTCACGACTTCTCGGTGGTGAACGTCGCCCGCAACTCGCATTCGACCATGCCCCTCCTCTACCGCCTGAGCGGCGTCTGGGGAAACCACGAGGGCTCGATGTTGCTGTGGATCCTGATCCTCGCGGCGATGAGCGCGGCGGTCGCCTCCTTCGGTGCCAACCTGCCCGAGGGGCTTCGCGCCCGCGTGCTCGCGGTCCAAGGCTTGATCGGCGCCGCGTTCCTTACCTTCACCCTCTTCACCTCGAACCCCTTTGCACGTCAGTTCCCGCCGCCGCTCGACGGGCGCGAGCTCAACCCGCTGCTGCAGGACCCCGGCCTCGCCTTCCACCCGCCTTGGCTCTATCTCGGCTATGTCGGCTTCTCGGTCGCCTTCTCCTTCGCCGTCGCAGCGTTGATCGAGGGCAAGGTCGATCCGGCCTGGGCGCGCTGGGTGCGGCCCTGGACTCTGTTCGCCTGGCTGTCGCTGACCGTCGGCATCGCGCTCGGGAGCTGGTGGGCCTACTACGAGCTCGGCTGGGGCGGGTGGTGGTTTTGGGACCCGGTCGAGAACGCCTCCTTCATGCCGTGGATCGTCGGCGCGGCGCTGCTGCACTCGGCCGTCGTCGTCGAGAAGCGCGACGCGCTCAAGAGCTGGACCATTCTGCTCGCGCTGGTCGCTTTCTCCTTCAGCCTGATCGGCACCTTCCTGGTGCGCTCGGGCGTGCTGACCTCGGTGCATGCCTTCGCCGTCGATCCGGCGCGCGGCGTCTTCATCTTGATGATCCTGCTCGCCACCATCGGCGGATCGCTCGCCCTCTTCGCCTGGCGCGCGCCGGCGCTCAAGTCCGGCGGGCTGTTCCAGCCTTTGAGCCGCGAGGGCGCGCTGGTGCTGAACAACCTGCTGCTGGCGACGGGCGCCGCAACCGTGCTGCTCGGCACGCTCTATCCCTTGTTCATGGACGTGCTCGGCGCCGGCAAGGTTTCCGTCGGCCCGCCCTATTTCAACGCGACCTTCGTGCCGCTGATGGTGCCGCTGGTGATCGCCATGGGCATCGGCCCTCTTCTCTCGTGGAAGCGGGCCGACCTCGCCGGCGCGCTCGCACGCCTCCGCGTCGCCGCGATCGCGACGGTCGTCGTCATCGCCTTCGTTCTCTACGCATCCGGCGGTTCGGGTTTCTTCGCCGCAGCCGGTCTCGGCCTCGCCGCCTGGCTCTTCGTCGCGACGCTGATCGAGCTCGCCGGGCGGCTTCGCCTGTTCCGTGCGCCTGCCGCGGAGTCGCTGGATCGCTGGCGTGCGCTCCCCCGCTCGGCGCTCGGCATGACCGTGGCCCATGCCGGCATGGCGATCGCGATCGCCGGCATGACCGCCTCCACGCTGTTCCAGGAAGAGAAGATCCTGGCGATGCGCTCGGGCGACACTGTCGCGATCCGCGGCTATGAGCTGCGCTTCCAGGGGGTAACTCAGGTGCCCGGCCCCAACTACCAGGCCGACCGCGCGCGCTTCATGGTCACATCCGGCGGCTCGCCGGTGACCGTCCTTTCGCCGGAGCGGCGCTTCTACCCGGTGCAGCGCCAGCAGACGACCGAGGCCGCGATCCACACCACAGGCCTGGCGGATCTCTATGTCGTCGTCGGCGATTCCGACGGCAAAGGCGCGTGGACGGTGCGGATCTATCACAACCCTTTAGTGCCGTGGATTTGGGCCGGCTGCTTGATCATGGCGCTCGGCGGCGCGATGTCGCTGACCGACCGGCGGCTTCGCGTCGGCGCGCCGAAGCGCCGGCCGCAGCCGGCGGAATAGATGCGCTGGCTCTATCTCGCTCCGATCGCGATCTTCGCCGTGGTCGCCGGCTACCTTGCCGTCGGGCTGACGCGCAACCCGGGCACCCTACCCTCGGCCCTGCTCGACAAGCCGGTGCCCGAATTCGCGCTGCCGCCGCTGGTGCCGGAGAAAACCGGCCTCGCTTCGGCGGACCTCAAGGGCGCACCGGTCCTCGTCAATGTCTGGGCGTCCTGGTGCGTGCCCTGCCGGGCCGAGCACCCGATCCTGATCCGCCTCGCGCGCGAGGTGCCTATCTTCGGCTTCAACTACAAGGACAAGCCCGAGGACGCGAAGCGATTCCTCGCCGAGCTCGGCGACCCCTACGCGAAGATCGGCACCGACCCCTCGGGCCGCGTAGGCATCGACTGGGGCGTCTACGGCGTGCCTGAGACCTTCGTCGTCGATGCCGAGGGGCGTATCCGCCATCGCCATGTCGGGCCGCTGACCGACCGCGCCGTAGCCGAGACGATCCGGCCGCTGCTGAAGAGCCTGACGCGATGAAGCGACTCCTCCTCGCCCTTCTGCTCGCCGTCGCCGCGATGCCGGCGACGGCGATCCGACCCGACGAGATCCTCGCCGATCCGGCGCTCGAGACCCGTGCGCGCGCGCTCGGCAAGGAACTCCGCTGCCTCGTCTGCCAGAACCAGTCGATCGACGATTCCGAAGCCGATCTCGCCCGCGATCTGCGCAAGCTGGTGCGCGAGCGCCTGGTTGCCGGCGACTCCGATCCCGAGATCCGCCGCTTCCTGGTCGCCCGATATGGCGACTTCGTCCGCCTCGACCCGCCGCTGAGGCTCGCGACGGCAGTCCTGTGGTTCGGCCCGGCGGTCCTGCTCGCGCTCGGTTTCGCCGGTATCGTCGTCTTCCTCCGCCGTCGGCCGGAGACGACAGCGCCTGATCTCGATCCCGCCGATCGCGCCCGTCTTGAGCGCGTGCTCGCCGAGGACGATAAGCGATGAGCTTCTGGCTGCTGGTCATCCTCGGGCTCGCCATCGCCGGCGTTGCGTTGGTGCAACCGCTGCTGCGCCGGCGCGAAGCGACGCCCGAAGCGGCGCGCGGCCTTGCGATCTATCGCGATCAGCTCGCCGAGATCGAGCGCGACCGCGAGGCGGGCCTTGTCTCCGAAGCCGAGGCCGAGGCGGCGCGCACCGAGATCGAGCGCCGGATTCTCCGCGCCAGCGAGGAGCCGGCAACCACTCCCGCTGGCGACGGCACGGCGCGCGTATTCCTCGCTGGCCTCGTGCTCGGCGCGGTGCCGGCGGGGGCGCTCGCCCTCTACCTCGCCGTCGGCATGCCGAGCGCGCCCGGCCTGGCGCCCGCCTTCGTCGACATGGCCGAGGACGGTGCCACCGCCGATCAGTTGGCCGAAATGGCGCGCGCCCAGCTCGGCCAGGATCGCGTCGCCGAGGCCGCGCAGACGCTGACACGGGCGACGGCGAAGGCACCGCACCGCGCCGATCTCCGCTCGCTGCTCGGCGAGGCACAGGTCGCGCTCGCCGATGGCAAGGTCTCGGACGCCGCGCGCCAGTCCTTCCGTGCCGCCGTCAACCTCGATGCGCGCGATCCACGCGCCCGCTTCTATCTCGGCCTCGCTCGCGTGCAGGATGGCGACCTCAAGGGTGCGATCGAGGATTGGCTTGCGCTGGAGGCGGACTCCCCGCCGGACGCGCCATGGCGCCCCCTGCTCGCGGAACGCCTGCAGCAGGCCGCAGCGGAAGCCGGTGTCGATCTCGGCCAGCGGCGCGCGCAGGCGGCTACCGATCCAGGCCCGCGCCGCGCCGACAGCGCGCCACGCGGACCGACCGCCGCCGATGTCGCTGCCGCGCAGCAATTGGCGCCCGCCGACCGCCAGCAGATGATCCGCAGCATGGTCGAGGGGCTGGCGCAGCGGCTCGAGGACAATCCCGGCGATGTCGAGGGCTGGCAGCGGCTGGCCCGCGCCCGCCGCGTGCTCGGCGAAGAGGCGGCGGCGACCGAAGCTCTGCGCCGCGCGAGCGAAGCCGCACCGGGCCGGCTCGACGTGCAGCTCGACTACGCCCGCGCGCTGCACCCGCCGGGAAGCCCGCCGGAGGCCATTACACCCGGCTTCATCGACCTGATGCGGCGTATCCTCGCGCTCGATCCGAACAATCCCGAGGGCCTGTTCTTCGTCGGCGAAGCCGAGGCGCGCGCCGGCAATGCGGCCGAGGCGCGCGCGCTCTGGGGCCGGCTGCTCGCCCGTGTCGATCCCAAGGAACAGCTCTACAAGATGATCGATGAACGGCTGAAGGCGCTGCCCCGCTGAAGTCCGTTTCCGCGGAGGACCTAATGCTCGACGACAACGCCCTCGACGTCCTCTTCCGCACTGCGCGCACCTACAACGCCTTCTTCGGGTCCGTCAGCGACGAGGATCTGCGCCGCATCTACGATCTCACGAGGTGGGGGCCGACGACGGCCAATTCCTGCCCGGCGCGCTTCGTTTTCGTACGTTCGGCCGACGCCAAGAAGAGGCTGGAGCCGGCCTTGAGCGACGGCAACCGCGACAAGACGATGGCGGCACCGGTGACGGTGATCATCGCCCATGACTCGCGCTTCTACGATCTGCTGCCGACGCTCTTCCCGCACAATCCGGAAGCGCGGAGCTGGTTCGCCGGCGAGGCTAAAGCCCCGTCGGCGGCGACCGCCGCGCTCCGCAACGGTTCGCTGCAGGGCGCCTATTTCATGCTGGCGGCGCGGGCCTGCGGCTTCGACTGCGGGCCGATGAGCGGCTTCGACAACGCCAAGGTCGACGAAGCCTTCTTCCCGGACGGGCGCTGGAAGTCGAACTTCCTCTGCAACCTCGGCCGCGGCGATCCCAAGAGCCTGTTCCCGCGCTCGCCACGCCTTTCCTTCGACGAGGCTTGCCGGATCGGTTAGCGGTGACCGAGCAACCATTTCGGTTCGCGGATTCAACTCGCCAGTGCATAGAGATTTAGGAGCCAGCGAGGGAGTCGAAAACCTCTTGCGGTGAACGGAAGCCGAGAGATTTCCGAGGTCTTGTGTTGAGCAAACGTTCGACCTTGGCCACCTCGGCATCGGAGATCGTAGAGAAGTCTGTACCCTTTGGGAAGAAGTCGCGAATGAGGCCGTTGGTATTTTCATTCACGCCGCGCTCCCACGCATGGTACGGCGTTGCGAAGAAGATCTCTGTCTTCAGCGCACGGGCGATATCCTGATGTGCAGCGAACTCCTTTCCGTTGTCGAAGGTGATGGTGTGCACGAAGTCGCTGACCGGCTTGAGACGGCGCACGGTTGCCGCTCGTGTAGCGCGAGCGGTCGAACGCGGTAGCTTGCTGATCTTGGTCAGCAGAGACTTTCTCTCGA
>VGEN01000062.1 GCA_016869285.1 Alphaproteobacteria bacterium
CCCGCGCCCCTTCCACGCTTTCCCTTGCGCCGGCCGCCGAAGTAGCTCTCATCCACTTCGATCTCGCCGCCGAACATCGCCTCGCTCTCGGCTTCCAGCTCGCGGGCGATCAGTTCACGAAGGCGATGAAAGAAAAACGCCCCTGTCTTGCGGTTCACTCCGCAGAGACTCGATGCGGTACGCGCCGTCGTTCCTGCTACGAAATGTTCGATCAGGCGATCCTGCTTCGAGACCCCCAATCGGCTCCGTCGTATCCGTCCCATGATAACTCCATAACCGAGTTATCTGGGACAGCCCCAATTTGAACAGAGCCGTCCAGTGAGACAAGACGTTGCGTCCTATGGCTCAAATGGATTCGACGCCGGCCAGTTCAATGGTCCATCTGGGAGATGCGGGTCAACCAATGCCCAAGGTCCCGATCGGCGCGGCTCGGGACCCCCCGCTAGGTGATCTTCTACTGCGAAATCATGGCATTGGAACTGTTCCGGTCGGGGTCCCGCTTGGGCGCTGAAGCACACGCACCGGCGAAGAGTAGCGGCCGACGCCGGGGCCGGCGCCCCTAATGGGCGCGACGATGCGTGCCAGGGTATCGGCGAGCAATTTGGCGACGCTTCTCCTGCGACGAGCAGGTGTGCTCTACTGAATCCGGCAAGTCGGGCGGACTACCGACCACGACGAAAAGGGAGGAAACATGGCTATCGGATCGCGGCTCCTAACCAGATTGGTGCTGGGCTCTGCTCTCGTGACCGGCTTTGCGCCGGCCGCTTCAGCGCAATCTGCCCTTGGACAGTCCGGCCTTGTCGGCACGCCCGAGGGCATCACGATCATCACCGACCAGGCGCAATGGCCGAAGGAATTCAAGGAAGCGCCGCAGCTTGCCGAACTCGTCAAGCAGGGCAAGCTGCCGCCGGTCAAGGACCGCCTGCCGCAGGACCTCATGGTCATCAAGCCGGTCAAGGAGATCGGCAAGTACGGCGGCATCTGGCGACGCGGCTTCACCGGTCCCGGCGACAACGAGAACGGCAACCGGATCAACGCCTCCGATCGCCCGATCCTGGTCGACCACACCGGCGCCAAGCCCAACCCGTCGCTCGCCAAGTCCTGGAAGATGAGCGACGACGGCAAGACCTTCACCCTCAACCTCCGCCGCGGCCTGCGCTGGTCCGACGGCGCGCCGATGACCGCGAACGACTTCGTGTTCTGGTTCGAGGACATTTACGGCAACAAGGACATCGTCCCGACGCCGATTTCCGACCTGTCGCCGCAGGGCAAGCCGGGCCGGATCGTCAAGGTCGACGACTACACGGTGAACTTCGAGTTCGACGTGCCGTTTTACCTGTTCGAGGACCTGATGGCCGGCGACACGCTGATCGGCGGCGGCCAAGCGGTGCGCCAGTCCGACAAGCGCAGCCACGGCGGCTACGCGCCGGCGCATTACCTCAGGCAGTTCCTGCCCAAATACGCGTCGGGCGGACTCGACGGCGCGAATGCCGCGGCGAAGGCCGAGGGCTATGACAACTGGGTCGCGCGCCTCCACTTCAAGAAGGACTGGACGCTCAATCCGGAACTGCCGGTTCTCGGGCCGTTCAAGACCACCCAGGCGATCAACAAGGCGACCTGGGTGATGGAGCGCAACCCGTATTACTGGGCGGTCGACACGGCCGGCAACCAGTTGCCGTACATGGACGGCGTCGTCATGACGCTCGCCGAGAATCTCGAGGTGCTGAACCTGCGCGCGATGGCCGGCGAGTACGACCTGCAGGAGCGCCACATCGATATCGGCAAGCTGCCGGTGATCCTCGAGAACCAGACCCGCGGCAGGTACAAGGTCCATCTCGACCTCGCGAGCAACGGCTCGGACGCTGTCTACTTCTTCAACCAGAGCTACGACGCGGATCCGGAGGTCGCGAAGTGGCTGCGCAACGTCGATTTCCGCCGCGCGCTGTCGCTGGCCCTCGATCGCAAGCAACTCAATGAGGCGTTCTGGCTCGGCGTCGCCGTACCGGGCTCGGCCGCACCCGGCGAAGCCCTGCCCTATTTCCCCGGCCCGGGCTGGCGCGAGAAGTGGTCGACTTTCGACCAGAAAATGGCCAACGAGATGCTCGACAAGATCGGGCTCTCGAAGAAGGACGCTCAGGGTTTCCGCGTGCGCTCCGACAACGGCCAGCGACTGCGGCTGCAGATCCAGGCGGTGCAGGCCTTCCTGCCTTGGCCGAAGATCTCGGAGATGGTCGCCGACCAGTGGGGCAAGGTTGGGATCCAGGCCGACGTGCGCGACACCGAGCGCACGCTCGCCATGACCCGCAGCGGCAACAACGAGCACCAGATCATGGTGTGGACCAACGGCGGGACCGAACTGCTCTACCTGTTCCCGCGCCACGCGATCCCGGTCGAAGCGCATCCCAGCGAGGCCTTCATGGGTCCGGAGCACGGCAAGTGGTTCGTCTCGGGTGGGACGCAGGGCAAGAAGCCCGAGGATCCCGAGATCCTGAAGATCTTCGACCTCTTCCGCTCGGCCGCCGGCCAGAAGACCGAAGGTCGCATCAAGACCGCGCAGGAGATCTGGAAGATCGTGATCGACCAGCAATACGGCATCGCGACGGTCGGCCAGTCCTCGGCGCTGATGGGCGTGCGCCTGGTCAGCAACCGGCTCGGCAACATCCCGTCGCGCAACTGCATCGCGCAGCATTGCCGCACGCCGGGCGGCGCGCATCCGGAGACGTGGTTCTACAAGAATTGACCCGCGTCCCGCCTACGCAGCCTGAGGGGAAGCCCGCGGATCGCCTCCGCGGGCCGACCCGCCCATGGTGACCTACATCCTGCAGCGCCTGGCGCTGGCGTTCCTGACGGTTTGGGCGATATCGGTCGTCTCCTTCGTCATCATCCAGCTGCCGCCGGGCGACTTCGTCGACACCTACATCACCAATCTCTCGGCCTCCGGTTCGGCCGTGCGCGCCGAGGAGGCGCAGGCGCTGCGCCAGCAGTACGGTCTCGATCAGCCGATCTGGGTCCAGTACTGGAAGTGGATCGTCCGGGTCGTGCGCGGCGACTTTGGGATGTCGATGGAATGGGGTCGGCCCGTCATCGAGGTCATCGGCGACCGGCTCTGGCTGACGATCGTCATCTCGATCGCGGCGATCATCGTCACCTGGGGCATCGCGCTGCCGATCGGGATCTACTCTGCGGTGCGCCAGTACTCGATCGCCGACTACATCTTCACCTTCGTCGGCTTCGTCGGCCTGGCCGTCCCGAACTTCCTGCTCGCACTCATCATCATGTATTTCGGCTTCAAGCTCTTCGACCTCAACATCGGCGGGCTGTTCTCGGCCGAGTACCAGCTGGCGCCGTGGTCCTGGGGCAAGGTCTGGGACCTGCTCAAGCACCTGCCGCTGCCGGCGTTCATCCTCGCGCTCGCGGGCACCGCGCAGCTGATTCGCATCATGCGCGCCAACCTGCTCGACGAGTTGCGCCGGCCCTACGTGACGACGGCGCGGGCGCGCGGTCTCGCCGAGTGGCGCGTGATCACCAAGTATCCGGTGCGCGCCGCCCTCAATCCCTTCGCCAGCACGATCGGCTACCTGCTGCCCTTCGTCGTCTCCGGCTCCATCGTCGTGTCGCTCGTGCTGTCGCTGCCGACGGTCGGACCGCTGCTGCTGCGCTCGCTGATCGCGCAGGACATGTTCCTCGCCGGCACGATCGTGCTGCTGCTCGGCGTGCTCACCGTGATCGGGACCTTCATCTCGGACCTGATCTTGATGTGGATCGATCCGCGCATCCGGGCCGGGATGCACGGATGAGCGCGCCCACCGTCGAGGCCGCCGTCCCGCTCGTCACCGCGGCCGAAGAAAAGGTCGCCGCCGCGACGCAGCTCCAGCTCACCTGGTGGCGCTTCCGCAAGCACAAGCTGGCACTCGCCAGCGGCGTCGTCATCATCCTGTTCTATCTCGGCGCCCTGCTTGCCGACTTCCTCGCCGTCACGAACCCGCACACGACCGAGGCGGCGCGCAGCTACATCCCGCCGCAGGCGATCCACTGGTTCGACGAGGACGGCAGCTTCAAGCCGCACGTCTACGCGCTCAAGGGCAGGCGCGACATGCGGACGTTCAAGCTCGTCTACGCGCCCGACCCCGCCGACAAGCGCTACCTGACGCTGTTCGCGGAGGGATACTCGTACACGCTGCTCGGGGTGTTCGAGACCAACAGGCACCTGCTCGGCCTCGACCGCGACAAGCCCGAGGACGCGCTGTTCCTGCTCGGCACGGACCAGCTCGGCCGGGACTTGTGGTCGCGGCTGATGCTGGCCACGCGGACGTCGCTGACGATCGGCCTGATCGGCGTCACGCTCTCGCTGTTCCTGGGCGTGCTGCTGGGTGGTCTCTCCGGCCTCTACGGCGGCGTGGTCGACACGGTGATCCAGCGCGTCATCGAGATCCTGCGCTCGATCCCCACGATCCCGCTGTGGATGGGGCTCGCCGCCGCGCTGCCCAACACCTGGTCCGTAACGGAGGTCTACATCGCGATCACCGTGATCATCTCGCTGATCGGCTGGACCGAACTCGCCCGCGTCGTGCGCGGGCGATTCCTCGCCCTGCGCGAGGAGGACTTCGTCACCGCCGCCGAGCTCGCCGGCGCCTCGCGGTTGCGGATCATCTTCCGGCACATGGTGCCGTCGTTCCTGTCGCACATCATTGCCGCCATCAGCCTCGCGCTGCCGGCGATGATCATCAGCGAGACGACGCTCTCCTTCCTCGGTCTCGGCCTGCGCCCGCCCGCGATCTCCTGGGGCGTGCTGCTGCAGGACGCGCAGAACATCCAGGCGCTCGGCATCGCGCCCTGGCTGCTGATCGTCGCGGTGCCGGTCATCATCGTCATCCTCGCCTTCAACTTCCTCGGCGACGGCCTGCGCGACGCGGCGGACCCCTATGGCTGAGCCGATCCTGTCGGTGCGCGGGCTGGAGACGTTCTTCCGTCCCGACGAGGGCATCGTGCGCGCCGTCGACGGCGCCTCGTTCGATCTCCACCCGGGACAGACGCTCGGCATCGTCGGCGAGTCCGGCTGCGGCAAGAGCGTCACCGCGCGCTCGATCCTGCGCATCGTCGACAGGCCGGGCCGGGTCGAAAGCGGCGAGATCCTGCTCCGCCGGGCCGACGGCCAAGTCGTCGACATCGCCAAGCTCGACGCGAAGAGCGCGCTGCTGCGCGACATCCGCGGCGGCGAAGTCGGCTACGTCTTCCAGGAGCCAATGAGCTCGCTGTCCGCCTACCACACGATCGGCAACCAGCTGATGGAGGCGATCCGCCTGCATCGCGACGTGTCCAAGGCCGACGCCCGCGCACGCGCCATCGAGCTCCTGCGGATGGTCGGCATTCCGCGCCCGGAGCAGCGCGTCGACTCCTACTCCTTCGAGCTGTCGGGCGGGCTGCGCCAGCGCGTGATGATCGCGCTCGCCCTCGCCGCCGAGCCCCGGGTGCTGATCGCGGACGAGCCGACGACGGCCCTCGACGTCACGACGCAGGCGCAGATCCTCGACCTCATCCGCCGTATCCAGCGGGAGCGCA
This sequence comes from Alphaproteobacteria bacterium, assembly GCA_016869285.1. Taxonomy (GTDB): domain Bacteria; phylum Pseudomonadota; class Alphaproteobacteria; order SHVZ01; family SHVZ01; genus SHVZ01. Next base: position 5,560 of record VGEN01000062.1, read on the forward strand.
ACCTCGCCGTCATCCTGATCACCCACGACATGGGCGTGATCGCCGAGATGGCCGACACGGTGGCGGTCATGTATCTCGGCAAGGTGGTCGAGACCGGGCCGGTCGACACGATCTTCCACGCGCCCAGGCATCCCTACACCCAGGCGCTGCTGCGCTCGATCCCTTCTGTACTGGCGACGCCGTTGTCACGCCTCGCGACCATCGCCGGCAGCATCCCGCACCCCTACGCGAGGCCGCCGGGCTGCCCTTTTCATCCGCGCTGCGAGAGCTTCATCGCCGGTACATGCGATGCCGGCGCCCCGCCGGTCACGGGCCTCGCCGCCGACCACGAGGTGCGCTGCTTCCTGTACGACGATGCGGGGACGCGCCGAGCATGAGCGCCCAGCCGCCGGTCCTTGCGGTCGAGAACCTCAAGAAGCACTTCCCGATCCGCCGCGGCGTGCTGCGCCGGATCGTCGGCCACGTGAAGGCGGTCGACGACGTGTCGTTCGCGATCGCGCGGGGCGAGACCCTGTCGCTGGTCGGCGAGTCCGGCTGCGGCAAGACCACGACCTCGCGCTGCATCCTGCGCGCCGTCACCCCGACCTCGGGCGCCATCCGCTTCCGCTCGGGCGAGGGCCGCGACGTCGACGTCGCCGCCCTGCCGCGATCGGAGCTGCGGCCGGTGCGCCGGCAGATGCAGATGATTTTCCAGGATCCCTACTCGTCGCTCAACCCGCGCATGACGATCGCTGACATCATCGGCGAGCCGCTGCTGGTCAACGGCATCGGAAACCTCGCCGAACGCCGCCAGCGCGTCGCCGAGCTGCTCGACGTCGTCCAGCTGCCGCGCGCCTACCTCAACCGCTTCCCGCACGCCTTCTCGGGCGGCCAGCGCCAGCGCATCGGCATCGCCCGCGCCCTCGCCCTCAACCCGCAGCTGATCGTCGCCGACGAGCCCGTGTCGGCGCTCGACGTCTCGGTGCAGGCGCAGATCATCAACCTGCTGCTCGAGCTGCAGGAGCGCCTCGGGCTCTCCTACCTGTTCGTCGCCCACGACCTCTCGGTCGTGAAGCATGTGAGCCACCGCGTCGCGGTCATGTATGTCGGCCGCATCGTCGAGGTGGCGCCGACCGCCACGTTTTTCCGCAATCCGCGGCATCCCTATACCGAGGCGCTGCTCTCCGCCGTCCCCGTGCCCGACCCGCGCCGGCGCGCGCAGCGCATCGTCCTCGAAGGCGAAGTCGCCGACCCCTCGAACCCGCCGCCAGGCTGCGCCTTCCATCCGCGCTGCCGTTACGCGGACGAGCGTTGCGAGCGGGTGACTCCGACCCTTCAGCCGGCCGCGGGGGGTAGCCTAGTAGCCTGTCACCGTGCAGCGGAACTCAATCTCGTCGGCGTTGCAGCCGCCTGAGCGGAAAGTCTCGGCGACGCGTCAGCCCCAATCTTCAGTCGGCCGAATCGGAAGCTCTCGGCCACCGACATAAGTGAACTTCTTGCCGGGCGGAACCGGTTCCTTCTGGATGGTGCATCCGGCGTAGGCGCCGGACTCGTCGTGAAAGTGTTGGCGATGCGCGTCGAGGGACGTCCACTGCATGCCCAGCTGATGGTAGTGAAATTGCACAGCGCGCCGCCGCCGAGAAGACTGGTTTGGAGCGGTGTAGTGATGCAGAAGGGCGTGAAAGATCAGCGCGTCGCCGGGAGCCATCTCGATCGGAGCGCTGTCTTGAAGCCGCAGCTGGTCGGGACGGATCGTGCACTGGTTGACGTCGACATCCGGTAGGTGGATGACCGGCCCGCCGAGGTGTGATCCCGGGATGACTTCCATGCAGCCATTGTCCCGGGTCGCCGGATCGAGGGCTATCCAGATTCCGGCGATCAGACTTGGATCGCTCACTCGGAAGTAAGATGCATCCTGATGCCAGGGCTTTGCACCGCCGATCCGAGGTGGCTTGATCAAGGCCATGTCCTGGAAAAGCACGCGTCCTTGCCCCAGAAGCTGATCGAGGATGCAATGCAGGCGCTGCGACATGGCAATGGCATGCAGCGCCGGAGAGTCGTCCACAAACCGGGCGAATTTCCGGATATGGTCTTCGGCTTCTTCCGCTCGCAGGCGAGAGGCATCGACTCCAGGCTCGAAAGAGATCTCGGTCGAGTGTCGTAAGAGTCGCCCGCTGGCGAGGCCGGAGATCGCATCGATGCCGGCGTCCACGAGTTTGGGGCCGATCAACTTGCGGACGACGACATACCCGTCACGCCGATAGGCCGCAACTTCATCGATAGACAGCAAGCTGGCGTTGTTGCTAGCGGCATTCATTGGCAAGGGTGTCTCCAACGAGATCCGTTCGGCTCAAAGCATGGCCCGATGGCGGCGTCTTCAACGCAGATCGGGCCAGCCCTCGTCGAGCGGTCCGATAATTGGAATGTTAGTTTGAGACTTGCACTGGTGCCAGGGTGAGCGCGCCCGGCAGGACCCGAAATTTCCGCGAATCCGGCGTCTTTGTGCCCGCCGACGGCAAGCGCCAGGCGCGCTCGCGATGCGTGTCGCTTGGCGCCGCTCGGGACCCCGCCGTTAGGTGGTCTTCTACTGCGATATCATGGCGTTGGAACGGTTCCGGTCGGGGTCCTGCTTGGGCGCTGAATCACAACTTGATCCGCTTCCACGGTGTCCTCGCGCCGAATGCGAAACTGCGCGCCCTGGTCGTCCCGCAAGCGCCCAGCTTCGCGCGCCCCAGGCACGACTGCCGCACGCCAGGCGGCGCCGACGCGGCGGCTTCGGCCGGTCGAGCGGATGTGCTCGCGCCCCGGCCAGGCTTGCGCTGGGCTGTGAACCGGCATCGAATTTTGACCCCGTTCGGAGTCCAAGCGTGACCCCAGTGGCAGGGAGAAGTGGCGAAACACCAGAACGGCTTGACGCACTACGCGCGGGGTCAACCCTCGACGCCGATCCGGGGTCAACGCCCATGCCGATCCACAGTCAGGCTTCGCCGGATAAGCCGCTCGCGCATCAACGAACTCCGAAAACTGGCATATTCGACCACATTCCGTCTGTTGAGCTGTATTCTTAATCCCCCTCTTGGGAAACGGGGGGAGCCATTGTGCAAGTGGAACGCTAAGCGCGTGTCGGTGACGCTGCGAAATCATCCGCAAAGCGGAGATCATGCTGTTCCGCATTGCAGCCGGTGACCGATGTGAGGAAGGACGGGGCTGTTGGCGCCGGACCTCCGCGGCGATCCTATACGAAGTGGGTGGGCTTCGCTGGTTGCGCTGCGGTCGCTCCCGCCGGTGCCCCTATATGCCCCGAAACCGGTAGGCGCAAAAAAGCGCGAATTAATTGGTGCCCCAGGCCGGACTTGAACCAGCACGCCCTTGCGGGCAACAGATTTTGAGTCTGCCGCGTCTACCGTTTCGCCACTGGGGCACTCAAGGCGCGGACCATAGGGCGGGCCGGGGGCAGGGGCAAGGGATCGGCATGCTCGATTGCGGCCCGCTCCCGCACCGTCTATGACGGCGCCGATGGCCGCACAGCCGAAGAAGATCGTCATCACCGGAGCCGCCGGCTTGGTCGGGCAGAACCTGGTGGCGCTGCTCGCCGATCGTCCCGATTTCGCGCTCGTGGCGATCGACAAGCATGCTCATAACTTGGCCGTGCTCACGCGGCTGCACCCAAAGGTGACGGCGATCGCGGCCGACCTCGCCGAGACCGGGCCGTGGCAGGAGGCTTTCGCCGGCGCCGATGCCGTGGTCCAGCTCCATGCGCAGATCACCGGCAAGACGGCGACACCCTTCGTCCGCAACAACATCGATGCGACGAGGCGGGTGCTCGACGAGATCAAGCGCCATCGGGTGCCCTATCTCGTGCATGTCAGCTCCTCGGTGGTGAACTCGGTTGCCGAGGACGACTACACGCGGACCAAGGAAGCGCAGGAGGAGCTGGTCCGACAATCCGGCGTGCTTCATTGCGTACTCCGCCCGACGCTGATGTTCGGCTGGTTCGACCCGAAGCATCTCGGCTGGCTTGCCCGCTTCATGGAGCGCGTGCCGGTCTTCCCGATCCCCGGCCATGGCCGCTACATGCGCCAGCCGCTCTACAACCGCGACTTCTGCCGCGTGATCGCGGTCTGCCTGGAACGCCGGCCGCAAGGCGATGTCTACGATCTCGTCGGCCATGAACGGGTCGACTATGTCGATATCATCCGCGCCATTCGCGAGGCGAAGCGCCTGAAGACGCCGATCGTGCATATTCCGGTCGGGCTGTTCGCATTTCTGCTCCGCCTCTATGCGCTGTTCAGCGCCAACCCGCCTTTTACCGCCGACCAGCTGAAGGCGCTGACCGCCGGCGACGACTTCACCGGCGTCGATCTGGAGACGACCTTCGGCGTCCGGCCGACGCCTTTCGCCGAGGCGATCCGCGAGACCTTCTGCGATCCGGTCTACAGCCAGATCAAGGTCGAGCCCTATGGCTGAGGCGAAGCGCATCGCCGTGCTCGGGGCCGGGCCGATGGGGCTTTCCTGCGCCTACGACCTCGTCCGGCAGGGCCATCGAGTAACGGTCTACGAGGCTGACGACCGCATCGGCGGCATGTCGGCCTCCTTCGACTTCGGCGGTCTCGAGATCGAGCGCTACTACCACTTCATTTGCGCGACCGACCACGCGCTGTTCCGGCTGCTCGAGGAGCTCGGCCTGTCGCACGCGCTCAAATGGGCGGATACGCGGATGGGTTTCTATTATCGCGGCAGGCTCTACGAATGGGGGCGGCCGGACCGGCTGCTGCTGTTCCCGCATCTCAGTCTGATCGCGAAGCTGCGCTACGCGCTGCACGTCTTCTACGCCAAGGGCATCAAGGACTGGCGCAAGCTCGACAAGCTGGAGGCAACCGCCTGGCTCCGGCGTTGGGTCGGGGTCGAGGCCTATGAGGTGCTATGGCGGAGCCTGTTCGAGCTCAAGTTCTTCGAGCACGCGCGCAGCCTCTCGGCGGCGTGGATCGGCACGCGCATCCAGCGCGTCGCCAGGTCGCGCAAGAGCATCTTCCAGGAGCGGCTCGGCACGCTCGACGGCGGCTCCGAGACGCTGCTGAAGGCGATTGAAGCGCGCATCCTCGCCGGCGGCGGGACGATCCGGCTCAAGAGCCGCGTACAGGAAGTCGTCGTCGAGGACGGGCGCGCGGCGGGTGTCCGCGTCAGCGGCGCCGTCGAGCGGCACGATGCCTTCATCTCAACCGTTCCGCTGCCCTATGTGACGCGTCTCGTGCCGGCGCTGCCGGAGGACGAGCGCCGACGCGTCGCTGCGATCGACAACATTGCCGTCGCTTGCGTCATCCTGAAGCTCCGCCGCGCGGTCTCACCCTATTTCTGGATGAACATCACCGATCCCGAGATCCTCATCCCCGGCGTGATCGAGTACTCGAACCTCCATCCTTATCGGGACGCGCATATTCTCTACGCGCCCTACTACATGCCGAAGACGCATCCGAACTACCGGCGTCCGGACGAGGAGCTGATCGCCGAGGTGAAGGGCTACCTCCGGCGCATCAACCCGGATTTCAGCGAGGGCTGGGTGCTGGCTGCCAAGGTCTCACGCTACGAGTTCGCGCAGACCATCTGCACGCCGGGCTTCTATGACGCCCTGCCGCCGATGCGGAGCGCGCTTCCCGGCTTCTTCATGGCCGATACCTCCTACTACTACCCAGAGGATCGCTCGATCGCGGAGAGCGTTGCCGTCGGGCGACGCCTGGCGGAGCTCGTTGGAACGTGACCGGCGGGCTTGCCGATCGCGCTTCCGGTTTCATCCGATTCGCGCTCGCCGGCGGCTTCGCCGCGATCGTCAATATCGCCTCGCGCTTGGGATACAGCGAGCTGATGCCCTATGCGGCGGCGGTCGTGCTCGCTTACCTCACGGGCATGGCGACCGCCTACCTCCTCAACCGATTCCTGGTATTCGGTCCCGGCGACCGCGGCGTGCCGCGCGAGATGCTGGCCTTCGCGCTGGTCAATCTGCTCGCGGTGGCCCAGACCCTCGTCATCAGCCTGCTGCTCGCCTACTATGCCCTGCCCGCGCTCGGCGTGGCCCAGCATGCCGAAACGCTGGCTCATGTGGTGGGTGTGATCGTGCCGGTCTTCACTAGCTTTGTCGGCCACAAATACTGGACCTTCCGCAACCATGGGCGCTGAGGTCGAGCGGATGTCGGCTCAGCTCCAGACAGATGCGGCGTCCCGGATACCGCTGGCCGTCGACCTCGACGGTACGCTGATCAAGACCGATCTCCTGGTCGAAGGCGCGCTTCGCCTGGTCCGTCGTCAGCCGTTCTCGATTTTCACCATGCTTGGCTGGCTGGTTTCCGGCGGCAAGGCGCGGCTCAAGGCGGAGGTCGCGGCCCGCACGGGCATCGACCCGGCGACGCTTCCCTATCAGGCCGAGTTCCTCGCCTTTCTCCGCCGGCGCCGGGAAGCGGGGCAGCCGCTGGTGCTGGCCACGGCTGCCGACGGTGCGGCGGCGAAGCCGGTTGCGGCGCATCTCGGCCTCTTCGACGAGGTCATCGCTAGCGACGGCAACACCAATCTCGACGGCGCTGCCAAGCGGCGCCGCCTCGTCGAGCGCTTCGGCGAGAAGGGGTTCGACTATGCTGGCAACGGTAGCGTCGACCTTGCCGTGTGGCCCTCGGCGCGATCGGCGGTGGTTGTCAATCCGACCTACGGCGTCGCCGCCGGTGCGGCGAGGGCCGCCCAGGTCTCCGCCCGCTTCGACGATCGCCGCGACACGGTAGCGAACCATCTCCGCGCGCTCCGCCCGCAGCAGTGGCTGAAGAACCTGCTGGTCTTCGTCCCGCTCGTCACCTCGCACCTGGTCACCGAGCCGGAGCACATCCTGGCCGCGCTTCTCGCCTTCGTCGCTTTCGGCCTCGCCGCATCGGCGGTCTATGTGGTGAACGACCTGCTCGATCTTCCGGAGGACCGGCTTCACCCTCGGAAGCGGAGCCGCGCCTTCGCCGCCGGCGACGTGCCGGCGGTCAACGGCATCGTCATGCTGCCGGTCCTGCTCGGCATTGCCATCGCGGTCTCGCTGCCGCTGCCGCCTGCGTTTCTCGCCGTCCTTGTTCTCTATCTCGCGGTGACCACGGCCTATTCCTTCGCCCTGAAGCGGATCGTGCTGGTCGATGTGTTCGCGCTCGCCGGCCTCTACACGCTTCGCGTGATCGCCGGTTCGGCGGCGATCGGCCTATGGCCGTCCTTCTGGCTGCTGGCCTTCTCGATGTTCATCTTCCTGAGCCTCGCCATGCTGAAGCGCTTCACCGAGCTGTTCGGGTTGCGCGAGACGGGAGCGGAGGCGACGCCGGGGCGCGGCTATCGGACCGGCGATCTCGGCCTCGTCGCGGCGCTCGGCGCTGCCGCCGGCTTCCTCTCGGTCCTGGTCCTGGCGCTCTACGTCAACAGCCCGGCGGTCCTGCCGCTCTATTCGCGGCCGGATGCGCTCTGGCTCTTCTGCCCGCTGCTGCTCTACTGGGTGAGCCGTGCCTGGCTCGTCGCCCATCGTGGCGACATGCATGACGATCCCATCGTCTTCGCCGTGCGCGACCGCGTCAGCCGTGCCGTCGCCATCGCCATGGCGCTCGTCATTCTCCTCGCTTTCTGACACATGGCCGAGCCTTACACGAGCTGGGGCCTCTATCCGAAGCTGCCTCAGCGCGGGGTCACGCTCTCCTGGCGCAACCAGGCCTTTCCCGCGATCGCGGGCGAGGTGCTGCCGCGAGGGAATGGACGGAGCTACGGCGATAGCTGCCTTGCCGAGAACGGCACGCTGATCGACGCACGCGGTCTCGATCGTTTCATCTCCTTCGACCCGACGACTGGGCGCCTCGCCTGCGAGGCCGGCATGCTGCTCGCCGACATCCTCGACGTCTCGGTTCCGCGCGGCTGGTTCCTCCCAGTGACGCCCGGCACGAGACTGATCACTGTCGGCGGCGCCATCGCCAATGACGTGCACGGCAAGAATCATCACCGTCGCGGCAGCTTCGGCCATCATGTGCTGGGCTTCGAGCTCGCGCGTTCGGACGGGCGGCGGATCCGTTGCACGCAGGATGAGGAGGCGGAGCTGTTTCCGGCGACCATCGGGGGCCTCGGCCTCACGGGGCTGATCGTCTCCGCAGAGCTTCAGCTCGTCCCGATTGAAGGCGCCTGGCTCGACGTCGAGACCATCCGCTTCGAGGACCTCGGCTCATTCTTCGCGCTCTCGACCGAGTCGGACGCCACGCACGAGTACACGGTTGCCTGGATCGACTGCCTCGCGCAGGGGAGCGCGCTCGGCCGCGGCGTCTTCACGCGCGCCAATCATGCGCGCGCCAGCGGCGGCCGGGAGCCGCGCGCGCCTCGCCGAATCCCGCTGACGCCGCCGATCTCGCCGGTCAACGGCTGGACGCTCCGCGCCTTCAACGAGCTTTACTATCGGCTGCCGCGCGCGCCGCGGTCGCTTCAGCACTATCGGACGCATCTCTACCCGCTTGACGCTCTGCGCGATTGGAACCGGCTCTACGGCCCGCGCGGCTTCCTCCAGCACCAATGCGTGGTGCCCGCGACATCGGCGCCGGAAGCGATGCGCGCCATCCTGGGCGCGATTGCGGAAGCCGGAGACGGGTCGATGCTCGCCGTCCTCAAGATGTTCGGCGACATGCCCGGGCGCGGGCTGCTCTCGTTTCCGCGCCCCGGTGCCTCGCTTGCCCTCGACTTTCCGTTCCGCGGTCCGTCGACGCTGGCGCTGCTCGATCGCCTGGACCGCATCGTCATGGGTGCGGGCGGCGCGGTCTATCCGGCAAAGGATGCGCGGATGTCGGGGGAGACCTTCCGCCGCGGCTTTCCCGACTGGCAGAAGCTGGAAGCAACCCGCGATCCTAAGATCATGTCCGCCTTCTGGCGGCGGGTCACGGCCGACACAAGGAAGGAGAGCTGATGCGCAAGGTGCTGATCCTCGGCGCCACCTCCGCCATCGCGCAGGCGACGGCCCGGCTCTTCGCGGCGAAGGGCGACCATCTCTTCATCGCAGGCCGTTCCGCTGATCGCCTCGAGATGGTGCGCCAGGACATCGCGGTCCGAGGGGCCGCATCGGTCGGCGTGTTTGCCATCGACGCGAACGACCGCGCGCGCCACGAGGCGCTGCTCGATGCGGCCGAGAGGGCGATGGGCGGACTCGACACCGTGCTGATCGCACATGGCGTGCTCTCCGACCAGAAGGCCTGCGAGGGGTCGGTCGAGCGGGCGCTCGTCGACATCGAGACGAACGCGCTCGGCGTGATCGCGCTCTTGACCCTCGTCGCCAACCGCTTCGAGGCGCGGCGCAGCGGGACCATCGCCGTCATTTCTTCGGTCGCCGGCGACCGCGGCCGCAAGAGCAACTACGTCTACGGCGCAGCCAAGGGCATGGTGACCCTGTTTCTGCAGGGCCTTCGCAATCGTCTGGCCGCTGCCGAGGTGCAGGTGCTGACGATCAAGCCCGGCTTCGTCGACACGCCGATGACGGCGGCCATCCCGAAGGGCGGCCCGCTCTGGGCGAAGCCGGAGGACATCGCCACCGGGATTCTTGCCGCGATCGAAAAGAAGCGCGATGTCGTCTACCTGCCGTGGTTCTGGCAATGGATCATGCTGATCATCCGGATGATCCCGGAGCGCATCTTCAAGCGCCTGAGCCTTTGACGGCGTGTCAGCGGGTCGTCGGCGAGGCGAACCCGCTCCAGCCGAAGGCTCTGAGTTGCGGCTCGCGGCTGCGGATTACCGCCGCGTTCGGATAAAGCTGCGCGAGGCAGGCATCGCTAGCCTCCTCGATCGCCAAGAGGCAGGCGCGAGCCTCGGCCATCGCCAGACCATGCGCCGCGGAACGCCGCCAGTTTCCGATATCGCTCGCGATCGTCAGTATGGAAAGCAGAGCCGCGCCGCCGATTGCGGCGAGACGCTTGGCCGGCGAAAGACGATGCCCTTCCTTCAGGGCCGCGAGTCCCAGCGGTATGATGGCGATCGAAAGCAGCAGCGAAATGGTAACGTAGCGCGCTGCCAGGCCCTGCTGCGGCCCGAGTCCGACTCGGCCGATGGCGGTAAGGATCGCGTTACCGATGGCGAAAGTCCCGACCGCCATCCACGGCAGTACGAACTCCAAGTCGCGCGGGCGGCGCATCGTCGCGGCGAAGGCGAGGGCGGCGAAGACTGCGGCAATGGCAATGCCGGCGGTCCAATGGCGCAGGAGAGGCCCCGACAGGTAATTGCCGATGTACAGGAGATAAGCGAACGGCGCCTGTAGCACGGGCACGATCTGAGGCGCATCGGCGGCACGCTCATAGCCAACGAGGAAGACGGCGGAGGCAATGATGGCCGGCATGGTCCATGCAGAAAGGATCGCGCGCCGCCTCGGATGGGCAGCCAGGACCAGCCCGCTGCAAAGCCAGACGATCACACCGCTTGCAATGCTGAATTGGCAGAGCGTCGCCGAGGCGGCAGCGCCGATGACCGGCAGGAAAGGCTTTGGATGGCGAAGGCTTCGCGCCGCCAGCCAGATCGACAGGAGGGCGGCGAAGACGCCGAGATGCCACTGGATTTGCCAGCCCCAGAGCCAGTTCTCCCACTGTGCCAGCGAGAACAGGATGGCGGACATAGCCAGCACGGCCCAGAAACGGGAGACCGGGTCGGTCATCTGGAGCGCCGGCCGAGCCAGGCTGAGCAGGAGACAGAACGAACCCGACGCCAGGGCGACCCCGACAAGCATCTCGGCGACGACGTTCCAACGCGTGACGGATGAGAGCGCCAGCATGAGGATCTTGGGAAAGACCATCCGATGCTCGTTGTGCTGTCGGTAGAGATCGGCCCAGCCGACGCCGCCGTCGTCGAGCCGGCTCAGGAGCTCGACAAGCTCCCACTGATCCCAGAAGGGTACGTTCACGCCGTAGCCGAGGACCACGGCGAGCACCGCCGCCGCCGGTAGGAAAGGCGCGGGTCCTTCCGCAACGCGAATCCACCGGCTCATCCTCGGATATCCCCTGCCGCGTTTGCCCCGGCAGTTGAATGCTTGGCAGCAGCGCCCCCCTGTCAATTCACGAGCCGGGGCAGGGATGGCGATTGCCGAGGCGCTGCCTCGCCCTTACAACGGCGCCCGATGCTGCGCTCCCTCTATGACCGGCTCTTGCAGATCGCGGCCCATCCGCATGCGCTGCCCTGGCTTGCCGCGGTATCCTTCGCCGAAAGCTCGGTCTTTCCGATCCCACCCGACGTGCTGCTGATCCCCATGATTCTGGCCCGTCGCGACCGCACCTTCATCTACGCGACGATCTGCCTTGTCGCCTCGGTGCTGGGCGGCCTTCTCGGCTATGCCATCGGGCATTGGGGCTTCGAGGCGGTCGGCCGCCCGGTGCTGACCTTCTACGGCTACGCCGATGCGATCGGGCAGTTCGAACGGGCCTTCGCCGAGTATGGCTGGTGGATCATCGTGCTCAAGGGGGCGACGCCGATCCCCTACAAGCTCGTGACCATCGCCAGCGGTGCGGCTTCCTTCGATCTCGTCGAGTTCACCACTGCCTCGATCCTCTCGCGCGGCATCCGCTTCTATGCGGTCGCGTTACTGCTATGGTGGTTCGGCCCGCCGATCCGTCGCTTCGTCGAGGAACGGCTCGGCATGGTGGCATTGGTCTCCACGATCGTCCTCGTCGGCGGATTCGTCATCGTGCGCTATATCTTCTGACGATGAAGCTCTTTTCTCCTCGCGCGGCTCCCGCGCTTCTCGCCCATAGTTCGGCGGCGCTCCTTCTCGGCGCGCTCGCTTTTCAGCATTGGGGCGGGCTGGCACCCTGCGCGCTGTGTCTCTACCAGCGCTGGCCGCATGTGATCGCCATCGCCGCCGGCCTCGTCGGCATGTTCCTGGTCCTTCAGGGACAGGCGCGCGCCGGCGGATGGGCAACGCTCGCGGCGGCGCTCGCGCTGGCTGTCACAGCCGCGATCGGTGCCTATCATGCCGGCGTCGAATGGCAATGGTGGCAAGGACCGCAGGCTTGCAGCGGAACCGGGCCCGCGGCGACCAGCGCCTCCTCGCTTCGCGAGCAGCTTCTCGCCGCCCCGGTCGTCCGCTGCGACGACATCGTCTGGTCCTTCCTCGGAATCTCCATGGCCGGGTGGAACTTCCTGCTTTCCGGCGCCCTGGCCCTGATCGGTCTCCACGGCGGATGGAAGCTGGCCCGATGAACCGACGGCTCCCCGGCGATCCTTCGGGCCGGGCGCTCGTCGATCGCATTCTCCGCGTCGACCATGCCGGCGAGTACGGGGCGCGGCGCATCTACGAGGGGCAGCTCGCGGTGCTCGGCAAGTCTCCAAGCGCTCCGATGCTTCGTCACATGGCCGAGCAGGAGGCACAGCATCTCCAGGCCTTCGAGACGCTGATGGTGGAGCGCCGGGCGCGGCCGACGGCGCTGATGCCGCTCTGGCATGTCGCCGGATTTGCGCTGGGGGCGGCGACCGCTCTGCTCGGCGAGCGGGCGGCGATGGCCTGCACGGCCGCGGTCGAGGAAGTCATCGACGAGCATTATCGCGGGCAGATCGCCGCGCTCGGGACCGAGGAGGCGCCGCTGAGCCAGACGCTGGAGCGATTCCGACAGGATGAGGTCGCGCATCGCGACATCGCGCTGGCCGCCGGCGCCGAAGAGGCGCCTGGCTATGCCGTCTTGTCGCAAGCGGTGAAAGGGGCGTCGCGTATCGCGATCTGGCTGTCGGAGCGCCTTTAGGCAGGGTCCAGCTCGGAATCCCAGTAAAGGAAATCGCGCCAGCTCTCGTGCAGGAAGTTCGGCGGGAAGGCCCGGCCGTTCTCCTGCAGCTGATAGACCGTCGGCTGGTAGGGGCGGGTGCGCGGATGCATGCCGGACTGGCGCGGCAGCCGGTTGCCCTTCAAGAGATTGCAGTCCGAGCAGGCGGTGACGACATTGGTCCAGGTCGTCCGCCCGCCGCGTGAGCGCGGAATCACATGGTCGAAGGTCAGGTCCTGGGTCGGGAAGCCGAAGCCGCAGTACTGGCAGCCGAAGCGGTCGCGCAGGAAAACGTTGAACCGCGTGAAGGCTGGCCGACGCGCCGAGGCGATGTAGTCCTTGAGCGAGATCACCGAGGGCAGCTTCATCTCGAAATTCGGCGAGCGGACCGTCCGCTCGTATTCATGGATGATGTTGACCCGGCCCATGAACACGGCCTTGATCGCGTCCTGCCACGACCAGAGGGACAGGGGGAAATAGCTGAGCGGCCGAAAATCGGCGTTCAGCACCAGAGCCGGACAGCTTTCGGGCGACAGATACCCCACCTGCTTCTCCTGGCCGCCTTCCCGACCGGGACGATCCCCTCGGGACTCCTACGATCTACATACCTTAACTCATCTGGCGGCACAACATCTTGAGGCTCCGGCTTGCTCTCTTATGCCTTGATCTCGTTCGCAGAATCGTGGCGGAAGGCGCCGATTAGGCGCTTTGCGCCTTCGCGCAGCCCGCGCTCGTCGATCGAGTGCGGTAGCCCTGTGCACGCCAATGTCTCGACCGGAATGCCGGCCGCTTTGAGCCCGGCCTCGGAGGCGGCCAGGGAGTCGAAAGGGACGACCTGGTCGGCCGTGCCATGGACGAGGAGGACCGGCGGCTTCGACCTGGCGTCGGTCTTCAGCAGGTCGCCGCCGATCAGCCGCCCGGAGTAGCCCAGCACCTGGGCGACCGGCTTCGCCCGCCGAGGGGCGACGTAGAGCGACATCATGCAGCCCTGCGAGAAGCCGACCAGCGCAAGGTGCGACTCGTCGAGCCCATGGCGTGCGAGCTCCTGGTCAATGAAGGAATCGAGGATCGGCGCCGCCGCTTGTACGCCGGCGAGGATGCGGGCCGGCGAACGGTCGAGCAGGCTGAACCACTGATAGCCATAGGGCGCCATGTCGCAGGGGAAGGGTGCGTTGGGCGAGACGAAGGCCGTGTCGGGGAGCTGTGGTGCCCAATAGGGGGCGAGCCCGATCAGGTCGTTGCCGTCGGAACCGAGGCCGTGGAGAAGGATGACGAGGCTCTTGGTCTTACCGCTGCGTGCGGGCTGGCGCGGACCGTCGAGGGCGAAGGGGTCTTGCATAGCGCAGAGTTGTAGACGGCGTTCAAGCGGGCCGGCAACCTGAACCGATTCCATGATGGCCACCCGCTTCGCGCCGAGCCCGACCGGCCGCCTACATCTCGGCCACGCCCATTCCGCGCTGCTGGGCTATCGCCGCGCGCGCGAGGCGGGCGGGCGCTTCCTCCTGCGCATCGAGGACATCGACACCAGCCGCTGCCGGCCCGAGTTCACTGCCGGCATCCTCGATGATCTTGCCTGGCTCGGCCTCGACTGGGATGGAGAGGTCAGGCACCAGAGCCGCCATATGGCGGACTATCGTGCCGGGCTAGACCGGCTGGACTCCCTGGGTCTGCTCTACCCGTGCTTTTGCACGCGCGCGCAGATCAAGGCAGAGATCGAGCGTTCCGGCGCTGCGCCGCACGGGCCCGAGGGGCCGCACTATCCGGCGACTTGTCGGTCGCTCGATCCGGACACGCGTGCCGAGCGCATCGCCGCCGGAGCGTCGCATGCATTGCGGCTCGACATGGCGAAGGCACGCGCGCGCGTCGGCGATCTCGCCTGGAACGATCGGCGGCACGGCAAGCGCCGGGCCGAGCCGAAACGCTTCGGCGATATCGTTCTCGGCCGCAAGGAGATCCCGGCGAGCTACCACATCGCGGTTACGCTCGATGATGCGCGGCAAGGCGTGACCCTGGTCACGCGCGGCGAGGACCTGCTCGCGTCGACCGATGTCCATCGGCTGCTGCAGGCGCTCTTCGATCTGCCGACACCCGACTACGAGCACCACCCGCTGATCGTCGATGCGGCAGGCCGCCGCCTCGCCAAGCGCGAGGGCGCTCCGACCCTGGCCTCCTTGCGCGAAGGCGGATGCAGCCCGGCCGAGGTGCGGGCGATGGCAGGCTTTCCGGGCTAGCGGATTCTTTCCAAAGGCGATCGAAGGCCGGTGCAGAGATCGACGTAGTCCGCACGATTCGGCGAAAGGATGCCATGCCGGATCAGGAAGTCGATGATGACGAGCGCGCAATTGAACTTGAAGCTGTGGCCCGACTCGACGATCGCCTGGACCTCCGCCGCAGGCAGCAAGCGGAACTCGGCAACTTCGCCGTCGGCCGAGACGGGCTGGAAGCCATCCGGAAGCTCGAGATCGAAGCAGTGGAGGGCGTGCCGGTTGAGCCCGTCGCCGCCCATGCCGGGCTCCGTCGCCATCACGTAGCTGACGATGCCGACGGGTACGGCGCCGCGTGCCAGGGCCTCCGGCACGCCGGCCTCTTCGGCGCACTCCTTGATCAGGTTGTCGACGACTGAAAGTCCGGCAGGCTGGCCGCCGGCAACGAAATTATCGAGCTTACCGGGGTAGGGCCGGCTGGCCGCGCGTCGACCGATCCAGAGGTGAATGCCGTCTCGACGTCGGACGAAGCCATTGACGTGGCACCCCGACGCGACGATGCCCAGCACGGCCGCCGCCCCCCGCGGCAGCGTCGCGACCTCTTCGCCGCCGGCCAGGACCGGGTAGCGCTCCTCGGTCAGGCGATGGACGATGCCGGCGCGGTGCAGGCGCTCCGACGCCTCACGCAAGGCCTCGCTTCGGGCCGCGGCATCGGCATGTCGAGGATCGAGCCTCAAGTCACCGCCATCGGTGAAGAGTCCTCGATAGCCGGCGAGCGTGCCGCGTAGCTCGCGGCGGACATAGCCCGCGATCTTGTCTTCGATCGACCACGAAACGAAGTCCTCCGGCCGGTAGGAGTTGCAGCGCCGGATATGGTCGATCAGCGCCATCGTCAGGCGCGATGCGCCCGCGACATCAGCACGCGCTCGACATGGACGATCTGGGCAAGGCAGCGCTGGATGTGCTCGGCCGTGCCGGCGTCGAGGCCGTCGACCTGCAGGTCGATCTCAAGCCCGTCGCGGCCGGGCCCGGAAACGACGCCATGGCAGCGGCGGGGAAGGATGCCGCGCTTGACGAAAAGCTCGAGCACGCGCGGCATCACCGAGGCCTCGGCGCGGGCGAGGACGGAGTAGCAGTGCGGCAGTGCCTCCGGCGAGGGGGCGGACGACTCATAGGCGAGAGAGCTAGACACGATACGGCTCCTGAAACGGAAGACCACGAACGAACGACGACGGCCCGATCCTTCAATGGACCGGGGTCGTAATTCGCGTGGTGATCCGCAGGCCGTGTGCCATGACGCGACCCTAACGGCGGCCGCGGTCAGGCGTCAATCGCGGAGATGGCCGTCGATCGCCGCCGCGACGGCTTCGAACGGGATCGCTGCCATCTCGTCGCTGCCGAAGCTCTGCGCCTCGATGACCGTCAGGTGCTCGGCGAAGGGCGCGAACTTGCGCGCCGGCGTCGGGCCGAACAGCGAGATCAGCGGGCAATCGCCGGCGGCCAGCAGGTGCCCCATGCCGGCATCGTTGGCGACCGCCACCTTCAGGCGACGTCCGACCGCGAGCGAAAGCGCCGGGTCCGCGCCGAGCGCTGTCGCCTGGAGCGGAAACGAAGCGCGCGGCAACGCTTCCCTGAGCGCCGCATGCCATTCGGTCTCGTCCGGGCCCAGCAGGATTGCAGGCGAGCCGAGGCGTTGGCCGAGCGCGATGAAGCGCTCGAGCGGCCAGCACTTCCGGCGATCGCCGGCACCGGGCACGAGGCCTACATGAAGGCGGCTATCGGGAAGGAGCTGTGCCGCCTGGCGCTCGATCTCCGGCGACAGTCGTATCCGCGCGCGACCCGGTGCTGCCGGCTGGCCGCTCGCCGCCTCGATCAGATCGAGCATCTGGCGGATCATGGCGGGGGACTTCTCGTCCCTCGGCGAACGCGCGTCCGAGAGGAGCCAGCCCGCCGTGCCCGATATGTACCGCCGGTGACGGATGCGCCGCACAACCAGCGAGGTCGCGAAGCGCCGCTGCGTATCCAGGATCAGGTCGAAGCGGCGATCCGGCAGCGGCCGTTCCTTGAAGAGCTCTTTTGCCGAGAGCCCGATGCCGGCGTTCTGGATGACCTCGTCGATAAGCCCAGTGACAAGGCCGCCGAGGCGGCCGGCATAGACCGTCTCGCCCTTGCCGGCGAGCCAGGTGACGCGTGCCTGAGGCCAGGTCGAGCGCAGCGCCCGCGCGAAGGGGAGCTTCATCAGCCCGTCGCCGAAGCGGTCGAGGCCGACATAGACGAGAATGCTCGCCGGCGCGTCGCTCATCTCCGCCTCTCTAGACGGCACATGGC